>NZ_JBSGVZ010000002.1:0-482665 GCF_053608705.1 Peribacillus sp. NPDC055009 | reverse complement strand
AAACATTAATTAATACGATTTTAGGAATATTATTTGTTTCTTCTTTTATATATTCCATATATTTAACCTCTGTCAATCAGCCATGGGCTTATTTCATAACGATGACACGTGTGTGGGAATTTGCTTTAGGCAGTTTGCTCTGTATCAATTTATCATCAATTAAGGTAAATAAATATATAGCAACAGTGATAGGGTGGCTTGGGTTAATCGGTTTAATTTTAACGGGAATAGTTTTCAATGTATCTGAAATGTTTCCGGGTTATATTGCCTTATGGCCAATGACCTGCGCATTATTCATTGTTTTGTCTGGTACACGCGATACAAAATATGGTGTCAAACGCTTTTTAGGTTCACCTGTAATGGTGAAGCTAGGTGGAATCGCTTTTGGTATCTACTTGTGGCATTGGGTATTATTGGAGTTCTATCGTTATAATGTCCAAGAAACTCCAGGATTCATCGTCGGAACTCTTATTATCATTTCATCAATTGCCCTTTCTTTTTTAATGACTCGATATATAGAAGAACCAATCCGAAGCTCAAAGGACAACAAATTCTCATTCAAGAGACTCGGGATAATGGGCAGTGTGAATGTACTCTTGATTGCATCGCTTTTAATTGGAGTATATATAGATAAAAATAGGCTGGAAAATAATATAAACGATAAAAATTATCCAGGAGCGTTAGCTGTAAAAAACCCTGATGATATACCTGATCAGGAACCAATTCCATCATATTCTGAAGTCTTTGATGATTTACCACAATCGCATTTGGACGGCAGTAACCAAGGGTTGAAGGAAAGTGACTTGAAAATTGGGGAATATGGCGAAACTGAAAATTACGATGCTACAATTGCCCTGATCGGCAGTTCCCATTCAGAGCATTGGTTAGGTGCCATTTTAGAAGCAACAAAAGATGATAATTATCGTGTATTGAATATGACTCGTTCAGGTACACGTTTTTCAACAGGTTATGCGGATGATGATTTGAAAGGTATCTGGGTCAATAATGTTCTCGATTATCTAAAGGATTCAGATGTAGATCTTGTCATTTCTCACGCCACAGCTTCTGATTCACCTAATAATAAAATACAACAACAAATGGTTGATCAGCTGCAGTATGTTAAAGATGAATATGGTATTGAAGTGTTAGCGGTTCGTGATGATCCAAGATATAGTTTTAATGTACTGGAATCATTAGAAACACATGGAATAGATGAAACAACAAAAAAAATGAATTCAGTAGATAATCAGAAAGACGAAAGCTTTTGGAGACAATTTGAAAAAGAGAATAAATCATTGCATAAAATTGACTTAACAGATTACTTTAAAGTGAACGGTAAATTTCAGCCCATTATTGGTAATGTTATAATTTACCGGGACAATAGGCATTTAACGAATACTTATTCTGAAAGTTTCGGACCTATTTTTGATGAAAAAATCAACGAGATAGGCTTAGATAGAAAGTAAGTATAGCTAAAGGGAGTTTTGTTTGGGTCTATTGGTTATCTGTATATAAAAAATCTGAGTTCTGTGTTTTACAGGGCTCGGATTTTTTTTATGAACTTGTTTAACCGCCCCATAAATCACAGAAAAAAACCCTGTTACTACGCGGAAGAACCGCATTGTAACAGGGTTTTTAGTTAGCGTCCCAGATAGGAATCGAACCTACGACCTACAGCTTAGGAGGCTGTCGCTCTATCCTGCTGAGCTACTGGGACATATAAAAAAGTCGACGACTTATTTATTATATTTCTTATAGGCAAACTTTTCAAGCTAATAGCACATACTTATGAAAAAAAATCCTCATAAATGCTTAACAGGTCACTAAGCTCTCGTCTTTCCCTTTTTTCATTTAATGGAATACTTTATTAATCACTAGTTTTCTGGTACTATTTTACTATAAAAAATTAGGAGAATGATAGTGGGGAAATATAGAGTGTTAAGGATGGTTGCATTGCTGGGGATTTTGATTTTACCTGCATGCTCACAAGAGATTTTAGAAGGTATAGGCACAAAGACAGCTGCACCGATTGCGGAAGATGACATCGAAGTGGTCGAAGCGGCGGATAATGGGGCAGGGCAGGAATTGGAGGGCCAGATCGATACGGGAGACTGGATAACGGCCGAGCCCGCCGTCCAGCTTCCAATCTTGATGTATCACAGCATTTCTGAAGGTAATCGCCTTCGGGTTCCAAGTGAGGAATTCCGGTCACAGATGGCTTGGCTTCGGGAGAATGGCTACTATACATTATCTCCTGAAGAGGCATTCCTCGTTTTAACCGAGAATCGGATGCCAAGTGAGAAGTGTGTCTGGCTTACTTTTGATGATGGCTATACAGATAACTTCACGGAGGCTTTCCCGATATTAAAAGAAAATGATATGAAAGCAACTGTCTTCATGATCGGGAAGTCCATTGATAAAGGTCATCACCTGACTGAAAATCAAATGATGGAGATGAGCAGGAATGGGATTTCGATCGAAAGCCATACTATCAACCATTTGGAGCTGAACCGCATGACGGCAGAGCAGCAAGAAGCTGAAATGGTCCAGTCTAAGAAGCTATTCGACCGTATTCTCGACCAGGACACGACAGTGCTTTCCTACCCGGTTGGCCGGTATAACGAAGAGACTCTCAGGCTGTCAGATGAAGCCGGATACAAGATGGCAGTCACTACCGAACCTGGGGGAGCTTCAAGGGAACAAGGGATGCATGCCTTGCATCGAGTTCGGATTTCACCCGGTTTATCAGTCGATGGGTTTGCTTCGTTGATTGAAAATGCTTCAAATCATTGAGTGTGGAAGGGTCATTTCGAACCTGTTCAGAAAAATCATATAATAATCGATTCTTACATGGTGTATAATGAAGGCAATGAAAATTATATACATATGAACGATTTGGTGTCGTAATGACTTAAAAGGGAAGCTGGTGAAATGCCAGCGCGGTCCCGCCACTGTATATGGGAGCTGACGGCTGTGTACCACTGTATGAAATATGGGAAGGTGCCGTTGACGATGACCATGAGCCAGGAGACCTGCCAAAATTCGTACACCTGTAACCTACGCGGATGGGAAGGTGTGTGGCAGACCCTAAGAAGTCCGTAATGATATTGTTGCCATACAAGCACCTTCCGTTTAACGGGAGGTGCTTTTTGTTTTGGGGCATCTTCCGGGATTATTGGGTGAAAGAAATTAAATAAAAAGATTGTGGGGAATGAAAATGAAGAAAATTTTTGGTCTGATATTGTTGATGTTGCTTACTGCAGGCATGATGGTCGGCTGCAGTGGAGCTACTGATGAAGGAAAAGAAAAGCAGCAAACGAAACATGCTCAACACGAAGCTTTCCCGATTACGATTAAAGATGCAACTGGGGAAAAAGTAACGATAGAAGAAAAACCGAAGAAAATCGTTTCGTTAATACCAAGTAATACGGAAGTGGTCTTTGCACTTGGGTTGGGTAAAAAGGTCATTGGTGTTTCCGATAATGATAATTACCCGGAAGAAACGAAAGAAATTGAAAAAGTTGGCGGAATGGAAATGAACACGGAGCTGATTGTCTCCATGAAGCCTGACCTTGTTCTTGCCCATGCATCAAGTGCCCATAATTCGAATGAGGGTTTACAGCAGCTTAAGGATGCTGGAATAGATGTCCTCGTAGTCAATGATGCACAAAGCTTTGACCAAGTCTATGAGTCTATTGAAATGATTGGACAGGCAACGGGTGAACATGACAAGGCAAACGAAATCGTTGCGGATATGAAAACGAAGCTTAAGGATATCGAGGAAAAGGCCAAATCCGTAAAGGAAGAGGATAGGAAGACCGTTTTAGTGGAAGTTTCGCCTTCACCGGAAATATACACACCGGGAAAAAATACTTTCATGAATGAGATGCTTACTATTATTTCAGCGGATAATGCTGCTGCTGACTTGGACGGTTGGGCAAAGATTGATGAAGAGTCGATGATTGCTGCAAATCCTGATGTCATCATTACAACTTATGGTTATTATACGAAAGATTCAGCAAATGAAGTGAAGGGCCGAAAAGGATGGCAAGACGTAAATGCTGTTAAGAATGGCCAAGTCTTTGATGTCCATTCTGACTTGGTGACCCGTTCCGGTCCACGCTTGATAGAGGGAGTAGAGGAACTTGCCAAATCAGTCTATCCGAACCAATTTAACAACTAAATGGACGTTTGCCTATTTGATTGCGTTTTTAATTTTGTTATTCGCAATGACGGTAGGCATTTCCTTTGGTTCGGTGTCAGTACCGATTCCCGTACTTTTACAAATAATCGGCAAGGAGATCTTTCATTTGCCGATTTCCGCTGATCCGGATGTGATGCTGACGAATATCGTGATGAACATCCGCTTGCCGCGTGTGTTGCTTGCGGGGTTGGTCGGGGCATCGCTGGCGATTGCGGGTGCGGCATTTCAGGGGCTGCTCCGGAACCCGCTCGCTGATCCTTACACATTAGGTATTTCATCAGGAGCATCGGTCGGCGCCGTATTGACAATATTCTTGAATATATCACTGCCGTTCATCGGTTTATACACTCTTCCGGCATTGAGCATTTTATGCTCAGTGCTCACGATGCTCTGCGTATTGACTTTTGCAAAAAAAATGGATCGATCGATGAAAGTGGAAACGATCATTTTAACGGGAATCATTTTCAGTTCGTTTTTAAGTGCCTTCATTTCATTGATGATTGCGCTGACGGGTGATGAATTAAGACAAATCATCGGCTGGCTGATGGGAAGCGTTTCAATGCGCGGATGGAATTATATTGCAATCATTTTGCCGTTTTTTATCATTGGTTCGTTGATCTTGATCATGAATACAAGCGAATTGAATGCGATGACTTTCGGGGAAGACCGGGCAAAACACTTAGGTGTGAATGTTAAGCGGCGGAAAATGTGGATCTTGATAGCCGGTTCGACATTGACAGGGGCAGCGGTAGCCGTTTCAGGGGCGATTGGCTTTGTAGGATTGGTCATTCCTCATTTTGTCCGAAAGATATGGGGACCTGATCATAAACATTTGCTTCCGCTGTCATTGCTGATAGGAAGCGGATTTTTAATTTTGGCAGACTTTGTAGCACGGACGGTCATTGCCCCATCGGAACTGCCGATCGGGGTGATCACCTCACTTATCGGGGCACCTGCATTTGCGCTGATTTTATTAAAGAGACGGAGAGAAGGGTAAAAACGAATGCTTGAAGTTAAAGGGTTAACAGGTGGATATGACAACAAAGCTGTTTTGGACTCTGTCTCTTTTGATGTACATAAAGGAGAATTATTCGGGATTCTTGGTCCTAATGGCAGCGGAAAAACGACGCTCTTAGGTATGCTTAGCGGGGTGCTCGATTATAAGGGCGGAAGCGTACGGATAAGAGGTAGGGATTTGAAGGATTATTCGTCAAAACAACTTGCACAGGTCATTGCTGTGCTCCCTCAACATTCCTCATTAGCTTTCTCCTATACAGTAAAAGAGACGGTCTCGCTTGGGCGATATGCCCATCAATCAGGTTGGTTCCATAGTTGGTCCGCAGATGATGAAGCGATTGTCCAACGGGTTATGGAACAAACGGGCGTAGCCGATTTTCAGGATCTGCATTTTGAACGATTATCAGGAGGGGAGAGGCAGCGGGTCCTGCTGGCACAGGCACTTGCCCAAGAACCCGAAATCCTTTTTTTGGATGAACCTACGAATCACTTGGATCTTTCCTATCAAAAAGACCTTCTTGATTTAATGAGGAAAATGGCAAAAGAGCAGAACTTGACCGTTATTTCAATTTTCCATGACCTGAATTTGGCTGGGTTATATTGTGATCGGCTGATGTTGCTTGAGAAAGGGAAAATTCAGGTTGTTGATGTGCCGAATGAAGTGCTTCAACAGGAACGGATTCAGGGTGTATATCATACGACGATCGAAAAACATCCACATCCCGCCCTTCCGAAACCGCAGATGTTCATCGTTCCGGAAAAGCATGGCCATGATACTATTCCATTGGAAATTGATGAATCCTATCTGACAGTCGGACCTGAGATGATTCAATTGGATTCGCCGATCCCGCTTAGAACGATGTCTTCCGGAGTGACTGGTTCGGGGACGGGCTGGCATAAATATTTTGTGAATAGGCACGTACATCATGGCTATGACTGCGAGGATCATCATGTTGAAATGGCCGAGTATTTAAAGGCTCATGGTTTTGAACCTCAGGAGACGGTAGGGATGATGACAGCTGTCTTTCTCGATACGGTTGCTTTCAAGCTTTTAAGAGCTGAAGATTTCTCTGTTTTCATTATCGTGACGGCTGGTGTAGGAAATGCCATCGACGCTTCTTTAGCTGACCGGCATTCTTGGAGTTCCGCTCCGGGAACGATAAATACATGGATATTCGTAAATGGACATTTGGCAGAAGAGGCTTTCATCCACAGTATAGTTACTGCTACCGAGGCAAAAGTAAAAGCCCTTCATGATTTGCATGTACTGGATAAGGTGACAAATACATGTGCAACAGGAACGTCGACTGACAGCATTTTAATCGCGGCTGCTCAAAGAGGGGCAAAGCTTCAATATGCAGGCACCATTACTCCGTTAGGGAAGCTGATCAGTCGCGGTGTATATGATTGTACAGTGGAAGCCTTAACGAATAATCGGAAACGGATTGAGGAATTATGATTTATCATCATCTTTTTGCGGTTACGCTGGCGTTCTTCCTTGATTTATTAATTGGAGATCCGCCAAGTTGGCCGCATCCAGTCAAATGGATAGGAACGATGATTAGCAAGTTGGATCTGGCATTCAATAAAGGGGCATATAAGAAACGGAAAGGACTCTTCATGTTGATCATCGTCCTAACGGCGGTGTTATTGATTACAGGTCTTACCGTCTATTTGGCTTATCTAATCCATCCGCTTGCAGGTATCCTTTGGGAAGCTGTGGTCATTTCTACTACGATAGCTCAGAAGGGCTTGAAGCAAGCTGGGATGGATGTTTGCCTTCCGCTTAATGAACGCGATTTTCCTGAAGCGAGGCTAAAGCTTTCCTATATCGTTGGCCGTGATACGGCTGATCTTGATGAACCCGAAATCGTCAGGGGCACCGTGGAAACTGTAGCGGAAAATACCAGTGATGGGATTACAGCGCCATTATTTTGGGCAGCTATCGGCGGTGCGCCGCTCGCTATGGTGTATAGGGCGATTAATACATGCGATTCCATGGTAGGGTACAAAAATGATAAATATGGGCAATTCGGCTGGGCTTCAGCCAAGCTCGATGATATCGTGAATTGGATTCCCAGCCGCCTCACCGGTTTCCTGATGTTACTGAGCTCAAAGTCCCGCTATCATGGATTTGGTGCTAGATGGAAGATATTATTCAATGACGCAAAAAAACATCCAAGCCCGAATAGCGGGTGGTGTGAAGCAGGCGTTGCTGCCATTTTGGGAATACAGCTTGGTGGCCGGAATATGTACAAAGGAATTGTTTCCGACCGTGCGAGGATGGGAGTTCCGCTTGTTCGATTGGAAGCAAAACATATACCACAAACGATTACCATCATGCATCGGTCATCTTTTCTATTTCTGCTGATGCTATGGCTAGGGGGACTTATTCTTGACATTACCTTCTCATGGCTCTAATCCTCATTATCTTTATGAAGCGCTGGAAATCGAAATGCCTGAATCGGTTCTCGACTTCAGTGCTAACATCAACCCATTGGGTCCGCCTTTACGCATAAAGGAACAGTGGTTTGGGTTTTTCGAAGGAATCCTTCAATATCCAGACCCGCATGCCATTGAACTGACAAAGTCCATTGCAAAAAAAGAAGCACTTCCTGAGCATTCCGTTTTGATGGGGAACGGTGGTGCTGAAATCATCATGCTGGTAGCGAACGGATTAGCCAATCAAAGGGTGCTAATCATTCAGCCGGCATTTGCGGAATATGCTGAAGCTTGTTTGGCAGCAGGATGTAAGGTCGATTTTCACCAGCTTGATGCTCCTGGGTGGCAATTGGACTTGGAACGATTGATTCCCCGATTACCCGAATATGCTGCCATTTTCTTATGTACGCCTAATAATCCGACGGGTGTTTCATTTAAGCGGGATGCAGTTAGGGAATTGATCATTGAATGCCAAAAAGCGGATTGCCTGGTTGTATTGGATGAGGCTTTTTATGATTTCACGGAAGATGCCTTTAGTTATGCTTCTTTAATCAATGCATTTCCACATTTACTCATACTAAGATCAATGACTAAAATCTTTGCAATCCCCGGTTTGAGACTAGGCTATTTGCTTGCGTCACCTGACATCATAAAACGGGTAAGAAATTATAAACCGCATTGGAGCGTTAACCACGTGGCGCTTGAAGTGGGGAAAATCTGTCTTGCGGAAGAAGCCTATATGAGAAAAACAAGAGACTATATTGCCTGGCAAAAGCAAAAACTATTCCGGTTTTATGAGGAGCAAGGGTTGAATGTCTCCGCTAGCACAGTCAATTTTTATTTGGTGAAGGATGAATCTCTATCCCTTTTCCCCTTTTTGCTGAAAAAAGGAATCGTACCGCGCCATACCAATAATTTTCCGGGTTTGGACGGAGTGTGGCTTCGGTTTGCAGTGAAGAGTGAACATGATAACGAAGCACTGATGGAGGGGGTAAGACAGTGGAGAAAGCAAGGCTCTGTTTTATAACCGGGGGTGTCCGTTCAGGAAAAAGCAGCTTCGCAGAAAGAAAAGCCTTGGAGTATGCACTCCAGATGGATGGGAACTTGCATTACCTCGCCTGTGGCCGAGTCAGTGACGCTGAGATGGGTGAACGCATCCTTAGGCACCGGAAAGATAGGGAAAGCAGCCCGATTGCGTGGAAGACCTCCGAATACGCAACGGATATTACAAGAATAGAGGCGGATATTGATCAGGATTCCATAATTCTGCTCGATTGTCTGACAACCCTGCTTGATAACGAGCTATTCGGCCCTGGCCTTCCGCTTGAAGAAGAATTCTTAAATAGCGTTTTTTCAAAAATAATAACCGGAATCAATGAGATTAGAAAACAATCCAATTGTTTAATTGTCGTGAGCAATGAATTGGTGCAGGAGCCGATTTTCCAGGATGATTTCCTCCATTTATACGGAAAAACACTGGGCCTGCTTCATCAAACGATCGTCGAGCAGGCCGATGAAGCCTATCTTGTCGAAGCGGGAATTCCATTGCGGAAGAAAGGGTGCATGCAGGAATGAGCGGAGTGGTCGGATTTTTAATTAACCTGCAGTTCTTTACGGTCTTTCCAATAAAGAAGCAGCTTCCGATGGAGAAGAAATATATTCACCGTGCCATTCAAACCTTTCCATTAGTAGGTCTTTTGCTAGGCTTGATATTGGGCGGTGTTTTGTATGCACTAGTGGAATGGACCCCATTGTCATCGCTTGCGATTGCCTTTTTCCTCTGGTTTTTGACGATGGCATTAACGGGTGGTTTGCATCTTGATGGCTGGATCGATGCAAGTGATGCTTTTTTTTCCTATCAGGATAAAGAGCGGCGTTTGGAAATCATGAAGGATTCCAGGACAGGTGCCTTCGGTGTCATCTCCGTCATAGTCCTATTGGCCGCCCGGTTTCTATTTATGTATGAAATTGTCGAAAGGGTAAATGAATGGACATACTTCTTGATCATAGCCCTTCCGCTCTTAAGTAAATGTGTGATGGGTTATTTACTCATCCGGATGCCGCTGGCTAAAAAGGAGGGGCTCGGCGCTTTTTTTCAAAGTGCAGTAACGAAAAGCAGTTTGCCCATTTATTGGCTATATCTCCTTGTAAGTCTGGCGATTGCCTGGACAATCGATTTTAAGCTTGTCACCTTATTTTTCATCATGTGCCTGGCTGCAATGATTTTCCTGGTTTATATAAAACGTAAAGTCATCAGTTGGTTCGGTGGGATAACGGGGGATGTGCTGGGGGCGTCCGTGGAAGGGGTTGAGCTTTGGTTATGGCTGATATTGTGGCTATTACACTACTTCGCCATGGGCTGACAGTAGCAAATGAGCGAAGGGCCTATTTAGGCTGGACGGATTCTCCATTAAGTACCGAAGGAGAAAAGGAAATATTGGACTTAAGGGGTTCTTACCCACAGTATGAAAAAATTCACAGCAGCGATTTGCCCCGCTGTGTGGAAACTGCACGACTTCTGTTTCCAGATGCAGTTCCGGTCAAAAACCCTTCGTTCCGTGAGATGAACTTCGGCTATTGGGAAGGACGGACGTATCATGAGTTGAAGGCAGATGGAGATTATCTTAATTGGCTGGAACGTCCCATGGAGGCACTGGTGCCTGGGGGTGAAAGTTATCCGGCATTTTCCGAGCGTGTTAATAAGGGCTGGAACGAATTGATTGCCTGTAAGGAGAGCCGGTTTGCCATTTTGACGCATGGAGGGGTAATCCGTGATTTATTGGTTCGCTATGCCCCGCAGGAGAAGTCTTTTTTTGATTGGAGGATTTCCCATGGCAGGGGATATGAGCTGATATGGGAAGACCGGAACAGCTTAAGGAGGGGAGAACGCTGCACTTTGTTACAGGAGGCGCCTATAATGGCAAAACTAAATGGGTAAAGCAATTGTATGGTTTGGAAAATGATGTCCTTTGGCTATCCGGTTATCGAAAAGAAGAGCCGGAAATGATTGATTTTCAAGGCAAGACTGTTGTATTGCAAGGGTTGGATGCATGGATTCAACAAGATGCAGAAAAGATGGATTCTAATTCGATTCGAAAAAAATGGAAGGAAATCATGGCTGATTGGCGAATATGGGAGAAAGAAAGAGATGACCGTAACTGCATTGTGATCGGTTCAGATATCACCAAAGGCATAGTGCCGATGGAAGCAAGAGATCGCAGATGGCGCGATGCCTGCGGATGGGTCTTTCAAGATGTAGCATCCATATCAAGGCGCGTTGATATCATTTGGTATGGAATTGACCAGCGAATAAAGTAGAGGAGGTAATTGGGATGAAAATTTATACACGTACAGGGGATAAGGGCCAAACAAGCGTAATCGGAGGTCGGCTTGACAAGGATGACATCCGTGTCGAGTCTTATGGTACGGTTGATGAAGTTAATAGCTATATCGGTCTAGCGGTGACAGAATTGGATCCAGCGATATTTAAGGATATACTGGCCGACCTAGAGAAAATCCAGCATGAGTTGTTTGACTGCGGCGGTGATTTGGCAACCGTTTCCGAGAAGGCCCCACAAAAGCTGACGGATGAGGCCATTACCTATTTGGAAGAACGGATAGATGCCTTCATACTTGAAGCGCCGGAATTGGAAAAGTTTATCCTGCCTGGCGGCTCAAAAGCGGCTGCAACCATTCATATTGCCCGAACCGTTACAAGAAGGGCAGAACGATTGGTCGTTTCATTGATCAAGTCGGGTGCGGCTGTTTCACCATTATCACTTCAATATTTAAATCGTTTGTCGGATTACTTCTTTGCTGTTGCACGTGTGATCAATTTCCGTGTTGGTGTGAAAGATGTGGAATATATCCGCAGCGCAAATGTGTTCCGTGGAGGGAAAAGAAAGGAAAAAGAGTAAACATGGACGTAAGAAAAATTAGTGCAACCGCTATATTCATTGCCTTATCGGCAGTAGGGGCAATTATTAAAATCCCTTCACCGATAGGGAGCATCGCTTTGGATAGTTTTCCGGCCCTTTTGGCTGCTGTCATACTTGGCCCGGTATCGGGGGCTATAGTAGCTGGGCTTGGTCATATCATTTCAGCGTTCATCGGCGGCATGCCGCTTGGGCCATTCCACTTTTTGATCATGGTCGAAATGGCAGTCCTGGTATGGATGTTTGGCATTTTATATATACACGGAAAAAAAGTAGGCGCATTTTTCCTCTTCTTTATCGGTAATGCCTTCGTTTTAGCCCTGCCTTTCGCATTTCTGATCAGCCCTGGTTTTTACACGTTATTGGTTCCGGGATTAACGGCAGCGACTGCGGTAAATGTAGTATTGGCTGCCCTTTTACTGCCACGCTTGGAGCCTGTTTTGAAAAAGATGCTTTATAAAGATGGATTCGTAGAATGAGTGATTCGTTGATTTTGCCATTTTCAGAATCAGATTCATTGATTGTTTCTAGTGATAATAGCGGCGGTATCGGGCTGAAGGAAAAGGACCTTGTCCATGTCCCTTATGAGGTGGTTGGCTATTATTCCTTTCGGGTTGCCGTCATGGAGTGTTTGGGAGTTGGCGGAAGACCCGTATCCGTCGTTCTAAATAATTTCTGCGGTGATGAAGCCTGGGGGGACTTGACCAGGGGTGTCAAAAAGGGGCTGGGTGAATTGGGAATGGAGGACCTTCCGATTACTGGCAGCACAGAAAGTAATATGCCGCTTCTTCAATCAGCACTTGGTCTTATGGTGATTGGTAAGCGAGTGAACGAACGTGTTAAAAAGCAGCATCCTTCACGGAAAATCGCTTTGATCGGCAGGCCGCTCGTTGGAGAAGAAGTAATGGAACAGCAAGATTGGGTCGCGCCATTATCTTTATATAAAAGCCTATGTGAAATGGAAGACGTTCAGGCACTTCCGGTCGGCTCAAAAGGGATAGCATATGAATGGAAGCACCTGGATCAAAGTGGTGATGGTGTTTCTGTGCATATAAGTGATAAAGTCGATATCGAAAAATCATCAGGACCATCCACCTGCTTCCTCATTGCCTATCCTGAACATATGGAGAAAGAAATCAAGCACATATCCGGTCCTCTTTTCATTGGAGAATGATGTTCTCATGACTGAATCAGGCATCGAGTTTAGTTCTCAAATGAACGGGTTCGATGCTTTTTTCATTAAGATCTTACTTTTATTGATTGTTAGCCATAACAATGGTTTGCTCTTGATCGTTATCATAGCCAAGGCGAAATGGTCCCCACTTATTGCGTTACTTCTCGCTTCCATCATTTTAGGGATTATCGCAGGTATGGATATTCCGGATGTTGCAGATGCTGTTCAGATAGGGATAGGTAATACTCTTCGTTAGTTGGCACTCATTTTCGGTTTAGGTAACATGCTTGGAAAGATGATGGCAATGCCGGTCTTTTTATTGTTGATCGAGGCTTTTGGTGCTTTGTTTGCAGAAGATTCATATGAATTGCTTGGAATGCCTTCATTGGAAAGGCAATCATCGCCCCCATGATTTCTGTGGCATTAGGATGCGCTAGAGGTTTTAATAAAGAAGAACTAATCCAATTCATGTCCGCCTGCCTCGTCCCAACTGCGTCCATCATCTTGGTTATCGGGGCGTGCAGAGCATTTTAAATTGTATTGATCACGAGCGGGGTGGATGAAGCTGTTGCAGCTTATGATCCATGTCGCTAAAGATTTAGTTTGACAGGCGCACAAATGTTAAAGTCTTGTACGGTTATGGAAACGATTATATCAGTCGTTTCACTTATCCTAATCTTACTATTGAATTCAATTGTTTAAGAGAAAGGAGCATGTTGTAAATATGGGGCATTCAGGTTATATGATGGGGATAGATATTGGTACGACGAGTACGAAGGTTGTTCTTTTTTCAAAAGGGGGGGAGGTTGTCCAATCTTGTTCGAGGGGATATCCTCTACACAGTCCAACCCCTTCCGTGGCGGAACAAGATCCCGAAGAAATTTATAAAGCGGTCATCATTGCTATAGGCGAGGTTATGATTGCAAGCGGGATAGAAAAGCAAGAACTGGGCTTGATATCGTTCAGTTCGGCGATGCATAGCTTGATCGCCATGGGTAAAGACGGCAGACCGCTGACAAATAGCATTACATGGGCTGATAATCGAAGTGTTGCCTATGCGAAGAAACTGAAGGCTTCGGAACAGGGGATGCAATTGTATCACAGGACCGGAACACCCATTCACCCGATGTCCCCAATCACGAAAATAATGTGGTTAAAAAATGAGCATCCCGGGATTTTTAACGAAACGGACAAATTTATAGGAATTAAAGAATACATCATCTATAAATTTTTCAATGAGTATGTGATGGATTATTCACTCGCTTCTGCAACGGGCATGTTCAACATGAATGACCTGAAGTGGGATGAAGAGGCACTCACCATTGCTGGAATTGGGGCTGAAAAGCTGCCGGTGCTTGTCCCTACAACGCATATCCTCTCAGGCATAAGTGAGGAATTAGCTGCAAAAATGAATATTCAGGCTGGTACCCCGTTTGTGATTGGCGCGAGTGATGGTGTGCTTGCCAACTTAGGGCAAAACGCAATCAAGCCAGGCGTTCTGGCAGTGACAATCGGAACGAGCGGTGCGGTAAGGACCGTCAGTGACCGACCGCTTACCGATCCGAAAGGCAGGACATTCTGCTATGCCCTTACTGAGAATCATTGGGTAATCGGCGGACCGGTCAACAATGGGGGAATCACCTTCCGATGGGCACGCGATCAATTGGGCCGTGTGGAAATCGAAAAAGCGAAGGCTTCGGGACAGGACTCCTATGAGATTCTGACGGATATGGCTTCCAATATTGCACCTGGTTCTGATGGGTTGATATTCCATCCGTATATGGCAGGGGAACGGGCACCATTATGGAGTGCCGATGCAAGGGGCTCCTTCTTCGGACTGGCGCTTCATCACACTCGTGACCATATGGTCCGGGCAGTGCTGGAGGGCGTGATGTATAACTTGTACAGTGTCCTTCTTGCTGTTAAGGAATTGACGGGTGCCCCCGAGAAGATCCATGCAAGCGGCGGATTTGTCCGCTCAAAGCTCTGGCGCCAAATCATGGCTGACATATTCAATCAAAACGTGACAATTCCTGAAAGCTTCGAGAGTTCAAGCTTAGGTGCAGCCGTTCTTGGATTATATGCTTTAGGCGAAATCCAAAGCCTTGATGAGGTTGAAGGTATGGTTGGTGAAACGAATGAACTTATCCCGATCGAAGAGAACGTTAAAGTATATGAAGAATTAATGTCGATTTATTTATCCGTGAGCAGGCAATTGGAAGGCGACTACAAGAGAATCGCTGATTTCCAAAGACGTCATTTAGAATGATCTTTAGGGAAAGCACAGATGCATCAGGCACTGTGCTTTTCTTTTTGCCTGGTAATTAAAATGGTAAGATGGAAGAAAACGATAAGGGGAATTTTCAATGGGAGCCAGTAAAACGAATGCAATGCGAATTCTTGATAACAAACGTATAGAGTATGGCATGATGAGTTATGATGCCCGCGACGGAAAAATCGATGGGATCACTGTTGCGGACAAAATTGGAAAAGCGCCAGAAACCGTTTTTAAAACGCTTGTTACCCATAACGGACCGCAGCAGCTTTACGTATTTGTCATTCCTGTAGCCACCGAACTGGACTTGAAAAAAGCAGCGAAGGCCGCAGGTGCAAAAAAAATTGAAATGCTTGCGGTTAAAGATCTGCAAAAATACACAGGGTACATTCGGGGAGGCTGTTCCCCGATCGGAATGAAAAAGCAATACCCGACCTTTATTGACGAAAGTGCAGTAAACCTGCCTGAAATCATCGTAAGCGGAGGAAAGATCGGTACACAGATCGTGTTAAAACCGTCAGAATTCCTGGAGGTCACACAAGCGGAATCTGCTGCCCTAATAAAATAGACTGTTAACCTGTAGGCATTCACCTATTAGTTCATTTCTGCATACGCTGTCTTGAAGATCACATCTGTATTGTGAGGGAGAGTGTGAAAGTGACAGGAAAAGAGATGCATTATTTCGCAGGAGGCAATACGGCTAAAGGTTTTTATAGTTTATATGATTCCAATTTGGCAGGTTTGGAAAGATTGTTCATTTTAAAAGGCGGACCTGGTTCCGGTAAATCGACCATTATGAAAAAAATCGGCCAAGAATGGCTGGATAAAGACTATGACATCGAGTATTTACATTGTTCGTCCGATAATGATTCCATTGATGGAGTGATCATTCCCGCTTTGAAAATCGGACTCGTGGATGGGACCGCGCCGCATGTGATTGAGCCGAAGGCACCTGGGGCCATTGAGGAATATGTCAATCTAGGGGCTGCCTGGAATTCCCAGCAGCTGGCTTCTGAAAGAGCGGCCATCATTAGATTGACGAATGCGAGAAGCAAGAGTTTCGAGAAGGCATATGCCCTATTTGCTGAAGCATTGAAGATACATGATGAATGGGAAGACATTTATAAAGCAAATATTGATTTCGCTAAATTGAATGGGTTGACCAATAAATTGATAGAAGGCTTTTATAGAGATATAACCCTTAATAAGAAGTCGGATGTTCGTCACCGATTCTTAGGGGCAGCTACACCAAAAGGTGCAGTTGATTTCATCCCCAATATTACTGAGGGAATACAAAAACGGTACTTTTTAAAGGGTCGTCCAGGTTCCGGTAAATCAACGATGCTGAAGAAGATTGCAAAGGCTGCGGAGCAAAGGGGCTTTGATGTGGAAGTATATCATTGCGGATTCGATCCTCATAGCTTGGACATGGTAATCGTCCGGGAGGTAGGGATCGCCATTTTTGACAGCACATCACCGCATGAATATTTCCCGAGTTGTGAAGGTGATGAAATCATAGATATATATAAAACAGCTATCCTGCCTGGAACAGATGAAATTTATGCCGATCAGATAAAGGATGTTTCCACCAGGTACCGGACAAAAATGAATGAAGCGACAGCAAATCTGGCTAAGGCGAAAGAGCTGCATGACGAACTTGAAAAGATTTATGTAAAAGCAATGGACTTTACAGCCATCGATGACATTCAAAGAGACATCCAAGAACAGATCATTGAACGGGCACAAGATGTCGATAGCCAAACGATTCTGCATTAAGAAAACAAACTGCACCTATTTTAATTAGGTGCAGTTTATTTATATACATAAGACGATTTTTTAACGACGGAAGTCACACAAGAATAGATACGGGTTTGTTAAACGTGTTTATCCACGTCCTTTCGGTTAAAATAGGGATTATATTGAAAAAAAGGAGCCGGTTGAATTGATAAAGACGATTGCGATTGATATGGACGGAACATTGTTAAACAAAATGCAAAAGGTCAGTGAGGAAAATAAACACGCTATCCAGAGGGCGCAAAGTGAGGGAGTGGAAGTGATCATTGCTACTGGAAGATCTTATGTGGAAGCAAGGTTCGCTTTAGATGAAGCAGGCATCGTATGCCCTGTCATTTGTGTAAATGGTGCTGCGCTCTTCACGGAGGATGGAAATATTGCCGCTTCCAATCCAATGTCAGCTGCCACTGCTAAAATGGTCGCTGGATTCCTCGAAGAACAAGGGATTTATTTCGAAATATATACGAGTCAGGGAATTTATTCTAAAGACTATGAAAACGCAATATCTGTTTTGGTTGATGTATTCGTTACAGCCAATCCGGACATTGACCCTGAGAATATGCGGAAATATGCGGAGGAGCGTTTACAGCTTGGACAGGTAACTTCCATTTCCGATTATTCCGAGTTATTCAGCCGTTCGAATGAGGAATATTATAAAATTCTCAGCTTCTCAAAGGATTTAAATTTATTAAATGAAATTGCTTCGAAATTGGAAGGACAGGGAGTTACAGTCACTTCATCGGGACGTGAAAATGTGGAAATCATGAGTGAAACAGCTCAAAAAGGTACGGCACTTGAAACATATGTGAATGGAAAATCCGGATCGATGCAGGAAACGATGGCTATTGGGGATAATTATAATGATGTATCCATGTTTGAACGGGTAGGTTTGTCAGTCGCAATGGGAAATGCCCCGTTCGAAATAAAAAAACTGTGTGATGAAGTAACAGGCAAGAATGATGAATCCGGTGTAGCGGAGGCCATTTTAAAGGTACTTAAACAGTCAGCCTATTAAACTCATGAATCGAAGGGAGAAAGACTTTTGAAAAAATTGCTCTTATTTTTCCTTATGGCTGCATTGATTTTAACTGGTTGTAACATGAATGATGATGACACTGAAACCGAGCCGAATCCTGACAAGGAAGTGACGGGCACTTTAGGCGAAGATCCGGATGTGCTGGTAACGAACTTGCATGCCCCATGGTCGATTCAGAAGAATGGGGACACAATGTATGTTTCGGAGCGGACAGGAACTATCGTTGAATGGGACAAGGGTAAGATGACACGGCAAAAGGTCAACCTAAAAAAGACATTGTCGTCAAAAGCGGAAGCTGGGTTGCTTGGATTTTTATTAGCTCCCGATTTCTCTAAGAGAGGTAAAGCTTTCGCTTATTATACGTATGAAGAAGGCGGGAATCCCATCAATCGAATCGTCATTTTAGAAAAAAATGATGATGAGTGGCAGGAGATGGAAACCTTAATCGACGGAATACCAAGCGGGGACTTCCACCATGGCGGCAGGATCAAGATTGGTCCGGATGATAAGCTATATGTAACGACAGGTGATGCAAGAAGGGCTGAGATCGCACAGGACACAGATTCTTTAGGCGGGAAAATTCTGCGCATGAACCTGGATGGCACCATTCCGAACGATAATCCTTTCGCGAATTCATACGTCTATTCATACGGTCACCGCAATCCACAAGGCCTTGCTTGGGATGAAGCAGGACAGTTGTATGAAAGTGAGCATGGAGATTCGGCTCACGATGAATTAAATAAAATTGATCCGGGTAAGAACTATGGCTGGCCTGAGATACAGGGCGATGAGCAAAAAGCTGATATGGTAAAACCATTGATTCATTCCGGTGAAAATACATGGGCTCCTTCTGGCATGGCCTATTTTGACGGAAAGCTCTATTTTGCAGCCTTAAGGGGCGAAGCGCTTAAAAGTTATGATGTAAAAAGCGGAAAACTGACTAATATCATTACTGGCTCAGGAAGGATACGCGATGTATTCGTTGATGAAAAATTTCTTTATTTCATAAGCAACAATACGGACGGCCGAGGAAATCCTGATGAAAAGGATGATAAGCTTTATCGTTTGCCGCTATCTCAGTTAAATATGCCTTGATGTAATCAACCAGGAGAAAAGAAGCATATAAAAGGAAACCTCGCTAATAGCGGGGTTTCCTTTTTGGTTTATGTCCTATAAAATCACGAGTGAAAGCGCGAAACTCATGAGTAAAAGCCCCAAATTCACGAGTATTTCCTCCAAACTCTCAAATAATAGCCCCAACCTCCTGAAAAGAGGTTTTTTCTTGTTGTGTAGGAAGTGATGGAGAAGCTTAGGGAACAGTGTGTCTACGATTATTTTCGTTCCTCCGAAGGCTAGACATTTTTACTGAATAGGTGTATAGTTACCTAGGTAACTACTTTACAGGAGGAATACCTTTGTCCTTTCAAAATGGTTTTTTTCATCATAACTTACAATTTTCAAGGTCATTTACGAAAAAGTTAAATGAACAATTGGCCAAGGTTGATCTTTATCATTCCCAATGGTCGATTGTATATTATCTGAGTCAGTTCGGCTGTTCTACGCTTGTTGAAATAAGCACTTATTTAGATGTGGAGAAACCGACGGTAACCAGGACGGTAAACCGATTGGAAGAACTTGAGTTGATTGAACAAGTTCCTGGAAAAGATAAACGGGAACGGAGAATACAGTTAACGGAGTCAGGTTTAAGGACTTATCAAGAGGCCAAAAAGGTAGTTGAGGAATTTGAACTTCAATTAATGAGCGGTTTGGCTGAAGAAGACCGGGAGGCAACGTTACGAACGTTGATTTTCCTGAAGGAAAAATTAAAACAATAGTAAGGAAGAAGGATTGAAATGAATCAAAAACCGAAATTGTGGACGAAAGACTTTCTGATTGTTTCGTCTGCGAACTTTTTTCTATTTTTAACTTTTTATGTCTTGATGGTGACATTGACCATTTATACGATGGATAATTTTCATGCTTCGCAAGCACAAGCAGGGCTTGCTTCAAGTATCTTTGTTCTCGGTGCTGTGCTTGTCAGACCGATTGCAGGGAAAAAAATTGACAAGATCGGCCGCAGAAAGATGTTGCTTGGCTCGTTGGTGCTATTCCTGATTGCGTCCATTGGCTATTTCCTGGTGAATGGTTTATCCCTATTATTGATCGATCGGCTTATTCACGGTTTTGCTTTTGGCCTTGCCACTACGGCAACTGGAACGATTGCTGCAGATATCATTCCGAATGAAAGACGCGGGGAAGGCACAGGTTACTTTGCCATGAGTACAAACTTGGCAATGGCTTTCGGTCCGTTTATTGGATTGCTGATAACACAGCATTTCAGTTATTCCATCATTTTCTATGCAGCCTCTTTATTTGCCGCGTTTTCTTTAGTTGCATCGTTATTCATGAATGTGCCTGAAGGGGAAAAGGTCGGAGCTTCACCACAAAAAGGATTTAAAATCAGTGATTACTTTGAAAAAAGGGCACTTCCCATTGCCGTTTTTATCGGATTTGCCGGATTTACCTATTCGAGCATCTTGTCCTATTTAACGTCTTTTGCAAAGGAAATGGATTTAATGGATGCGGCGAGCTTTTTCTTTGTCGTATTTGCTGTTTTCCTTTTGGCGTCCCGTCCGTTTACAGGCCGGATGTTTGATGTGAAGGGGGAAAATGCAGTTATTTACCCATCGCTCTTGCTATTTGCCATCGGTATGGTCATCCTGAGCCAATCCCATCATGGTATCACGCTCCTGATTGCCGGCGCCTTTATCGGAGTGGGATATGGTACGTTCCAATCAAGCAGTCAAGCGATTTCCATCAAGGAAGCCCCCTCAAATCGGATGGGATTAGCCACATCTACATTTTTTACAATGTATGACTTCGGTATTGGTGTGGGCCCATTCCTATTGGGATTCCTTATTCCATATACAGGGTTCAAAGGGTTATTCATAGGAATGTCTATCTTTGCGTTCATACTTATTGGCATTTATTACTTGGCGCATGGAAAAAAAGCCTCGGCAAGAGTGAAAATGCAGCATGAGGAACGCTTGTCTGCTTAATTTTTTGAATATGATTGTATAAAATGAAGAATTTTGGGGATGCTTATATTATGATTGATTTTCCAAAGTATCCCCCTTTTCTCCGCCTGTATCCCACAGGCGTTTTTTTTTATGCCATAAACAAAGAAAACCGCCATATTGGCGGTTTCTTTAAAACTTATAGGTCCATAATCTTTCTTTGCGAATCCAGTCTAGAAAATCGGCATCCTGATTTTCGAATTTTTCTTTCCAATCGATCACCATTGCCTGAGTTTGCGAACGGTGGGCAGTGAATGTGGCTACCTTTTTTTCTTCGACGGCAGAGATATCATGAATGATGTCAGGTTGCCCTAATTCGTCAATGCAGTTATTCGAGAAGGCGACACAATGAAGTTTAGGCCTCTCTTTCGCTTCCATTCTTTCAACGGCCCGCACCACAGCCCGTGCTGTCGCTTCATGGTCAGGATGGACACTGTATCCTGGGTAAAACGTAATGATCAATGAAGGATTCAATTCATTGATGGCATCGGTAAATAATGAAGTCAGCTTTTCATCATCTTCGAATTCAATTGTCTTATCACGCAATCCAAGCATGCGTAAATCTTGGATTCCAATCGCATTTGCTGCATCGATTAATTCCTTTTTACGAATTTTAGGGAGCGATTCCCTTGTTGCAAATGGAGGGTTTCCTAAATTACGTCCCATTTCTCCTAAAGTTAAGCATAAATAGGTGACAGGAGTGCCCGCTTCTCTATGAAGGGCAAGCGTTCCGGAGACCGAGAAGGCTTCATCATCGGGATGTGGGAATATAACTAATACATGGCGTTCTTTTTCCAAGGTATATTTCTCCTTCCGTTCTACTTACAGTGAGTATGGTTATCGGTAAATGGGAGTTTTCATCGGAATTATATGATATATTTCAAGCAAGTTGCCATCATTCAAAAGGAGTGGGACTGAGCTGCATGGAGACAGCAAGCTTTCCGGAAAAATCAAGGCCTGCCAATAGCAACCTTCCTTGTTCATCCATTTCGAAGTGGTTAACGCCTTCTGCATATACCCAGCCAATATTGAGCTTCAAGCCGATGCGGTAGGGTCCATCCCCAACTATCTTCCCATGTTCATACTGTATAAGAGCATTACGAATATAAGCGCCTGCCGAAAAGAAAGCTTCATCTACATGAGTGGCATAGGCACCATTTGTCGTTTCAAGGTGAAGATATACATCTTGTCCTGCGAAAGAATCAATGGCATTTTGCACCTCTGTACGGTCTATAGGTTTCATACTATAATTTCCTCCTTAACTGGGCGGCTAGATAAGCTTTTCCTTCTTTCTATTTTACTAAATAAAAACGAAAAAAGCGAAAAAGGCCGCTCGATGAATTTGAGCGGCCATTAAACTTGATGTTTTATTTTTGTGTTTTTTCAGCGATTCCATATTTATGGTATGCACCATGATTGACAGGTCCAACATAGTCATTCATCTTCCAAGAATGGCGAACGGCCTCGGTGATGAAGTCTTTAGCAATGAGGATAGCCTCACGCGGGCTTTTACCTTCAGCCAATTGAGCTGCAATGGCCGCTGAAGATGAACAGCCGGCACCATGTGTATTGGTCGTTTCGATTTTTTCTGATTCAAGGATTTCAAATTCAGTTCCGTCATATAAAAGGTCAATGGCTTTATCATGATCCAGCTTATTACCGCCTTTGATCAAGACATATTTTGCACCAAGTTCATGAATCTTTTTGGCTGCAGCCCTCATATCGTCAATCGTCTTGATAGGCGCAGTTCCCGCTAACTGAGCGGCCTCGAACAGGTTTGGCGTGACTACAGTTGCACGTGGAACAAGCAGTTCGCGCAGAGCTACAGCCGTTTCAGGGTGCAATACTTCATCTTCACCTTTACATACCATAACTGGATCGATTACGACCTTGTCCAGCTTCAACTCGTCTATTTTACGGGCAACAAGTTCAATGATTTCCACTGATCCAAGCATTCCCGTTTTCATGGCATCGATGCCGATTGATAGAATCGTTTCGATTTGGGCTTCTAAAACCTCGACCGGTGTAGGGAATACATTATGGGACCAGCCATTCTTTGGATCCATCGTCACGATTGTCGTTAAAGCGGACATACCGTAAACGCCGAATTCTTGGAATGTCTTTAAATCTGCTTGAAGACCTGCACCGCCGCTCGAATCCGATCCGGCAACTGTCATAGCTCTTTTCATAGTCATTATGTGACCTCCTCAGGAGAATTAGATTTCGATATTATCAGCATACCAGTTAATATCCTATTTTTAGAATATACCAAAATTTCTTTTATGTAAAACTTAGATTTCACCTTAATATAAGTACCTTAAGAAAGGTAATGGAATGGCCACGCATGAGTCATTTTTTCGGACATGGAATTCAGAAAATAAAATGGGTGGGTGGCCTGCTTTTTAGCTTTTGATCCTACTTTCCATCTTTTGATATGCAAAGCAAAGTTTGTGAAGGTGTCATTATTTTCAAAGTTGATTTAAAATATTTAAATATAGTGGGATACATTTAGTATAGCTTTACCGTTCGATGCTGGATTAAACCCAAAAAAGGGAGGGTGATTTCTATGGAATGGACAATGTTGCTTTTAGCTGGTGGGAAATCAAGCCGTATGGGCGTGAATAAGGCCCTGTTGTCCATAGGTGGCATTGTGAACATTTCAAGAGTGGCATCCGAATTGAAAAAGGTGTCAGAAAACATTATGGTCATTACGAATACAGTTGAAGAATATCGTTTTCTGCAGCTGCCGCTAATTCCGGATTTACATAAAGATCAAGGACCTCTTGGCGGATTGCATGCAGGGTTGACCTCATCGGAAACGGAGCTTCAGTTCCTTGCAGCCTGTGATATGCCGTTTGTGAGTGCAGCTGCCATAAAGGATATCATATCCAATTATGAACCTGAATTCGACGCAGTCATTCCAGAAATAAATGGCAGGCTCCAGCCGCTTTTTGCTGTTTACCATAAAAGATGTCTTCCTGTACTGACGGACTGTTTATTAAAACATGAATTGAAAATGAGACTATTTTTGGAAAAGATTTCGGTGAAAATCATGAAAGAAACCGAATTTAAGTTATATCGCGAGAATCCTGAACATTTTCACTACCTTTTTTTCAATATGAATACGATGGAAGATTATCAAGAGGCAGGTTATATTGATCGAACTGAATTATATATAAAGGATGGTAGACATGAATTATAATATTTCAAAAGAGCCGATTGTCATCCAGGAAGTGATTGATAAAGTAGTCAGTCGAAATGCTGGTGCCGTCACGACCTTTATTGGTACGGTGAGGGAAATGACGAAAGGAAAAAAGACTCTCTTCCTAATATACGAAGCGTATGAACCGATGGCCATCAAGAAATTGGAGCAAATCGGATCAGAGATCAAGGAGCGTTGGCCTGATGCAGAAGCGGCTATCACCCATCGTGTAGGTAAACTTGAAATCACGGATATCGCAGTGGTTATTGCCGTTAGTACGCCACATCGGAATGATGCATATGAGGCAAACAGGTATGCGATTGAAAGAATTAAAGAAATCGTCCCGATTTGGAAAAAGGAACACTGGGAAGATGGGGAGACATGGGTCGGAAACCAGTTGGAAACCGTTCCATATCCAACGGGGAAACCTGAAGAGGAGGATATTGATGATTAATGTACTTTTATTTGCCCAATTGAAAGATGAGCTAGGTAAGGAGACTGTTACTATAGAAGGAAATGGAATGAGTGTAGCCCAGCTAAAAGGAAAAATGAAGGTGGATTTTCAATTGGAAGGTCTTGAAACCGTGATGACAGCGGTCAATGAAGAATTTGCCGATGATGACACAATTCTATCTGATGGAGATACTGTAGCTTTCATTCCGCCAGTAAGTGGAGGCTAAAGCATTTGGAAGGGAGGGTTCACGGTGAAAGAGCGATTTTCAAGGCAGACTTTATTCGCCCCCATTGGTGAAGGGGGCCAATTGAAAATTATGAAGAAGCATGTATTGCTTCTTGGTGCAGGGGCTTTGGGATCTGCTAATGCCGAGGCCCTTACTCGTGCAGGAGTAGGGAAGCTTACCATTGTCGACAGGGATTATGTCGAGACCAGTAATTTACAGCGCCAACAAATGTATACGGAACGGGATGTCGAGGAGAAACTGCCAAAGGCAGAAGCGGCAAAGCGTCATTTATTTGATATCAATCATGAAGTTGAAGTGAATGCCATCATCATGGACGCAACAGCCCAGAACCTCGAGCAGCTGCTTGGTGATGTTGATTTGATCATGGATGCAACCGATAATTTTGAGACACGGATGATAATTAATGATTTATCACAAAAGCTTCATATACCATGGATTTATGGGGCATGTGTGGGAAGTGTGGGGATGACTTTGACGATCCTTCCCGGACAGACACCATGTTTGCACTGTTTGCTGAAAGCGATCCCCATTCAAGGTATGACCTGTGACACAGGAGGAATCATATCACCAGCAGTAACGATGGTAGTGGCACACCAAACTGCCGAAGCTTTGAAAATCCTTGTAGAAGATTGGGAATCTGTACGGCCTGCACTTGTTTCTTTTGATCTGTGGAGAAATCAATACCAAACCGTTAAATTGACAAAAGCAAAAAAGAAAGATTGTCTCTCATGCGGGGAGCAGAGGACATATCCCTTTTTAACAATGGAGAATGCAACGAAAACGGCTGTTCTTTGCGGGAGGGATACTGTACAGGTAAGACCGCCAAAACCTTTGAAACTGCAACTCGAGAAATTAGCCAAGGATCTGGACGGCAGCGGCTATTTGGTGAAATTCAATCCATTTCTTCTCTCTTGTGAAAAAGCTGGGGAGCGTATCGTCATTTTCAAGGATGGACGGGCGTTGATACACGGTACGAAGGACATGGTCCATGCAAAGGCCACGTACCAAAGCATCCTGGGATAATGATTATAAAAAACGAGGCCACAGGTTTTGGGGCCTCGTTTTTTATGAATTCATATAGGGTTTTAGTGTGTAACCCCGTCTTTATTGTCTTGTTTGGAAGCGACGATGACTACTTTTCCTTCGTCAAGAACTTCCTCGTAACGTTCTGCCTCCATATCACTAAGGCCAAGGTTGCTCATTCGATTACGAAGTTCATCTCCGCGTGATTTAAAGAGATTTCCGACGGTATCAAGGAAACCTTGTTCCTTCATGCCTACACCTTCTGTATTTGTATTCTCGGTAAGGTGTTTTGAACGGGTTTTATCATGGGCAAACAAATATACATCGTCTTTCGTATAACCTGATGTAACTAATTCATCGATTTTTTCCTTTGCTTGTAAACCGTTTTCTACTACATGTACTTGATACATATAAACTCCTCCTTGAATTTCAGTGAGATTCTCTTGAAAATAGGTAAATGGAATCTTGCTTATTACAGTTGCCGATTGGCTATAGTAGTATATAACCTTGTTTGGGCACGGATAAACATTTTTATCGAAGAATATTTAGTAAGTGGTGAAGCGGAATACCTTTTGAATGCGGTAGGTCAAGTATTTGAAGACAGGCAGTTTCTTTTGGTATTCACTGTAATCCACCGTGTAAGTTCCGTTTTGATTTGTCCAAAGTCTTTGAAAATAGCTATCGACATCCTTGGAAACGCCGGCATCATTTGGAGCATGGATTTCAACATTCGCTTCAAGATTATAGTCATCTAGATTGCGGGAGGTATAATTAGCCGATCCTCCAAGGATAACCGTTTCATTAGCCTTTTGGATCATCATCAATTTTGTATGGAACTGTTCTTTATCTGTTTTGTACCAGCGGATCGAGATGTTTTCATCCCCCAGTTTTTCAAATTCGGCGGCAACCGGAAGGTTGGGAAGCCCGATTTTCTCACTTCCGAAAGCGTTTTGATTCGGATCCAATATCATATGAATCTTCACACCCCGTTCAGCTGCATCCGTTAATGCCTCGACAACCTCGCGATCGGCAATGTAGAACATGGCAAGATGGATCTTGTCCCCCTTTTTTGCATCCTTAATTGCCTTAAGGACATGTTTATTGATTTTTCCTTCCGTTAGCAGTTGTACCGATATCGGTCCTTTATCTGCCGATGTCCCTTTGAACTCAGGAAATGACTTTGGTCCTCCCGAGAATTTCGAAGCGGCTTCTTCGGCTTTAAGAAAATCGCCGATGATATTCCCATCCATCTGGAACGCGATATTGGAATGGAATCCACTTGCGTCATGAGGATTGGCAGATGAGATGATGGCCGTTTTTTCAGTAGCGACCACTTTTCTGTGATTGGCTTTGATATTCATCAGTCTAAGGTAAGAACGCAAGGTGACCTTTGGTGCGCTTTTGGCCATTGGATTCACAATCCAGCCTTTTCCGCTTTCACCGAACCATTGGAAAAAGGTCCGATATACACCTGAATAGAGAGGATTAGGATCCCGGAGGCGGTCTAAGTTGGTAACAATGACATCAATGCCACTTTTTTTCATCGTTTCCAATGCCTCTAATTGGTAGGCATTATAGGAAGTGTTCACTTCATCTGTAATGAATATAACCTGGAGATCAGGTTTCCTTTTCTTCTGTTTCACCAGATTATCCTTCAGAGTCTCGGTTAACTTCGGGAAGTTTATCTTTTCATCATAAAAAGCATTAAACAAAAACATATCGATTACGATATAAGAATCAGCCTCTTCTATCGCTTGATTTATGGTTTGGAAAATTCGCTGCTCATGTTGCAGACTCCCTTGTTCATCGTGATAGGAAAGGTCATAGATGAAATCGATATCCTCGACATGATGAACTTTTCCTTCATAAGAAATACCATCGGGGAGAGGCTTGTAGCTGTTATAGACGATTACGATTGCAATGACGATCAAAATGCTGACAAGCAGATAAAATCGTTTTCTTTTGTACCATTTTTTCATAGGGAATCCTCCAACATGGTTAAATTGCTTGCTAACTTTCTATTTTCCCACTTTTGGGGTATATAGAAACATAAATCGTAATCTATGGAAAAGGCAAGGCGATTAAGTTTGATATAATATAGTTTCAAAAAGTGGAAAGGGGCTGTGGCAGATGGAAAAGCAGTTATTGACAAATGATTGGTGGCCTCTATTGAAAGAGGAATTCAAAAAAGAATATTACCAGGAGCTAAGGGAATTTATAAAGCAAGAGTACAGCCAGCAAGTCATTCATCCTGATCAGGACGATATTTTCAATGCGCTTCACTATACTCCTTATGAAGACGTAAAGGTTGTCATCCTTGGACAGGACCCTTACCATGGCCCTGGTCAAGCGCATGGCCTTAGTTTTTCAGTTAAGCCGGAAGTTCGCATCCCACCCTCTTTAAGAAATATCTTTAAAGAGTTAAACACCGATCTAGGCTATGAGGTTCCGGATAATGGTTACCTTGTTGAATGGGCAAAACGGGGAGTGCTTCTATTGAATACCGTCTTGACTGTGCGTGAGGGGGAGGCGCACTCACACCGCGGAAAAGGATGGGAAATCTTTACGAATCAAGTTATTCGCCTATTGAATGACCGTCCGAAACCGGTTGTATTCATCCTGTGGGGAAAACCTGCTCAAACCAAAATCCCTTTGATTGATGAAACCCGCCATAAAATCATTAAGTCCGTACATCCAAGTCCGCTGTCGGCTTCCCGTGGTTTCTTTGGCACAAAACCTTTTTCCAAAACAAATCAATTGCTGTTGGAAATGGGGGAATCCCCAATTGATTGGAAAATCACGAACCGATGATATGGGCAGGAAAACGAAACGGGTGAATTGTATGGCGTGCAGTCATTTCTATATAACTTGGGATCCCAGTTTTCCAAAGGGCTGCCGTGCTTTTCAATTCAAAACATCAAACCAGCCTTCTCTTGATGTCTTTCATTCCTCAGGACAGCCATGCTTGAAATTTCAAGCCAAGCCAATGAAAAGGTAGGAAATATGCAAGGTGTTTTCTTCTCTGATTTTTGCTATGCTAGTTATGATAGTTTTGACCTGTATATAGACGAGGTGGTAAAGTTGGATATTTCATCAAGACAAATGTTAGATAAAATCGAAGAGCTTGTTTTAAAAGCGAAACAGGCAAATTCAGAGGATAAGGTGCAGGGGTATGTAATCGCCATTAAGTCCCTTTGTGAAGTAATGGTGGATGAAAAAGCAGCGAACATCAGCATGCCGAAGCCAATCACATTGACCCAGCCCGTTATGTCGGCTACACCGAATGTAGAACCGGTTAAAATGGATGAGGCCAATGGGGAGTCCTTGTTCGATTTTTAAATTAGGGAAGGGGAGCGAAATAATTGAAACTGTTCATCATTTTAGGTGCATTGAATGGGTTTATTGCTGTGGCACTAGGTGCATTCGGTGCACACGGGCTGGAAGGGAAAATTCCTGATAAATATTTAGAAACCTGGCAAACCGCTGTTCAATATCAAATGTTCCATGCGGTTGGTTTATTGGTAATCGGAATATTGGCTGGGAAGATTTCAAGTCCGCTGATCAACTGGTCCGGCTGGCTTATGCTAATAGGAATTATCCTGTTTTCCGGAAGCCTATTCGTTCTAAGCGTTACGCAAATCAAAGTCCTAGGGGCCATCACACCGCTTGGCGGGGTTTCATTCTTGGTTGCTTGGGTCTTAATGATCATTGCTGCATATAAATACTTGTAATGAAGGTAGCTGACCTTCTGGGTCAGCTCTTTTTGGGAAAAAGTCATTCCAATATAAGAAGAGCCTCAGAATCAAATAGATTCTGAGGCTCTTCTATATAGGATTTTTTTACCTTGGCGAATAGGTGGTAAGCCCAGTGCCTCCAAATGGATATTCATATTCGATTTCTTCATCAAACGTTATATAATCTAAGTATACCATCGGGATTAAGTATCGTTTTCCCGTTTGAGGATCGCTTATGATTAAGTGATCGCGTCCTGCAGCCTCGATGATTCCTTTGAAGATCTTGGCATTCCATTCCTTGTTGTTTTCAAACGTTGTATAAACAGTGGCCAATTTCCCTTTATTCAAACGCAAGATGTTCTCGATGTACGACTGTTCGACCGGAAGCATGCCAGGTATCTGTGGTCCGGAAGGGGGTTGACCCATCGTCATCGGCACTTGTTGTGGCGTGCCTGCCATAGTGGGCTGTTGTGGCTGGTATGATGGCTGTTGGTATCCTTGCTGTTGGTAACCTTGTTGCTGGTTAGGATTCTGCTGCCTTAGTTCAGGCTCATTATTCTCATAGGGGTAATAAGGGCTTCCTCCGTACGGATAATTACCATAAGGATTATTTTGTGACATTGCATTCCCTCCTAAATTCAAGGTTTAGTTGATGCTGTGGAATTTGGACAATCCGAGAGAGTGGACTGGAAGAAACAGTGCGATTTATAGCGACCGGTAGTATTGTATATGTTTATTGGACAATCCCCGGGTGGCTTAAAAAACCACAATGAATGTTAAGCGATACATAACGGCTGCCGTTCATGATATAAGCCATATCCTCTTGTCGGCTAATTAATAGAAGTAACGTTCCTTCACCTCGCTGGAGTCAGGAATTGCCTTGATCAATTTTCCTGAAGCTGAATGGGACTGTGAAAAAATGAATTCATCACTATTGAAAATGTATGGGATATGGATTGAATTTATTCCAAAGCCGGGAAAAAATAAGGAGGGGACGCAAAAAAAGCCTCCGGAAACCGGAAGCTCTTCGTCTTATACGTATAGGAATGAAGGTACGTTTTCTTCCGGCAGGATATTGCCTACAAAGAAAGAACCAAATGCAGCGTAACGTGCACTCACTTCATCAAAACGCATTTCATAGATTAATTTTTTAAATTGAAGGACATCATCTGCGAATAGTGTTACGCCCCATTCATAATCGTCAAAACCGACAGAACCCGAAATGATTTGTTTCACTTTACCTGCATAACTGCGGCCAATCAAGCCGTGGGAACGCATTAAGCCTTTGCGCTCTTCCATGGAAAGCATATACCAGTTATCATCGCCATCACGACGCTTGTCCATTGGATAGAAGCATACATGTTTCGCTTTTGGAAGTATCGGATAAAGTCTGGAACGGACATGAGGGTTCTGGTATGGATCCTCATCATCTCCGCCAGCTAAGTAATTGCTTAATTCCACGACGGAAACGTATGAATAAGCGGGAATTGTATATTCGGCAAGCTTCGTTTTGTTGAATTCGTTTTCAATTGCATTCAATTCTTCCATGGTTGGGCGGGCAAACATAAGCATGAAGTCCGCTTTCTGACCAACGATTGAATATAGGGCATGGCTGCCTTCATTGTCGCTTTGTGTCATATTCCATTTATCCAGTAAACCTTGGAACTCTGAGATGGCCAATTGGCGTTCGTCACTTGATAACGTTTTCCAAGAAGACCAGTCAATTAGACGGAAATCATGTAAACAATACCAGCCGTCCAGTGTTTGTGCTGCTTCACTCATTACGATCACTCCTAAGTCTTATTATAACTTTAATATAACATAGTTTCAGTATAAGGAAATTTATATCAACCCGCAAACACCATCACTGTTTTCGGCGTTCTGCAAATTTCAGATTTGCGGATTGGGAGGGACCGAAGTGGCTGGAATTTACCTGGCTCCTGGAGTATTCTTAAAAGAAGACGGCAATGGATTTTCATCGAATGGTTAAATATAAAAAAAATGGGGGAAACGTATCTAAAAAGGAGGAATAGCCAATGAGTGATTTATTTGAAATATTGGAATCGAAAATTATGGGGCATAATTTAAAGATCGTTTTTCCAGAAGGGTTGGATGAACGGATTTTGGGAGCGGCAGGCAGGCTTTCCAAAGCTAAACTGGTGACACCTGTATTGATTGGGGATATCGGGTTGATTCAAGAGAAGGCAAAAGATTTAAAGGTCTCCCTTGATGCAATCGAAATATATGATCCGAAGAATTATATCATGATGGATGAAATGGTAGAAGCATTCGTTAAGGTCCGTGATGGTAAAGCGACCGATGTACAAGCACGTGAAATCTTAATGGATGAGAACTATTTCGGAACCATGCTCGTCCAAATGAAACTGGCACATGGAATGGTCAGCGGCGCAACTCATTCGACTGCCGATACGGTTCGGCCCGCCCTAAGGATCATTAAAACAAAGCCAGGCGTCCAAAAAACATCGGGAGTATTCATCATGGTCCGGGATGAAGAAAAATATGTGTTCGCGGATTGTGCCATCAATATAAACCCCGATTCCCAGGACCTGGCTGAAATTGCTATAGAAAGTGCGAAGACTGCACTAATGTTCGATATCGAACCGCGTGTGGCGATGCTGAGCTTTTCGACGAAGGGATCCGCAACATCCCCCGAGACCTTAAAAGTGGTTGATGCTGTCGATTTGGCAAAAGAAATGGACCCTGAAATCATCCTTGATGGGGAATTTCAGTTTGACGCGGCCTTCGTTCCTTCGGTAGCAAGAAAAAAAGCACCGGATTCCCTTATTCAGGGGGATGCGAATGTTTTTATTTTTCCAAGTCTCGAAGCAGGGAACATCAGCTATAAGATGGTACAGCGCTTGGGCGGCTTCGAAGCGGTCGGTCCGATCCTTCAGGGCCTGAATCGTCCGGTGAATGACCTTTCGAGAGGATGCAGTGAAGAGGATGTATATAAACTGGCTGTCATTACAGCGGCACAGGGGTTTGTGGCGCAGTATCAATAGGCAGCTTGAGGATTAAATGTTAGAGGGAGATTCGTATGGGTGAAATAGATTCATTATTAATGCAGCAAGAGTGGAGGATTATTGATCAATCTTCCGTCGGACCTCAGTTTCCTGCTCTGGAGTCCTTTGCGATGGATGATACATTTTGTGCTTCCGTAGGGTCAGGTGAATCAGCGGCCGTAGCCAGAGCGTGGGTACACCACCGAACCATCGTCATGGGTATACAGGATACGAAGTTGCCTTTTCTTAAAAAGGGTTTGGATCATTTAGAAGAACATGGCTTTCAGGCCATCGTGAGGAATTCCGGAGGGCTGGCAGTCGTGCTGGATGAGGGTGTCCTTAATTTGTCGCTCATTTTTCCTGAAAACGAGCGGAAAATTGAAATCAATCGTGGATATGATGCGATGTGGGAGCTTGTCCAATTGATGTTTTCCGATTTCCCAGTCACGATGGAAGCAAGGGAAATCGTCGGTTCCTATTGTCCTGGAAGTTATGATTTAAGTATAAATGGGCAAAAATTTGCCGGTATTTCCCAACGTAGGATCCGCAATGGCGTAGCGGTGCAAATCTATTTGTGTGTCAATGGAAGCGGAGCTGAACGTGCCAGTCTCGTGAAGGGTTTTTATGATGCAGCTAAAGGAAATGCAGAAACCAAATTCGTTTATCCTGATATCGTCCCTTCGGTGATGGCGTCCCTAACTGAATTGTTGGGTGTGCAATTGAGTGTTCAGGACGTGATGCTCAGATTCCTGCATGTATTGAAGGAACATAGCGAAAGGATATTCTCTGACACTCTTTCCGTTCAGGAATGGCCGATGTATGAGGCATACTTGACAAGAGTGGTGGAACGCAATGATAAAGTATTTGATGCATTAAAGGATTGAAATGAACGAAGCCGTTCCATTAAGTCAGGAACGGCTTCGTTCATTTAATACGACTTTAGCATTCACTGAAACTGTAAAAGGACTGGATGATAGGCAGCGGCGTCCAGGGAGATATTATTCCTTCTTTCTTGAAACAATGAAAAAAAGAGCCTTATTGGCTCCCTTTTTCGGATAAACATGGGTGAAACGGCCTTTATCATGTGGTTGATCTATGTAACTTATCCCCACATTATCTTATTACTCGGCCATTTTTTCCAAATTGCCATTCCGGTCCATCTTGAATTTAGTTGCCGGACGTTCCTCTTCCTCTAACAATACCAGCTTTCTTGCTCGATTCATGATATTCATCAAAGTTTCATAATCTTCCTGCATCAAGCCGCTGTTTTGCTCTAGGTGGCTGATTTTATTCTCCAATTCTTCATTTCGCTTTTTCAGCCCTTTAATTTCAAGCTTCAATCTTTCATTTTCGGTTTTTAATACTTCGGCTTGGAGCATGCGGCCGTTCATAGATTCCAAATAGGCGATGACGGTATCGAGGCTCATGGCCGTTTCCAAGGTTACTGGTGTGTGCTGTGTCTTAGGAGCGAGGGCTTCTGCCACAACGAATTCCTCTGCTGTTTCATAATTGGTAATATCGACTTCGGATTTCAACTCTAGTTCCTCTTCTTGTACATGGGGAACCATTATGTCGGAAATCGTTGGGGACGGCGGTGTATAAAGAAGTCGTTTTTTTCCTCCTTGATCTTTTCCAAGGATCCTTTGCCGCTGCTTACGCTGTTTCTTGGCAAGGGAAAGCGCTTTATCATAATTATGGCGGACAACTGCATTCCAGCGGAATCCGCATGCTGCAGAGGTGCGATTCAACTTATCTCCTACCTCTTCAAAAGCATTGAGCTGAGTGCTGCCTTCCCGCACATGGCGCAATACCGTTTCTGCCAAAAGCAAATCATCTTCTTCTGTCCAGGCGTCTTGACGAACCTTCATTTCTACATACTCCCTTTCTGGTAATTTTTAAAATAAATAACTATATAAAATATCGTGTGGCAGTGATTTATGGAGTGTTCTACTAGCATTTTGGACAAAATATGGATTTTTTATACAAAAAGGTTAAAAGGATACTAGTTTTTTGATTATTTACATGCTTTTCACATCATCCAGCCCTCTTGATATTCATAAGTAGAAACGGTAAAATACCCTTTAGTCGTATAAATGGATGAAAATAGTTTGTCATGGAAAGGATGGTGACCGGAGGATGTCCAATGAATTCAGAGTGTGCGATGACTGCTTGGCGGTAAACATTAAAACGTTGATCCCGCGTCTTGAAAAGCTTGATCCCGACGCGAAAATTGAAGTGGGCTGTCAATCCTATTGCGGTCCTGGCAGAAAGAAGTCTTTTGCCTTTGTCAATAACCGTCCAGTTGCTGCACCGACAGAAGACGAGTTACTAGATAAAATCAATAAAAAACTAAAGTAGGATCCATGATATATAGTTAGAGTGGATTGTTTGCTTATGATAAATGAAACAAGTAATCATCACCCAGATTCGACACACTGCGGTGATTTTTTATTTCTTTAATTTCAAGACAAAATCGGACTGAAACTTCCGTTTTCTTACAAAATGACCCCTCTTACTAGCAAGGTGGAAGTTAGGGTTTTTTGTCAAAACACGCTATAATGAGTGCATCGAGATTACGAAAAAGAGGGTAGTTCATGGAATATTCCGGTGAAAAATTACAAGAAGAAAAAGTATTCAAGGACCCGGTGCACCGATATATACATGTTCGCGACCGGGTTATATGGGATTTAATAGGGACGAAGGAATTTCAGCGTCTTAGAAGGATCAAACAGCTGGGAACGACTTATTTAACCTTTCATGGTGCGGAACATAGTCGGCTTAGCCATTCGCTTGGAGTATACGAGATTGTTCGGAGAATCGTGGATGATGTTTTCGAGGGCAGACCCGAATGGAAACCTGAGGAACGGTTACTATCCTTGTGCGCAGCACTTCTGCATGATTTGGGTCATGGTCCTTTCTCTCATTCTTTTGAAAAAGTGTTTGACCTGGATCATGAGCAATTCACGAGGCAGATAATCCTCGGCGATACGGAAGTTAATAGGATCCTCCTTAGGGTTGGACGTGATTTTCCTAAAAAAGTGGCAGAAGTCATAGCGAAAACCTATAAAGGCAAATTAGTAGTCAGCCTGATTTCAAGTCAGATCGATGCTGATAGAATGGACTATTTACAGCGTGATGCTTACTTCACTGGCGTGAGTTATGGACATTTCGATATGGAAAGGCTTTTGCGTGTAATGAGGCCAAGGGAAGAACATGCCGTCATAAAACAAAGCGGGATGCATGCGGTTGAGGATTATATCATGAGTCGATACCAAATGTATTGGCAGGTTTATTTCCATCCAGTTACGAGAAGTGCGGAGGTCATACTTACCAAGATTCTACATAGAGCGAAACATTTATATGAATCCGGTTATGAGTTTGCACAAGAACCAAACCATTTTTATTCATTGTTCAGGGGAGAAGTGACTTTAACGGACTACTTGAAAATGGATGAATCGGTGATGCTCTATTATTTCGAAGCATGGGAAGACGAAAACGATGCGATTTTAAAAGATTTATGCACTCGCTTCGTTAACCGTAAACTATTTAAATATGTGGAATTCCATCCATCGAACAGTCAAATGAACAGGTTGATGGAGTTAAGGACGCTATTCAAGAAGGCGGGCATTGATCCGGATTATTATCTCGTCGTCGATTCTTCATCAGATCTGCCGTATGACTTTTACCGGCCAGGTGAGGAAGAGGAGAGATTGCCGATTCACTTGCTGAAAAATAATGGCGAAATTCGTGAATTATCGCGTGAATCCGAAATTGTCGATGCAATTTCAGGGAAAAGAAGAACGGATCATAAGTTGTATTACCCAGCGGATTTATTGCGTGATGAATCTACGAAGAAAAATATAAAAAAACAGATTCGTAAGCTTTTGGAGCTATCGGATTAAAGTGGTACATTTTTGGTGAGGAGTGACGAGCCTTGTTTAAGGATCATGCAAACATTATCAATGCAATTTCTACTGCCGGTGAAATCTCGGGTCGGAAAAAATTACAAAAGATCGTTTATATCGCGAAGAAGCTGTCCTTCCCATTTCATGAAAAGTTTCAGTTTCACTTTTACGGACCATATTCGGAGGAGTTGACCTTACGGATTGAAGAGCTCTGCGAAATGGGCTACTTGAATGAAGTAAGGGAAAAAAAAGCAGGCTATTATCAATATTGTTATTCGATAACGGATGCAGGCCGGGATTTCCTATCCATCCAGGAAGTGGAGATGCCTGCTCTTGAGGCATGCTTACAGGATATGAACGAACAGAATGCCAGGTTTTTGGAGCTGGTTTCAACGGTATTATACTTCGACACGCTTGAAAAAGAGGAAGTCACCGAGAAAATTTTCACGCTGAAAAGCAAACAAAAATATACGCTTGAAGAAATTGATGAGGCATATGAATATATTGAGCAGCTAAAAACAAAAGCTAAGCCGAATTGATGGCTTAGCTTTTCCCCATTATGTAAAACTTATAAATCGCTTTTACGGACACCGGCTACTGCTAAATGATTTTTTGACATTTCTTCAATGAAAATCGTCACGGCTTCAGCTGGTGCTCCAGTTGTTTCCGTAACGGCTGCAGTCACCTTTTCGACTAAAGCCTTTTTTTGTTCGTCTGTACGGCCTTCAAGCATTTTGACTGTTACATATGGCATCTATTTTTCCCCCCTTCCTCTCTTATCTTGTAGTGTTTCACAATGGGAAAAGAAATGCAAGACACGGAAGTCAGAGTTTTTTCACTTCTTGCTCTTTTGATGTATACTAACGGTAATAAACAATGGGGGAGAAGCTATCGATGGAATTCTTTGATCAAATAGGAAGGTTTTTGGCTTATCCTTTGGAACAGCTTCCATATGTCATTGTGTCACTGTTAATCGCATTTACGGTTCATGAATTTTCCCATGCCTATGTGGCCTATAAGTTCGGTGACCCGACTGCAAAGAATGAAGGAAGAGTCACATTGAATCCGATTTCGCATTTGGATCCAATCGGAACTCTGTTGATATTGATAGCCGGATTTGGTTGGGCGAGACCCGTACCGGTTAATCGTTTTCATTTTAAGAATCCAAAATTGGCAGGGGTGCTCGTCTCTTTTGCCGGTCCGTTCAGTAATTTGCTTGTTGCAATTTTAGGGTTTTTAATATTTTATGGATTGCTTGCAGCAGGCGTTGGACCTGATTTACCATTATTCGTTCAGCCATTCTTCGAGGTGCTCATCAACTTGAATATCCTTTTGTTTGTATTTAATCTGTTACCGCTGCCGCCGCTCGATGGTTATAGGATCGTACAGGATCTTGTTTCAGCTGACTTGCGGGCAAAAATGACCCAGTATGAACAATATGGCTCACTGATTTTTTTGATTCTGATCATCACACCGCTGAGCAAGTATACAATTGGCCCGATTTTGAACAATGTTGTACCATTGGTAGGCGACGTCCTGAGTCGGTTCTTTACACTTTTGCTTTTTTAAACGATAGGAAATGACAAACCATTAAGGGGGATATAAGCATGGATGAACAACCAAAGAAAAAGGTAGGCTTCAATATTATAAAAAACGACCCAACAGAAGGTCATGGCGGATATGGAGCAGGGGTATTAACGCTCGATAATATTTCCCCGGTCATCATCGATGTGGATGCAGGTGAAGCAGAGGTCGATATCGGCGCGATGCATGCAAGAAGTGCAGTGGAAAAAGGGATCAAGTTTTTAAAGACTAAAGAGGAGGTCCCGAATGCCAAACCTTACTGGCTTGTTTGGGTGACCATTGAAGCCACTCAAAATGGCCCGCACTATGCAGGTGTGACAGCATGTGAAATGATGGTTGACAGGTCAATTAGACGCGGTTACAAATCGCTCCCGGAGCATGTTAACCGGATGGATAAATCGCTAAAGAGAAAAATCATCGTCGAGGACATGGACGATAAATCAAAGCTTGTGCTTGCAGACTTCCTGAAAAATCATGATGCAGGAATGTGGGAGCGTTCTTCAGATCTGCTGAAGGAGTCATTGACGGTTTGAAACTCGATTAATGGGTGAAATGTTAAGTTTAGTGAAAAATGCACTTGTAGGAAAGCGATAAAATCAGTAAACTTAAAGACAGCAGTTTAGTCACTGTGGAACTAGGACAGAAAAACCCCCGAAGCCGATGCCGGCTTCGGGGGTTTTTCGTTATCCCCAAGGTTTTAAGACTTTTTTGTACCATGGGGCCTTTTTATGTTCTTCTTCTTTTGGGGCATGTTTCGGATTCTCGCCCTTAAAGTGCTCGGCACAGTATTCGACTGGTTCGGTCCCTTTAACATAATAAGTCAATCTTGATGCAGGACAGTCCTTTGTGGCCAATTTTCCGCTAACGGGGTTCACGTTTACCCCGATTACGTTTTTGGTTTCCTTAAACGATTTTGCCGGTTTTCCTTGCAGGCCCCTTTCCATATAGGAAGCCCAAATTTTCTTTGCATAGCCTTTTTCAGCAGGGATCTCGATTTTTTTACCTTGATCATATCCAGTCCATACCCCTGCTACAAGCTCCGGTGTGTAACCGATCATCCAGCTATCAGTCGGAGTGGAGCCTGATTTGCCGGCATATGGGCGGGACAGCTGGGAACTGATGGTGCTGCCGGTCACTTTCGTATAGCCATTTAAGGTTTCATCGAAAACCCCTGTAAGCATCTGGGTCATGACAAATGCCTTATCCTCATCCAAAATCTGTTCCGGTTTATCATTTTCATCAAAAATCACTTCACCTTTTTGATTTTCAACCTTTTTGATAAACACGGGTTCAACCTTCTTGCCGCCGTTAGCCAGAATGCTGTATGCGTTCACCATTTCAATCGCCCTTACACCTGACGTACCGAGTGCCAGGGAAGGAACCGCATCCATCTTTGCCGTGATGCCGAAACGGTGCGCGGTATCGACCAATGTCTGTTCCCCAAGGAACAAGTGCGTTTTTACGGCGAAGATATTATCGGAAAGAGCAATGGCCTGAGCCATCGTGATTTCGCCCTCCGCATATTGATGGTTGTAATTATGCGGTGTGTAAGATGAGTGACCATCATCGAAAGAAAATGTAGTTGTCTCGCTTTTTAAGGTGGTGGACGGTGTGAAACCATTCTCCAGAGCTGAATAGTATAGCAAGGGCTTCATGGTTGAACCAGGCTGGCGAACGGCCTGTGTTGCCCGATTGAATGGCGACTCGGAGTAATCTTTCCCTCCGACCAGCGCACGGACCTCCCCGGTATCCGGATCCATTGCCACTATCGAGGCTTGAATGCCTGAAGACTTGGGTATGGTATTGGAAAGAACTTCTTCGGCAGCGTCCTGCTGGGTTTCGTCCAGTGTTGTATAGACCTTAAGCCCGCCAAGCTCGATCGTCCTGTCATCTAAATGAAGCTGAGTTTTTAAAGCCTGCTTGACGGCATCCTGGAAATAGGGAGCGGTCTTCTTGGTGACCGTTCCGTGTTCTCCCTTTAATGTAAGGGATGTTCGCAGCGCTTCCGTGATATCCTTTCCTGAAACATAGTTCTTGCTTTTCATGGCTTGCAGGACGATTCTCTGCCTTGATTTGGCTTTTTCAAAGTTATCCAATGGAGAATAGTTTGACGGCCCTTTTGGTATTCCGGCCAGCATGCTAGCTTCAGGAAGGGTCAAATCCTTGGCATCCTTGCCAAAGTAATATTGGCTTGCAGCTTGAGCTCCATAGGCACCATGGCCATAATAAATCGTATTTAAATAGCCTTCTAGAATTTCCTTTTTGGAGTAGTTCATTTCTAAACGTATCGTATAAAAGGCCTCATTAAATTTACGCGACCACGTTTTGTCATGCCCAAGAAACAGGTTCCTGGCATACTGCTGGGTAATGGTGCTCGCACCCTGGACTTTGGACATTGCCTTAATATCAGCAAGGATGGCTCCGCCGATCCGCTTTATATCAAATCCATTATGTGTGTAAAATTGACGGTCCTCAACGGCTACAGTCGCTTTGATGAGCTCTGGTGAAATCAACTCCATTCCGGCCCAATAACGTTTCTGGCCATTATCGGTTTCACCGATCACATTTCCATTATCGCTATAATAGAGAGTGGACTGCGGCACGACCAAAGGAGGCGGACCTAATATTTTTGCATAAATCAGTAAAGAGAGAAGCAATACAAAGAGTATTGTGAGCCCGATTGTGGCAAGGATAATGAAGGCCCGTACATATTTAGTTGTCCTTTTAAATCGTTCGCTTGGAATCAATTCCATTGCTTTCACCTCTCTTATCACGTAAGAATCTAGTATCTATTACTATTATGTAAAAAAAAGAAAATTTTAAACATAAGAACTGCATTTAAGAAATTTATCTTGCAATTCTGCTAGATTCGTCTATAATTTTTCTAGCTAATGACTATACCGATTTTGGGGAACCTATAAGGTGACTGACAATATGAAATGGAAAAGGAGCGTTAATAAATGAGCATTTGGTTTACTGAAAAACAAACAGAGAATTTTGGTATTACGATGAAAGTGAATCGTACTTTACATACGGAGCAAACTGAGTTTCAAAAGCTGGATATGATTGAAACGGAAGAGTGGGGCAATATGCTGTTGCTGGATGACATGGTAATGACTTCACAGCGTGATGAATTCGTGTACCATGAAATGGTAGCCCATGTTCCTTTATTTACCCATCCTAATCCAGAAAACGTTTTGGTTGTAGGAGGAGGGGACGGAGGAGTTATCCGTGAAATCCTAAAACACCCAAGCGTAAAAAAAGCTACATTGGTGGATATCGATGGGAAAGTTATCGAATACTCAAAGAAATTCCTGCCTGAAATCGCAGGCATGCTTGAAGATCCGCGTGTAGACGTACAAGTTGGGGATGGCTTCATGCACATCGCCAAAAGTGAAAATGAATATGACGTGATCATGGTTGACTCGACTGAACCAGTCGGACCTGCTGTCAATTTATTCACTAAAGGTTTTTATGCCGGGATTTCCAAGGCTTTGAAAGAAGACGGGATTTTTGTGGCACAATCCGACAATCCTTGGTTTAAAGCGGACTTAATTCGTGATGTACAACGTGATGTAAAAGAAATATTTCCAATCACCAGCTTGTATTTAGCGAATATCCCGACGTACCCAAGCGGCCTTTGGGCGTTCACGATCGGATCGAAAAAATATAATCCATTAGAAGTGACTGAAGATCGTTTCCATGAATTAGAAACGAAATATTATACAAAAGAACTTCATAAAGCAGCTTTCGTTCTGCCTAAATTCGTTCAAGATTTAGTGAAATAAGGGAGGCATGGACCATGAAATTCGATGAAGCCTATTCAGGCAATGTATTCATTAAAAGCCATCCTGTTTTTGAGGAATCGGAAGCTGTGCTATACGGCATGCCGATGGACTGGACGGTAAGCTTCCGTCCGGGTTCCCGCTTCGGCCCTACCCGAATTCGTGAAGTTTCGATTGGTTTGGAAGAGTACAGCCCGTATTTAGATCGTGAATTAGAAGAAGTTAAATTCTTTGATGCCGGGGATATACCATTACCATTCGGCAATCCGCAGCGCAGTATCGATATGATTGAAAAATATGTCGACAGCTTGTTGGATGCAGGTAAGTTCCCAATAGGTATGGGAGGGGAACATCTTGTAACATGGCCTGTCATCAAAGCCATGTTCAAAAAGTATCCCGATATGGCCATCATCCATATGGATGCCCATACAGATTTACGTGAGGATTATGAAGGAGAGCCGCTTTCCCATGCGTCCATCATCCGTAAATCCGCAGAACTTATCGGCCCGAAAAATGTATACTCTTTCGGCATTCGTTCCGGTTTGAAGGAAGAATTCCAATGGGCAAAAGAAAATGGCATGCACATCTCTAAATTTGAAGTTCTTGAACCTTTGAAAGAAGTACTGCCGCAGTTAGCTGGCCGTCCTGTATATGTGACGATCGACATCGATGTTCTTGATCCTGCGCACGCGCCGGGAACAGGCACCGTAGATTGTGGAGGCATCACCTCCAAAGAGCTTTTAGCTTCGATTCATGAGATAGCACGGTCTGAAATTAATGTAGTCGGCTGCGATTTAGTAGAAGTGGCACCGATTTATGATCCATCCGAGCAAACTGCGAACACTGCGAGCAAGCTGATTCGCGAAATGATTTTAGGTTGGGTTCAAAAAGGTTAATGGATGTAAGACTTGACTTGACTGTTCCTGTTTTTTGGCGGGAATGGTCTTTTTTTATCCATTCAGGAAAAGAATTTTACATCTGATGGACTCTATGTGAATAATTCCGCCCCGATGAGTCATTATTGTGTTAAATTCAAATGAATTGCAACAACATGATTTCGACAGTTTATCCTCACTTTTTTTGATTTACACTTTATTTTCCGCTCCAAGTTGAAACTTCCTTGAAGAATATTTATACTTATAAAGTTAAGAACGACATGATGAAGGAAGTGTAGCTTTGACTCTTCATGATATAGATAAGCAAGCGATTAAAGTGTCTTTACAGACAAAAATCAAGCACGGCTCAGAAACGGAAACGTATGAGCTGGTCACATTTGGTACAAAAATGTATAAAGGTGCAGATTTATATTTGCAATATAAAGAGGAAAATGAAGCCGGTCAAACACAAACGACCATCAAGCACAAACTGGATGAAACGATCCTGCTTAGAAATGGTGCCATTAAAATGAGGCAGCTTTTCCGCCTGAAGGAAGCGACAAATGGACATTACGAAAGTATATATGGCAGGTTAGGGTTACGGACGACAGCGAAGAAGATACATCATCAATGGGATGAGCAGACCAAACAAGGGAAACTCGTCCTTAAATATACGTTACATATGCAGGGAAGCGAACCCGGTCAATATGAGATGACGATTTCCTACAAGGAGGAAGCATAGCGAATGAATATAGTAAAAGAGGTACAGGAAAAACTGAAAGAAGAGATTAAAGCGGCAGTCATTAAAGCTGGTTTAGCAACGGAAGAGCAGATTCCAAATGTTGTATTGGAGCTGCCAAGAGATAAGACACATGGAGATTATTCCACGAATATGGCCATGCAATTAACGAAGATTGCAAGGAAAGCACCAAAGATGATAGCAGAGGCAATCATCGAAAACTTTGACAACTCAAAAGCATCCATCGAAAAAATTGAAATTGCAGGACCAGGTTTCATCAACTTCTACATGAATAATGCCTATTTGACAGAATTGGTTCCGGTCATTTTGAAAGTGGATGAAGCATATGGGGAAAGTGACTTTGGAAAAGGGGAAAAAATCCAAGTGGAGTTCGTTTCCGCGAATCCAACCGGTGATCTCCATCTTGGTCATGCACGTGGTGCAGCAGTAGGTGATACGCTATGTAATATCCTCTCTAAAGCAGGTTACGATGTTTCACGTGAATACTATATCAATGATGCAGGAAACCAAATCAATAATTTGGCCATTTCCATAGAAGCCCGCTATTTCCAGGCACTTGGCCTCGAAAAGGATATGCCTGAGGGCGGTTATCATGGCGAAGATATCATTGGCATCGGTAAGACGCTTGCAAGTGAATATGGGGATAAATATGTAAATGCCGATGAGAAGGAACGTTTTGAATTTTTCCGTGAGTACGGCTTGAAATACGAAATGGAAAAACTGAAAACGGACTTGGGTAATTTCCGTGTCGGTTTTGATGTATGGTACTCCGAAACATCCCTCTATCAAGACGGTAAAATTGATGAAGCACTTAAAGTGTTGAGGGAAAGGGGCCATGTTTACGAGGAAGATGGTGCTACATGGTTCCGCTCTACGGAATTAGGCGATGATAAAGACCGGGTGCTTATTAAACAGGATGGGTCTTACACATATTTGACACCGGATATTGCTTATCACCGTAATAAATTGGAACGCGGCTTTGAAACACTGATCAATATCTGGGGTGCAGATCACCACGGCTATATCCCGCGTATGAAAGCGGCTATCGAAGCATTAGGGTACAATCGCGAGCAGCTTGAAGTCGAAATCATCCAGCTTGTACACCTGTACAAGGATGGCGAGAAAATGAAGATGAGCAAGCGTACAGGTAAAGCAGTTACGATGCGTGACCTTATTGATGAAGTAGGTCTGGATGCAACACGGTATTTCTTTGCGATGAGAAGTGCGGATACTCATATGGACTTCGACTTGGATCTTGCGGTCTCACAATCCAATGAAAACCCGGTTTATTATGCACAGTATGCCCACGCCCGTATTTCCAGCATTTTGCGCCAAGGTGTGGAACAAGGGATCAGCTATGAAGGAGTAACTGATTTCTCTGCCCTATCTACTGAAAAAGAAGTGGAACTTTTGAAGAAATTAGGAGAATTCCCGCAGGCAATAGCGGAAGCAGCCGAAAAAAGGATGCCTCACCGCATGACGAATTATATATATGACCTGGCTTCTACATTCCACAGTTTCTATAATGCAGATAAGGTTCTGGATGTTGAAGAGATGGAAAGAAGTAAGGCACGTCTAGGACTGGTCAAATCCGTCCAAATTACTTTAAAGAATGCATTGGCCATCATCGGGGTTTCGGCACCGGAAAAAATGTAATGGAAAAAGCGGCTGTTTCTTGCGAAACAGCCGCTTTTTTTTAGGTTAATTAACACTCGACGGCACCGCCGCTCACCCTTTTTACACCACGAACCTTAGCTATATCTTCAATCAGCTGCAGCATCGCCCGGTCCTTCATCTTGGCCTCGATCATGAAATCAACGTCCTGTCCAAGATCCTTAAGCACTTTAAAGAGGGGCATGATGAACTCCAAATCGATATAATCTGCATGTGAGCGAAATTCACCTGCCGATTTTGGGGAGGAAATATGAATCTTTGGTACCGCCCCTGCCTGACTCCAAGTGGTGAACACCTCGGTAAGCAGCTCGTTAAGCGGCTCATCTGAAAGGTTTGCGAGATGATGGTGGTAATCGAATACAAGTGGGATGCCCTCCCTCTTACATACACCCAGGGTTTCAGATGCTGTATAGGTTTTATCATCATTCTCCAAAGTCATTCTTTCCTTGACGTGCATAGGCAGCGATTTAAGGTTGTCATGAACCCTTACAAGGGCGGACTCTTTATCACCATAAGCTCCACCGACATGGATATTGATGAAAGAGGTGTCCGCTATGCCCATTGCATCAAGCATTTTATAATGGAACTCCATATCTTTTACGGCATTTTGTGTAATCTCGGGTTTTGGGCTGGTAAATAGCGTAAACTGATTTGGATGAAAGCTGAGCCTCATCTTGTGTGCAGTGGCCCAATCGCCAAGCTGTTTCCACTCTTTTTTAAAAGGAGTAACGAAATCCCATTCTATTTCGGGGTGTGTGGCTAAAGGAACAATGGAACTGGACATCCGGTATATTTCAATTTGGTGTGCCGTGTTATATTGAAGGACTCTTAAGGTATTTTCAATGTTCTGCCTGGTCACATCTAGGAGTTTTTCCTTTCCTTTTTCTGGGCCAAGTGTGCTATATCTCTTGAAAGTAAGTGTCTTAGCCGGAGAAGCTTCCCATAAACAGGTGGCATTGGATACGAATCCAAATCTAATTTTCATTATATTTTTTCTCCTTGAGCAACAGGTTGTCAAAGAAAAGGAGAAAGGAGGGAAGCCAGCGATTCTTTTGCTGAACGGACTACATTCATGCTGGAAAGCTCGTCCCCGTTTAGCGGCTTGGATTCGGCCAGGTCCACTGCCAATTCCTTTTCTACATCTTTTATAAATGTCCGGTCAAATATGATGCAGTTTATTTCACTATTTAAAAAACAACTGCGTTTATCAAAATTAGCCGTACCGATATCACACATTATATCATCGATCAGTATCACTTTAGAATGGTAGAACCCTCTTTGAAATTGCATGATTTCAGCCCCGTCTTTTATTAGTACCCGGAAATAGGGAAAAGAAGCTTCCTTGACAAGGGAGTGGTCTGAAATTTCAGGTACGATGACCGTAACGGAAACATTGCGTGCAAGTGCTTCCCTTAATTCTTGAAATAAAGTTTCACTGGGAATGAAGTATGGAGTCCCGATAATGATTTTCTTAGTGGCTTGACGAATCATGTGTGTCAATGACTGTTCAAGATCACTGCCATTCGTGACGAAAACCTGATGTGCCTGCGTCCCGGGAGTCAATGTCGGGAAATAGGCAGGTGCTCCTCTGTAATCCTCATTTGTATCATAGAACCAATCCGAAAGAAAGACTTCCTGAAGGTCCTTTACACCCTCACCGGTCATTTTTAAATGGTAATCTCTCCATGGGTTCAGCTTCTCCCCCTGGTTTATATACTCCTTACCGATATTAAAGCCGCCAAGATAGCCAATTTTTCCGTCTATCACCGTAATCTTACGGTGGTTTCTTTTTTGTATTGTATAGAAAAGGAAGGGGAGCTTTGGTTTAAAGCTGAAAGAAAAATGAACACCGCTTTCAGTCAGCTCCTGAATGGTTTGACGGGACATCTTTTTACTTCCTATCCAATCGACTAAAAGCCGCACTTCCACGCCCGCTTCCGCTTTTGACTGCAGTAACTTCAAAAAGTCCTTACTGAATTTATCATTTTTTACTATATAAAAAAGGATATGGATGGAATCCTGAGCTTGCCTGACTTCCTCAATATAATCTTCAAACAGGATTTTCCCTGATGTGAATACAGTCATTTCGCTTTTCCGAGGCGGATATTTAATGTTGGTTGCGTGCTTCAAATAACGCTTATGCCCTACCTTAAGATCAACCCAGCACCAAGAGAAGATCAATAAAAATATAGAGGCAATCGTAGTGATTATCTTCAAAAAAAATCCCCCCTAAATGATTATATTTAGTTTGGCTCTAATTCCCTGTCAGTAACCATTAAAAAGCGGAGAAAGGGTCCTCATTTTTTCAGAATGAAGAAGGGTAATACACAGAATTGTCGAATTATATAATCAAGTAACCGAAAAATTAAATTGATTTAGAAAGAAAAAAGTTGACTGAATGCTCATTCATTATATAATGGAGTTAATCAAATTTCAGAAAAATGCCAAATTTCCCATAATGGTTCCTGGCATTTTACAATTTACTAAAGAGGGGGAAAGACTGCATGGAAATGAATGGCCTACTGTGGATCAACTTAGTTGCATTCCTGCTTGTAACCGCTTACGCCGCCGGTTTATTTGTCTATTTGATAAAGACTCGTATAGCTTATATAAAACTTGGCAAAAAAGTGGAATTCGATAACCGTGTGAAAGATCGTCTTGTTAAAATTGGGGTTTATGTATTTGGACAGAAGAAGCTCTTTAAAGATAAAAAGAGCGGGATCATTCATGCCTTGTTATTTTATGGTTTCATCTTAGTGCAATTTGGCGCACTTGACTTTTTCGTTAAAGGCTTAAGACCGGGGTGGCATTTACCGTTTGGCCCTGTTTATCCGGCCTTTACTTTCTTCCAGGAAATTGTGACGCTTACCGTTCTTGTTGCAATCCTATGGGCGGCATACCGTCGTTATGTCGAAAAGCTCGTTCGCTTGAAAAGGGATTTCAAAGCAGGCCTGGTTGTCATCTTCATTACCGGAATCATGATTACCGTATTGCTGGGAAATGGAATGGGAATGATCTGGCATGGACACGATGCAACTTGGTCAGAGCCAGTCGCATCAAGCATCGCTTTCCTATTCGGCTGGATGGGGACAACAGCGGCAACCGTCGTTTTTTATGTAGCTTGGTGGATGCATTTACTGATCATATTATCTTTCCTTGTTTATATCCCGCAATCTAAGCACGCTCACTTGATTGCCGGTCCGATAAATGTATTCCTGAATCGCCTGGACAATCCCGGGAAATTGAAACCGGTAGATTTGGAAGAAGAGATTCTCGACAAAGAAGGAAATCAATATTATGGTGCCAAATATATCGAAGACTTGACGCAATATCAAATGGTGGACCTCTATGCCTGTGTGGAGTGCGGGCGCTGTACGAATATGTGCCCTGCTACAGGTACCGGTAAAATGCTGTCACCGATGGATATCATAATCAAGATGCGTGACCATTTAACAAATACAGGCGCTGCCGTTACTACGAAGCAGCCATGGGTGCCATCTTTTGTTTTTGGGAATACGAAAGGAAATAAGATCGCTTTGGCTGGTGCCGCGCAGGGGGCGCAGGAATCAGCTGCAGCAACAGAAGCTTACAGTCCGAGCCTGATTGGCGAAGTCATTACGGAAGAAGAACTTTGGGCTTGTACCACATGCCGGAACTGTGAAGATCAATGCCCGGTAATGAATGAACATGTTGACAAAATCATCGATATGCGCCGTTATCTAGTGTTGACGGAAGGCAGACTTGATCCTGATGCGCAACGTGCCATGACGAATATTGAGCGTCAAGGGAACCCGTGGGGACTGAATCGTAAAGAGAGAGAAGATTGGCGAAGCCTTCGGGAAGATGTCAGCATCCCAACCGTAAAGGAATTAAAAAAGGCAGACGAAGAATTCGAGTATTTATTTTGGGTGGGTTCAATGGGGTCGTATGATAACCGGAGCCAGAAGATTGCCCTTTCCTTTGCTAAATTGTTGAATGAAGCAGGCGTTAAATTTGCAATTCTCGGAAATAAGGAGAAAAACTCAGGGGATACTCCGCGTCGATTGGGTAATGAGTTTGTTTTCCAGGAGCTTGCAATGAAAAATATAGAAGAATTCCAGAAGAATGAAATCAGGAAAATCGTTACGATCGATCCGCATGCATACAATATCTTTAAGAATGAGTATCCGGATTTTGGCTTGGAAGCTGAAGTGTATCACCATACTGAATTGTTAGCCAAACTTGTCAGTGAAGGCAGGTTGGTCCCTCAGTATCCTGTTAATGAGACGATTACATTCCACGATTCCTGTTACTTGGGAAGGTACAATGAAGTTTACAGCCCGCCGCGTGAAATCTTGCAATCCATTGCTGGTGTGAAACTTATTGAAATGGAGCGTAACCGTGAAAAGGGTATGTGCTGTGGAGCAGGAGGCGGTTTGATGTGGATGGAAGAGGAAACAGGAAATCGCATTAATGTGGCCCGTACCGAACAAGCTCTGGCCGTCAGTCCAACAGTGATCAGTTCAGGATGTCCTTATTGCCTGACCATGCTATCCGATGGGACGAAAGCAAAAGAGGTTGAGGAAAATGTTAAAACGTATGATGTAGCAGAACTGCTCGAAAAAGCGGTCATTGGTGAAAACAAATCGATTGCCTCTTAATTTAAATTGAATTGCCTGCTTCTTTTATAAAAGATGAAACAAAAGGGAGCAGGCAATTTTTTTCAATATTTATAAACTAAATATTTTCATTTTTGAGAAAAATGTGTAATATATTATAATATTAAGCGCTTACAAAACTATTTTTTTAACTCCAAATTGAGCGAGCGTTCAATCAATGTTACTTATAGGGGGAAATAATGATGGCGAAAACAGTGATTATTAGCGGTGTGAGAACACCTTTTGGTAAATTTGGCGGTGGCCTTAGCAGTTTGACGGCATCACAACTTGGTGGAATAGCAATCAAAGAGGCACTTGTTCGGGCAGGGATTGAAGGCAGCCAAGTAGATGAGGTCATCATGGGGAATGTGCTTCAGGCTGGCCAAGGCCAAATACCGTCCCGCCAGGCAGCCCGCCATGCTGGATTGCCATGGGAAGTGAAAACGGAAACCATTAATAAAGTATGCGCATCAGGACTTCGCAGTGTGACATTGGCTGATCAGATCATTCGTTTAGGTGAAGAAGAAATCATTGTTGCAGGCGGAATGGAATCGATGAGCAATGCTCCTTATATCCTTCCGAAAGCAAGGTGGGGCCTAAGGATGGGTGATGGAGAGCTTAAGGATACGATGATTTCGGATGGACTTAGCTGCAGCTTTACGGGCGTGCATATGGGGACTTACGGAAACAGTACTGCCGAGGACCTTGAAATCACCCGTGAGGAACAGGATAGCTGGGCTTACGAAAGTCATCAAAAAGCGATAAAAGCAATCGATGGCGGTATCCTTGCAGAAGAAATCATTTCCGTACAGGTGCCTGTGCGGAAAGGCGAGCCAATTACCGTTGAACATGATGAAGCCCCAAGAAAAGATACCTCTGCCGGGAAGTTAGCTAAATTAGGTCCAGCTTTCAGTAATGAGGGGACCATTACGGCAGGTAATGCACCAGGTGTCAATGATGGGGCAGGTGCACTCGTATTGATGAGTGAGGAACGTGCGGAAAAGGAAGGGAAAACGCCTTTTGCCTATATTTTAGCTCATGCAGAAGTGGCAGTGGAAGCAAAGGACTTCCCTAAAACGCCAGGTTTGGTCATAAATGAACTCCTGAAGAAGACAGGTAAATCGATAGAGGAAATTGATTTGTTTGAAGTGAACGAAGCATTTGCTGCGGTTGCGCTGGCCAGTGGGAAAATTGCCAACATCGAGCCGGGAAAAGTGAATGTAAACGGAGGGGCTGTAGCATTAGGTCACCCGATCGGGGCGAGTGGTGCCCGCATCATCATTACGCTGATGCATGAACTGAAACGCCGCGGAGGGGGATTGGGCATCGCAGCGATCTGCAGTGGCGGCGGTCAGGGAGATGCCATTTTAATTGAAGTGCCTAAGCAAGGATAATAGTTTCATAGATAGATACATGAGGAGGGATTTTTCATGGGCATTCAAAAAGTGATGGTCATTGGTGCTGGACAGATGGGATCTGGCATTGCCCAGGTCTGTGCAATGAGCGGTTATGAAGTTCTTTTACATGATTTAAAAGATGAATATGTAGAAAAGGGGTTAGGGACAATTACCAAGAACCTTTCCCGGCAGGTTGAAAAAGGAAAAATGGAAGCTGAAGAAAAAGGTGCAATCCTTTCCCGGCTGACTTCATCGACGGATTTAAATAATGCGGCTGTGGTGGATTTAGTGATTGAAGCTGCAGTTGAAAACATGGAAATAAAAACAAAAATATTCGCCGATTTGGATGAAATCACGCCACAACACGTCATTCTTGCATCCAATACTTCTTCGCTTCCGATTACCGAGATAGCCGCTGCCACGAAAAGGCCGGAAAAGGTAATTGGCATGCACTTTATGAACCCCGTTCCAGTCATGAAGCTGGTTGAGATCATCCGTGGCCTGGCTACAGCGGATGAGGTTTATAAAGAAGTTGAAGAGATGGCTGAATCCTTGAACAAGGTACCGGTGGAAGTTAATGATTTTCCAGGTTTTGTAGCGAACCGGATTTTGATGCCGATGATCAATGAGGCCATCTATACCCTTTATGAAGGCGTCGCCACTAAAGAGGCGATTGACGACGTGATGAAGCTGGGAATGAACCATCCGATGGGCCCGCTTACGCTAGCTGACTTCATTGGACTGGACACATGCCTGTATATAATGGAAACGCTTCACCAAGGTCTCGGAGACGATAAATACCGACCGTGTCCGCTGTTAAGGAAATATGTAAAGGCTGGATGGCTAGGCAAGAAATCAGGACGGGGCTTTTACGAATATAACTAATCTTAGAAAGATGTGCAGCTAGGGAGGGATAAGGATGGATTTCAAGTTTACAGAAGAACAGGAAATGATGCGGAAAATGGTAAGCGCTTTTGCGGAGAATGAGATTACCCCTCATATCGAGGCAATGGAAACAGGCGTGTTTCCAAAAACGATTCTGCAAAAAATGGGTAAGCTTGGTTTGATGGGAATCCCGATTTCAGAAGAATACGGTGGCGCGGGTATGGACTTCATGTCTTATATCATCGCCATCAATGAGATTTCCAAAGTTAGTCCAACTCTCGGTGTCATACTGTCCGTTCATACTTCTGTTGGAACAAATCCAATCGTTTATTTTGGAACGGAAGAGCAGAAGCGGAAGTATGTGCCTAAGTTAGCCGCTGGTATATATTTAGGCGCCTTTTGCTTGACTGAGCAAAGCTCAGGTTCCGATGCTGCGAGTTTGAAATCGAAGGCAGTGGCAGTAAAGGAAGACGGAAGATATCGAATAAATGGGTCCAAGGTTTTTATCACCAATGGCGGGGAAGCGGATGTATTCATTGTTTTTGCTTCAACCGACCCTCAGAAGGGAAGCAAGGGAATCTCTGCTTTTATTGTAGAAAAAGGGACGCCAGGCTTAATCATCGGTAAAGATGAACGTAAAATGGGCCTTCATGGCTCGAGCACCGTACAGGTGACGTTCGAGGATATGAAAGTGCCTGCAGCCAATCTCCTTGGAAAAGAAGGAGAAGGCTTTAAGATCGCAATGGCCAACTTGGATGCTGGAAGGATAGGCATTGCTGCTCAAGCGCTGGGAATTGCAGAAGGCGCCATGGAACATGCTGTCAAATATGCAAAAGACAGAGTTCAATTCGGCAAACCTATTGCAGCACAACAGGGGATTGGTTTCAAGCTTGCTGAAATGGCAACGAGTATAGAAGCTTCAAGGTTACTTGTCTATCGAGCGGCGTATTTACGCTCACAGGGATTGAAGTGCGGTAAAGAGGCGGCAATGGCTAAGCTATTCGCTTCGAGGACGGCTGTTGATGTGGCGATAGAAGCAGTCCAGGTGTTCGGAGGCTATGGATACACGATGGAATATCCTGTCGAACGCTATTTCAGGGATGCAAAGGTAACTGAAATTTATGAGGGTACCAGCGAAATACAGAGGATGGTCATCAGTAAGAATCTCTAATTTACGAAATGCTTAGGAGGCATAGACATGCAATTTAAACTAACGGAAGAACATGAAATGATCAGGAAAATGGTGCGCGATTTTGCCCAGAATGAAGTGGCTCCGACAGCTGCCGAGAGGGATGAAGAAGAACGATTCGACCGTGAAATCTTCGATAAAATGGCCGAACTTGGATTGACTGGGATTCCTTGGCCTGAGGAATACGGCGGTATTGGAAGTGATTATTTAGCGTATTGCATAGCGATTGAGGAACTTTCCCGCGTTTGCGCTTCCACTGGGGTGACTTTATCAGCCCATACTTCCCTTGCAGGATGGCCAATATATAAGTTTGGATCTGAAGAGCAAAAACAAAAATACCTTCGTCCAATGGCACAGGGTGAAAAAATCGGTGCATATGGGCTGACCGAGCCTAGCTCAGGCTCTGATGCAGGCGGTATGAGAACGACTGCTAAGCTTGTAGGTGATGAATATATTATCAGCGGTTCAAAAATCTTCATTACGAACGGCGGGATTGCGGATACATATGTCGTCTTTGCATTGACGGATCCAGAATCCAAACAAAAAGGAACGAGTGCCTTTATCGTTGAAAAGGACTTCCCGGGTTTTAGTGTCGGCAAAAAAGAGAAGAAGCTTGGAATCCGTTCATCACCGACCACGGAAATCATTTTTGATGAATGCCGAGTGCCTAAAGAAAATCTCCTTGGAAAAGAAGGAGAGGGCTTTAAAATAGCGATGATGACGCTAGATGGCGGCCGTAATGGGATTGCAGCCCAGGCAGTGGGCATAGCCCAAGGTGCATTGGATGCCGCAGTTGATTATGCAAAAGAGCGCGTCCAATTCGGCAAGCCGATTTCTGCACAGCAAGGAATCGGTTTTAAATTGGCGGATATGGCAACGGGTGTTGAAGCTTCAAGGCTATTAACCTATCAGGCTGCCTGGTTGGAATCAGTGGGCCTTCCTTATGGAAAAGAGTCGGCCATGTCCAAACTTTTTGCTGGAGATACAGCCATGAAAGTGACGACAGAAGCAGTGCAGGTCTTTGGAGGTTATGGATATACAAAGGATTATCCTGTAGAACGGTATATGCGTGATGCGAAAATCACCCAAATCTATGAAGGTACACAGGAAATTCAAAAGCTGGTCATCTCACGGATGATTACTAAATAGGATTGAAATTGAGGTTTTCCGATGAGGCATTGCCTTTACCGGAATTCCCTTTTCAATTTCTTTAGAATGTCTTTGGCAATTAAATGATGGGCTTTTTAAAAGGAGTTTGAAAATGGAAAAAAGAGAGGTTCTTGCATCTGTAAAGGATGAACGCCTGGTTGAAAAAAGGCGTACACAAATGATTAAAGGGGCGGTGACCCTTTTTAAGGAAAAGGGATTTCATCGTACGACTACCAGGGAAATTGCCAAAGCGGCCGGCTTTAGTATCGGCACGTTATACGAGTATATCCGAACAAAGGAAGATATATTATATCTCGTTTGCGACTTTATCTACGATGAAGTACAGGAAAAGCTTCAGAAAGAAATAGATCAGAGCGATGGGACACTTGAAAGCTTGAAGCTTACGATCGCCTATTTTTATAAAGTGATGGATGATATGCAGGACGAAGTGCTGGTCATGTATCAAGAGGTGAAGGCACTGACGAAAGATGCTTTACCTTATGTATTGAATAAAGAACTTCGGATGGTCGGCATGTTTGAAAAGGTGATTACGAAATGTGTTGAGAATGGGGAGCTATCGTTGACGGCAAAACAAATAAGCCTTGTTTCTCATAATATTTTCGTTCAGGGACAAATGTGGAGTTTTAGAAGATGGGCTTTACACAAAGAGTATACGCTTCAAGAATATGTTGAACTGCAGACGCAATTATTGATTCAAAATATATCGCTTCAGAAAAATACTGAGTTAAATTCGTTTCAATAAGGAGGAGCTCAATGGGTACAGTTGAGGTGTATAAACCGAAGAACCATATTAGATTCGTTACTGCTTCGAGTTTATTTGATGGACATGATGCATCTATCAATATTATGAGGAGAATCCTTCAGTCCAGCGGTGCAGAAGTCATTCATCTAGGTCATAATCGTTCGGTGGAAGAGATCGTGAATGCGGCCATCCAGGAAGATGTTCAAGGCATAGCCATGTCATCTTACCAAGGCGGACATGTGGAATATTTTAAATATATGTATGACCTGCTGAAGGAAAAGGGAGCCGGGCACATTCGTATTTTTGCCGGCGGCGGCGGGGTCATCATCCCAAGGGAAATTAAAGAACTCCATGATTATGGGATAGCCCGGATCTTTTCTCCTGATGAAGGGCGGGAATATGGGCTTCAAGGAATGATAAACGTATTGATGGAGGAGTGTGATTTCTCGACAGTCAAACCATCTTTACAGGAACGTTTTGATGAATTGGTTGCTGGGGGAACAAATGCCATTGCCCAATTCATTACCTTTGCCGAAAACAGACTCGATGCTTCACAGGAATCAGCGGCAGCGGTTGAGAGTCTTTTTGAGCAGATCAAGACTTCCGAAAAGAAGGTTCCTGTTCTAGGGATTACGGGAACTGGCGGTGCTGGAAAAAGTTCATTGACTGATGAATTGATACGAAGGTTCATTAACGAAATACCAGACGAGAGAGTTGCCATTTTATCTGTAGACCCGACCAAACAGAAAACGGGCGGTGCCCTGCTTGGTGACAGGATTAGAATGAACTCGATTTTTTCAGAGCGTGTTTATATGCGGAGCCTGGCCACGCGTCATTCAAAAAGTGAGTTGTCTTTGGCGATAAAAGATGCCATTTCAGTCGTGAAGGCAGCTGGCTTCGATTTAATCATCGTTGAAACGAGCGGAATTGGTCAGGGAGATGCAGAAATTGCTGAGATATGCGATGTATCCATGTATGTAATGACGAGTGAATTCGGAGCACCTTCGCAACTTGAAAAAATCGATATGATTGATTATGCAGACTTGATAGTCATTAACAAATACGAGCGCAAAGGCTCAGAGGATGCAAAAAACCAAGTTCAAAAGCAATACCAAAGAAGCCGTACACTTTTCGATCAAGATCCATCTGAAATGCCGGTATACGGTACCATCGCTTCTCAATTCAATGATCCAGGCACCAATGCATTATTCGCTGCACTGATTGAAAAGCTTAATGAAAAATCAGGGACGGTTTGGAGTACCGCCTTTTCGAAGGAAGCGGATGTTTACAAGCAAAATGTCATCATCCCTACTGACCGTCGGTATTATTTACGTGAAATCAGTGATACGGTCAGATCTTATCATAAGCGTGCGGCTGAACAAGTACGTATTGCCCGCAGGCTTTTCCAGCTTGAAGGAGCAATTGAAGCAATTAAGGAAAATGATAACAACGAAGATATGGTGGCTTCTTTAGAAAAACTGAAAAAGGAAACCGCTTCGAATTTATCACCTGAATCTAAAAAAATACTTTCTGGATGGATGGAATTAAAAGAAAAGTATGCAGGAGAGCAGTTTGTAACGAAAGTCAGGGATAAAGAAATCGTCACAAAGCTGAAAACTAAAAGTTTATCAGGTTTAATGATTCCGAGAGTGTCACTGCCTAAATATGTGGATTATGGAGAGATCTTAGGATGGGTATTCCGAGAGAACGTTCCGGGCTTCTTTCCTTACACAGCGGGAGTCTTTCCATTCAAGCGTGAAGGAGAGGACCCGAAGCGGCAATTTGCCGGTGAAGGATCACCCGACCGAACCAACAGGCGTTTTCATTATTTGTCAAAGGATGATAATGCAAAACGGCTAAGTACGGCTTTCGATTCGGTAACTTTATATGGCGAGGATCCCGATCACCGGCCTGATATCTATGGAAAGGTAGGGGAAAGCGGAGTCAGCATCTGTACGTTGGATGACATGAAAAAGCTGTATGCAGGCTTTGACCTTTGCCACCCCTCAACCTCTGTATCGATGACCATCAATGGACCGGCACCAATCATTTTGGCCATGTACATGAATACGGCAGTCGATCAGCAGATTCAACGGAAAGAAGAAGAGTTATGCCGTCCCCTTACGGACGCAGAAGCTGAAGAAGTGCAGGCTTATACCCTTCAAACGGTACGCGGAACTGTTCAAGCGGATATTCTGAAAGAGGACCAAGGTCAGAATACTTGCATCTTCTCTACGGAATTTGCTTTAAGGCTAATGGGGGACATTCAAGCATATTTCATTGATCGAAAAGTCAGGAACTACTACTCTGTATCCATTTCCGGCTATCACATTGCAGAAGCGGGTGCCAATCCCATTTCACAGCTTGCTTTTACATTAGCGAATGGCTTTACTTACATCGAATATTATTTAAGTCGCGGAATGAATATTGATGACTTTGCCCCGAATTTGTCGTTCTTCTTCTCAAATGGGCTCGACCCGGAATATACGGTTATCGGGAGAGTGGCAAGAAGGATTTGGGCTACGGTCATGCGGGATAAATATGGTGCGAACGACCGCAGCCAGAAGCTCAAATACCATATACAGACTTCAGGGCGCTCACTTCATGCGCAAGAAATTGATTTCAATGATATCAGAACGACACTTCAGGCTTTAATGGCGCTGCAGGACAACTGTAATTCCTTGCATACTAATGCGTACGATGAAGCCATCACGACGCCTACTGAAGAGTCCGTGCGCCGGGCAATGGCCATACAAATGATCATTACAAAGGAGCATGGGCTCTCAAAAAATGAAAACCCGATGCAAGGAGCCTTCATCGTAGAGGAATTGACGGATCTCGTTGAAGAGGCCGTACTGCAAGAGTTCGATCGCATCAATGATCGGGGCGGTGTGCTGGGTGCAATGGAGACGCAGTATCAGCGCGGGAAAATCCAGGATGAATCGATGCATTACGAAATGAAAAAGCATACGGGAGAATTGCCGATCATCGGTGTCAACACGTATTTGAATCCAAATCCTCCTTCCGAAGAAGCGGTGAACAGCATGGAAATTGCCCGTGCAACAAAGGAAGAAAAGGAAGGGCAAATCATAAATCTCCGGGCATTCCAAGAAAGAAATAAGGAGTTCACGGATGAGGCGCTAACTAAACTGAAATTGGCAGCCATGAATGGGGAAAATATCTTTGCTGAACTCATGAACTGCGTCAGAGTGGCCAGTCTTGGTCAGATAACGAGGGCGCTATATGATGTAGGCGGTCAATATCGAAGGAATATGTAAACTGAGAAGGGGCTCCGAACGTTTAGGGGCCTCTTTTTTAAATAATTTCCGCATTTTTTAACAAAATGAAGATTTTACCTTATAATTATTTGGAAAAGGGGCAAAAATGAAGAATCAGCCCTATTGGAGTTGAGAAAATGAACCTGAAAATGATTGGATCGATCATAGGGTACATTCTTGCCATCATTATTTTATTTGAGCTGTATGAGCATCAATTGGGTGCCATCTCTTTTTTTATCCTGACTATTGTCTTTTTTACGGCAGCCTATCGACAGAAATCGAAAAAGGAAAGTGAATGATTTTTAGCTTTTGGTTTCCTGAATGATAGACAATAAGGTAAATCTGTGAAAGTATCAGATAGAACTAGCATAAACCCATTTAGATTGTTTATAATGGAGTATATGTCTAGCAGGAATTGTCGTTATTTTATCGAACTACTGTTTTAGATTATTTTTTTATGTGAAAAAACACGGAATTCAGTGTTTGAATAGAGAAGGGAAGTGCGGAATTTGAGTTTAAAACAATACTCAAAAGAGCAGTTATTGGAAATGTCCTTAATAGAGATGGCATATGATTTGTTAGTGGAAAGAAATGAACCGATTCCATTTAAAGACTTAATAAGTGAATTAGCTTCGCTGCACCATTTATCTAAAGCGGAAGTGGAAAAGAAAATTGCACAATTCTATACGGATTTAAATGTGGATGGCCGCTTCACTTCACTTGGGGACAACCGCTGGGGATTGAAAACATGGTACCCGGTTGACCAAATCGAGGAAGAAGTCGTACATGTTGTAAAACCTAAAAAGAAAAAGAAAGCCAAAAAGGCTGCTGCCGTTATCGACGATTTCGATGAACTTGAAGACGAAGATCTTGACTTTGAAGAAGATATCGATGATCTGGACGAGGATGAAGATGATGACGATGATGATATTCTAGGTTCTCCAGTCATCGACGAAGTGCTTTTGGATGATGACGTGGATGATGACGATGATCTGGAAGAAGAAATAATCGAAGATGATGCATTTGTCCTGGAAGATGATGAGGACGAAGACGAAGACGAAGATGAAGATGACTTGGATGACTTGGATGAAGAGGCTGAGAAATAAATAATCGCCCTTGACTTTTTGAGGCGAAATTTGTAGAATCATTTTTGGGCTCCTTAAAAAAGGACACAATGATTAAATTATATCGCTCCCTTACTTTTATTGTAAGCGGAGCGTTTTTGTTTTTAATGATGGAATGAATAAATGACATCATTTTTTTATTTTTAAAAATGATTTCTCGTAGAATTGTAAAAACTATAGAGAACATATTTTTGTTTACTGTCATTTAAGGAAATTTATTCTTGTTCATGTATCCTGCATGACTCTCACTAAAGACCTTTAAGTGATTAATGGTTTGTACTGGTTTACGATTTTTTAGCTTTTAACCGCTCATGTGGCGGAAGATTTGATTCAGTTCCGATTAAGAACAGAATTGGAAGAAAACATTCTATAGGAGGATATAAAATGACAAAATATATTTTTGTGACAGGTGGAGTAGTTTCTTCCTTGGGAAAAGGGATAACGGCCGCTTCTTTAGGTAGATTATTAAAAAATAGGGGATTGAATGTTACGATCCAGAAGTTTGACCCTTATATTAACTTGGATCCAGGTACGATGAGTCCATACCAACACGGTGAAGTGTTTGTAACGGATGATGGTGCTGAAACGGATTTGGATTTGGGGCACTATGAGCGTTTCATTGATATCAACCTTGGCAAACACAGCAATGTGACTACGGGCAGAATTTATTCAACGGTCCTGAGAAAAGAACGCCGTGGCGATTATCTAGGTGGAACAGTTCAAGTCATTCCGCATATCACGAATGAAATTAAAGAACGGGTTTTCCGTTCAGGCAATGAAACGAATGCCGATATAGTCATCACTGAAATCGGCGGTACTGTAGGGGATATCGAGTCTCTTCCATTCCTTGAGGCGATTCGCCAAATCAAGAGTGATATCGGAATCAATAATGTTATGTATATCCACTGTACACTGGTTCCTTACATCAAAGCTGCTGGTGAAATGAAAACAAAACCGACACAGCATAGTGTAAAAGAATTACGCAGTCTAGGCATTCAGCCGAATATCATCGTTGCACGTACAGAAAGTCCAATTTCACAAGATATGAAGGATAAAATTGCTTTATTCTGCGATATCGATAAAAATTCCGTTATAGAATGTCTTGATGCGGATACTCTTTACTCCATCCCACTTGCGCTTCAAGCACAAAATATGGACCAAATCGTTTGTGATCACTTGCAATTGGACTGCGGCGAAGCGGATATGGAAGATTGGAAGGAACTAGTCAAAAAGGTTACTTCTTTATCAAAGAAAACAAAAATCGCTTTAGTCGGAAAATATGTTGAATTGCAAGATGCTTATCTTTCTGTAGTGGAAGCACTTAAGCATGCAGGTTACGCATTTGATGCAGATGTTGAAATCGACTGGGTGAATTCCGAAGATGTAACAAAAGAAAATGTTGCTGAACTTCTGCAAGATGCAGATGGAATCCTTGTTCCAGGCGGTTTTGGAGATCGTGGAATCGAAGGGAAAATTGCTGCTACCGAATTTGCCCGCACTACGAAAAAACCATTCTTCGGAATTTGCTTAGGCATGCAGTTGGCGTCAATTGAGTATGCTCGCAACGTCCTGGGATTGCCAGAAGCTCATTCAGCTGAAATTAATGAAGATACTCCAGATCCAATCATCGATCTTCTTCCTGAACAGAAGGATGTAGAAGATTTGGGCGGTACACTGCGTCTTGGTCTGTATCCATGTAAGCTTATCGAAGGAACTAAAGCATACGAAGCGTATAATGACGAGGTTGTTTATGAGCGTCACCGTCACCGTTATGAATTCAATAACCACTACCGTCAAGCAATGGAAGAGGCAGGATTCATCTTCTCTGGTACTAGTCCGGATGGCCGTCTAGTTGAAATCGTTGAATTGAAGGATCATCCTTGGTTTGTGGCTTCTCAATTCCATCCGGAATTCACGTCACGTCCTAACCGTCCGCAGCCGCTATTCCGTGATTTTGTCGGCATGTCTTTAAAGCGCAGCGAAAAACTTTAATAAACAAAAAAACAGCCCAATGTGGCTGTTTTTTTTTAGATGAATAATCATTCTTCTTCATACTCTTTTATGATTTCTTCAAGAGTGAATTTAATCCCATAATAAGCGAAAAGAGCGGCAATGAGGGTAGGATACCCATATCGATTTCCGGTTTCATCAGGAATCAAGCCCCGTTGGATACGTAAATCAATATGAACGTCTGCCAACTCCAAAAGAGAATCCCCTTCAGAAGGGACGGATGTAGAAACCGCAACAAATGGGATATCCTTTTCCTTGAGTTGTTTTGCCAGCAACAATGCTTCTGCATCATCCGAATGGCGGCTGAATATGAGAAACCGATCTTCCCTGGAAATAGTTTCTCCTGATTCATATCTTTTTACCTTCGGAAAGGGTTCTGCCCCATCCAAAGCCTCGGCAGTGACACCCTGCATTTCACCAAAACCGTGAATGTACACCGCACCGTCCCCAACCGCAGCCTGAGCCAGCAAGCGTCCGGCATCCTCCATTTCAAAGGCTTCATTTTCAATCATTTTCTTAAATATACCGCTTATCTGTGTCGAAAAAATTTTTAACATGGTCAGGGACTCCTTTAAAAAATAATATACCCATTATAAAGGACTTTCCTTTGCAATGACAGGTTTCTGGGATTTTGATCCGGAAGGTCCGAATTTACTAAATCGGTCGAAAAAACAAAAAAATTAAAATTCCTCTTAGCCATACAGCAGGAATTTTGTTACAATTATCGAATATGAACAATAAATGCGTTGGACCTAAAAGTCATATGACGCAATCTATGTAACTACCCTTTTTCGGGTAATATGGCCTTATAGGCCAGTATATTTAATGGATGAATCGGGAAGGGGAGAGGTGATAAAATGCCAGGGAAAATATTGATTGTTGATGATCAGTTCGGGATTCGTATTTTATTGAACGAGGTTTTACATAAAGAAGGGTATGAAACATTTCAAGCCGCTAATGGAATTCAAGCCTTGGATGTGCTAAATAATCATTCACCTGATCTTGTATTGCTGGATATGAAGATTCCGGGAATGGATGGCATTGAGATCTTGAAAAGAATGAAAGTCGTCGATCCGGACATCCGGGTCATAATCATGACGGCATATGGTGAACTTGATATGATTCAAGAAGCAAAGGATTTAGGTGCTATGACACACTTTGCAAAGCCGTTTGATATTGATGATATTAGAAAAGCGGTTCGTGAATACTTACCGATTCAATCAAGTTAAATGTCTTGAAAATTTAATATTACTGATGGAGTAATTGCTGCGGCTATCTTTTTTTAGATGGGCCGTGTTTTTTTGGAATAAAATTTGAGGCTCGGTATAGTGTATTTGTTGCTGTTTTTTTGATGTATTGATATGCTAAAAGAGGAGAGATATTCTGATTTATAAGCGTATGCTACTTTCGTTTTAGGGAATATCTAGAAAGAATTAACTTTAAAATAATAACATCCACTAGTAGGAGGAAATCAAATGCCTTTAGTTTCTATGAAAGATATGCTGAATAAAGCCCTTGATGAAAAATATGCAGTAGGTCAATTCAATATCAACAACCTTGAATGGACTCAAGCTATTCTAGCTGCTGCAGAACAAGAAAAATCTCCAGTCATCCTTGGTGTTTCCGAAGGTGCTGCCCGCCATATGGGTGGTTTTAAAACGACTGTGATGATGGTTCAAGGATTGTTGGAAGACATGAAAATCACTGTTCCTGTGGCCATTCACCTTGACCATGGTTCAAGTTATGATAAATGTAAGGAAGCTATCGAAGCCGGATTCACTTCAGTAATGATCGATGCTTCACATCATCCGATCGAAGAAAATATCGAAACAACCAAGAAGGTTGTCGAATTCGCTCACGCACGGAATGTTTCTGTTGAAGCGGAAGTGGGCACGGTTGGCGGACAAGAAGATGATGTAATTGCTGATGGAGTCGTATATGCAGACCCTCAAGAATGCGAACAGTTGGTTAAAGAAACAAATGTCGACTGCTTTGCTCCAGCTTTGGGATCCGTTCACGGACCATACAAAGGTGAACCTAACCTTGGGTATAAAGAAATGGAAGAAGTGCGTGATTTAACGAAAAAACCTCTTGTTCTTCATGGTGGTACAGGCATCCCTACGAAAGATATCCAAAAAGCGATTTCGCTTGGAACATCAAAAATCAATGTGAATACGGAAAACCAAATTGTATTCACAAAAGCGGTTCGTGAAATTCTGAATAACGATACTGAAGTGTACGATCCTCGTAAATACATCGTTCCTGGCCGTGAAGCGATTAAAGAAACTGTCATCGGCAAAATTCGTGAATTCGGTTCAAACGGCAAAGCATAATAAGGGTTCCATCCCTTTAAATGTAAGATGATAAAGGCAATATTCCCATTGGGGGGCTCCCCCCTAATGGTTTCTTTTAGATGCAGGGCTGAATCCGGGCTCTATTTTTAGAACAATTAGAATTCAGATGCATATAGGAAAATAAAAATCGATTACATACGGAGGCTATTTTATGAAATTCTTTATAGATACAGCAAACATGGAAGAAATCAAACAAGCGCATGAACTTGGCGTTTTAGCAGGTGTTACGACTAACCCATCCCTTGTTGCTAGGGAAAAGGGAGTTTCTTTCCATGATCGGCTAAAAGAAATCACAAGCCTTGTTAAGGAATCCGTTTCTGCTGAAGTCATTGCGCTTGATTTTGAAGGAATGATGGCTGAAGCCAAGGAACTAGTTGCGATTGCACCGAATATCACGATTAAAGTGCCAATGACTCCGGACGGCCTGAAGGCTGTTTCAGCACTTACAAAACAAGGTGTCAAAACAAACGTCACCCTTATTTTCAGTGCAAACCAAGCATTATTGGCAGCTAGGGCAGGAGCAACTTATGTATCGCCATTTTTAGGTCGCTTGGATGACATCGGCCAAAATGGTTTGGATCTAATTTCGGATATTGCTGACATTTTTGCGATCCATGATATCAATGCCGAAATCATCGCAGCTTCCATCCGCCATCCGATGCATATTACTGAAGCGGCTCTTAAAGGGGCGCATATTGCAACGATCCCTTATAAAGTTTTAATACAATTATTCCACCACCCATTAACGGATAAAGGAATTGAAGCTTTTTTGAACGATTGGAATTCACGTACTGAAGCATAATGCCTTGCCGCTAAGTCGCTATAGATTGCACCGTTTAAATAAAATTAACATAAATTAGAAATTTTTCTCTTTTTTTTACATGAATTTTCTACTTTTGTGTAAACTAAAGAACTAGATAGTAAATGTTGTCGGATTATGCAATTTTCTTGTGGTAAAATATTACTTTTTGGAAGTAGCTTCTAAGTGCTTAGCGTGGAAGGGAGTTTATTATGGAAAAACTTAAAATTGCCGGTGGCTATCCTCTAAAGGGAAGCATTCGTGTCAGTGGAGCAAAAAATAGTGCGGTCGCCCTTATTCCTGCAACAATTTTAGCGGACTCTCCCGTAACGATTGAAGGCCTGCCTGATATCTCGGATGTACAGATGCTGAAAGCGTTAATGGAGGAGATTGGCGGCGAGGTATCCTTTGATGAAGGAGAAATGACAGTCAACCCCAGCAGGATGATTTCAATGCCTCTTCCCAATGGAAGGGTCAAGAAGTTACGTGCCTCTTATTATTTAATGGGGGCAATGCTTGGTAAATTCAAAAAGGCAGTGATCGGCTTGCCTGGTGGCTGCCATTTAGGACCTCGCCCGATAGATCAGCATATTAAGGGGTTTGAAGCACTGGGCGCACAGGTGACGAATGAACAAGGAGCCATTTACCTTAGGGCGGACGAGCTAAGGGGAGCACGCATATATTTGGATGTCGTTAGTGTAGGGGCAACGATCAATATCATGCTTGCCGCCGTTTTGGCCAAAGGCCGCACTGTGATAGAAAATGCTGCGAAAGAACCTGAAATCATCGATGTTGCCACATTGTTGACCAATATGGGAGCGAAAATAAAGGGTGCAGGGACGGATATCATTCGTATTGATGGTGTGGAAAGTTTGCACGGGTGCAAGCATACGATCATACCGGATCGGATTGAAGCCGGCACTTTCATGATTCTAGCGGCTGCTGTCGGAGAAGGAATTCTGATTGATAATGTCATTCCCCAGCATTTGGAGTCATTGACTTCCAAGTTGAGGGAAATGGGGATTAATATTGAAGCGGGTGATGACCAGATATTTGTCTCACCGGGAGAACAATATAAATCCGTTGATATCAAGACATTGGTTTACCCTGGATTCCCAACGGATCTTCAGCAACCTTTCACTTCCCTCTTAACAAAAGCAACCGGTTCTAGCATGGTCACCGATACGATATACGGGGCCCGCTTTAAGCATATTGATGAACTGCGACGCATGAATGCGAAGATAAAGGTCGAGGGCAGAGCGGGCATCGTCGATGGTCCTGTCCAACTTCATGGGGCAAAAGTGAAGGCAAGCGATTTACGTGCCGGAGCGGCTCTTGTAATAGCCGGTTTAATGGCTGAAGGGATTACAGAAGTGACCGGGCTTGAACATATAGATCGCGGATATAGCCATCTTGTTGAAAAACTTTCAGGTTTGGGAGCAACGATTTGGCGTGAAGAAATGACGCAAGAAGAAGTGGAGCAGCTTAAAAGCTGATCCCTTTTCTTGTTACCTCATTGTGTTACTATATATGATATAATGTGTTATACTAATATATAAATAAATCATGCTAGTGTACATGAGGGGGAACCGGAAATGGAAAGAAGTTTATCGATGGAGCTTGTCCGCGTAACAGAAGCGGCGGCACTGAATTCAGCTCGTTGGATGGGAAGAGGAAAGAAAGACGAAGCAGATGATGCAGCAACAACTGCAATGCGGGATGTTTTCAATACTATTCCCATGCAAGGAACGGTTGTAATCGGTGAAGGGGAAATGGATGAAGCGCCAATGCTTTATATTGGCGAAAAACTTGGTACCGGTCTTGGGCCAATGGTGGATGTTGCGGTTGATCCATTAGAAGGAACGAACATCGTTGCATCCGGCGGCTGGAATGCATTGGCTGTATTGGCGATAGCCGATAAGGGGAACTTGCTTCATGCCCCGGATATGTATATGGATAAAATAGCTGTCGGACCAGAGGCTGTCGGTCAGATTGATATCAATGCCTCCGTGTTGGACAACCTGAAAGCGGTAGCCAAGGCAAAAAATAAAGATATCCAAGACGTGGTTGCAACAGTATTGAACCGCGATCGTCATTCGAAGATCATTCATGAACTTCGTGAGGCAGGGGCACGTATCAAGTTGATCAACGATGGAGATGTAGCGGGAGCCATAAATACGGCCTTCGATCTTACCGGTGTTGACATCTTATTCGGATCTGGCGGAGCTCCAGAAGGAGTTATTGCAGCCGTTGCCCTGAAATGCCTTGGAGGGGAAATTCAAGGCAAGCTCATTCCTCAAAGTGATGAAGAAGTGGAGCGCTGTGGAAAAATGGGCCTTGAATTAGGAAGAGTCCTCAGAATGGAAGACCTTGTTCGCGGAGATGATGCAATTTTTGCAGCAACAGGTGTGACAGATGGAGAGCTTTTACGCGGCGTACAATTCAAAGGGCATTACGGCGAAACACAATCCGTAGTCATGCGTGCTAAATCTGGTACAGTTCGTTTCATTGATGGTCGTCACAGTCTTAAGATTAAACCGAATGGTTTGATTGACTGATAGCGTTTTTTAGAAAAATCACTTTTAAAAAGCGAGCGGTTTCATCGCTCGCTTTCTCTTTTAAAAAATTTAAGTTGAATAATTAAAATAAAAAAAGTAAAATAAAGCTTGGTCTACTATTAATAATTTAGAATCTGCCCTTTCACTCCAAACTTCAAGAAGCCTTCAATTAATTTTCTTCTTTACATGTAAAAATGTATCATCCTTTCTAAGAAAACTCTGGTCGGGTACATGGATTGCGGTTTTTCTTCCATCTAACAAACCATTTCTTTTTCAGTATGGGTGAAAACGTTTAATTAATAAAAGTGTGGTGTCATAATGAATTTAACTATTTCTAATTTAGAAAACATGAAACTAAAGGATCTCTATGAGCACGCGCGTGAATATAAAGTTTCCTATTACAGCAAACTTTCAAAAAAGGAACTTATTTTCGCTATCCTGAAAGCACAAGCTGAGCAGGATGGTCTCCTATTCATGGAGGGCGTTTTAGAAATCATCCCTTCAGAGGGCTTCGGTTTCCTGCGTCCAATTAATTATTCTCCAAGCTCGGAGGATATTTATATTTCTGCTTCACAGATCCGCAGATTCGATTTGCGGAATGGAGATAAAGTGTCCGGTAAGGTAAGGCCGCCAAAAGAAAACGAGCGCTATTATGGATTACTGCATGTTGAAGCAGTCAATGGCGATAATCCGGAATCAGCAAAAGAGCGTGTCCACTTTCCAGGTCTAACACCGCTGTATCCAAACAGGCAAATTAAACTGGAAACGACACCGAAGAACTTATCAACCAGGATTATGGATGTCCTGGCACCGGTAGGTTTTGGACAGCGTGGGCTAATCGTCGCACCGCCAAAAGCCGGTAAAACGATGCTCATCAAGGAAATTGCCAATGCAATAACCACAAACCATCCCGAATCGGAATTGATCGTGCTGTTGATTGATGAACGCCCGGAAGAAGTGACTGACATTGAACGGTCCGTTGCTGGGGACGTGGTAAGTTCAACGTTTGATGAAGTGCCGGAAAACCATATCAAGGTGGCTGAGCTAGTGTTAGAACGAGCGATGCGCCTTGTGGAGCATAAACGTGATGTCATCATTTTAATGGACAGCATCACTCGACTTGCCCGAGCTTACAACCTTGTCATTCCGCCGAGCGGACGTACACTATCAGGGGGTATTGACCCCGCTGCATTCCACCGTCCAAAACGCTTTTTCGGTGCGGCGAGGAATATTGAGGAAGGCGGCAGCCTGACGATCCTTGCTACAGCATTGGTAGATACGGGTTCAAGAATGGACGATGTCATTTATGAAGAATTTAAAGGTACGGGTAATATGGAGCTGCATTTAGATCGTGCCCTTGCCGAAAGACGCATCTTCCCGGCAATCGATATTCGCCGCTCAGGCACTCGTAAAGAAGAATTGTTAATTCCGAAAGATCGCCTGGATAAACTATGGGCCATCAGGAAAACAATGTCGGATTCGCCTGATTTCTCGGAGAAATTCCTTCGCCGTCTAAAACAGACAAAGGGTAATGAAGAATTTTTCAGTAAGCTGGATGAAGAGATGTCAGAAATGAAAAAGGGGCCGGCGAGCGTAAAACGTTCTTAAACCCTGTAAGAAACAAACAGTTGCACAACTAGTCTTAAGTTGTTATAATGAGTTCATGTGTTTTTACAATAAATGTGAGGGTGTTTTTCCCTCAACTTGAAGTATATAACTCTGTTTCGAATGATTCAGGGCATAAGGAGCTGAAAAGAATGAAAACTGGAATTCATCCAAATTATAAGCTTTCAAAAGTAATTTGCTCTTGCGGAAACACTTTTGAAACTGGTTCAGTTAAAGAAGAGATCAAAGTTGAGACTTGTTCAGAATGCCATCCATTCTACACTGGTCGTCAAAAATTCGCTGAAGCTGGCGGACGTGTTGATCGTTTCAACAAAAAATACGGTATTAAATAAGCCGGACTTTTTAAAAAACAGGCAAGTATTTTTCTTGCCTGTTTTTTCTTTTCCATAAACAAGTAAGAATTTATATAAAGCCGGGTCGACTTCAATTATGGCCAAGGGATCGACAGGTGGAAGGGAGTAGCTGTTTCCATGTATGTAATGAAACAAACAGGCTGGATCGAGCTTATTTGCGGAAGCATGTTTTCGGGTAAATCCGAGGAATTGATTAAACGAGTCAGCCGTGCTCAATTTGCTAAAGAGCAAATAGCTGTATTTAAACCAGCTATTGATAATCGCTATGCGGAAGAGGCTGTCGTATCACACAATGGCTCTTCTGTGATGGCAAAACCGATTGCCCATTCAACGGATATTTTTAAGTATTTGGACAAGCCCCTGGATATTATTGCAATAGATGAAGTGCAATTTTTTGATCATGAAATTATCGGGGTTGCCCAGCATCTTGCGGACAGCGGTTATCGAGTGATTATGGCTGGACTCGATCAAGATTTCCGAGGTGAACCATTCGGTCCTATGCCTGTTCTATTATCGCTGGCAGAATCGGTGACTAAGCTGCAGGCTGTGTGTGAAGTGTGCGGATCACCTGCAAGCAGGACGCAGCGCTTGATAGATGGGGAGCCGGCCTCCTATGATGAGCCGATCATCCTTGTGGGTGCATCGGAATCATATGAGCCCCGCTGCCGCCATCATCACGAAGTTCCGGGTAAGCAGCCTGTTGGGATTAAAGAACGTATTTGAATGCTGGTGCCCTATGATCCAATGTGGTCGTAGGGTGCTTTTTTTTTGTTGGGAATAATAATAAAGGGTGGACTTATTCAAGTGGTATGACCAATACATGGAAGCGAAATAAAAGATAAATATTGCCCCATTTTGGGTAGGCTAACGAGGAAATGTTCTTCTTAACCAGTCAAAATGGAGGGAAAAAATATGAAATCAAAACTGCTTATCATGACAGCCTTTTTACTTGCTGCACTAACGGCATGCGGTCAAAATGACAATGCGATAAATAATGATTCGGAATATGGGGATCAATCCCGGGATGGCAAGGATTTTGTTGGCAATGGTTTAAAACGTGTATCCAATAATGATTGGGACAATGAAGCGGAACGGCCGTCAGATCAAATCCTCAATACACCGCATCATACATCCAATAATTCACCATCCATGGGGCAGCAAATTGATGATATCCGAGGGGCCATTGAATCGGAAACCAATTATGAGGCGGGCTCCGTTTGGTTTAATGGAAATACCATACATGTTACGGTCCATGATAAAGGCAAAATCAAGACGGAAAAAGAGAGACATAAGGAAATGCAGCGAATACAAGGCATTATAAACAGGGCTGTGCCTCAATATAATATAGATGTAAAATTAAAGAAATAACGACATTTTTGAATCCTCTTTGACGTTGATTATTCACCTATACTATAATTAACCTAGAAGTGAACTGAGCTGGGGCACTGAACTACTTATTTATAGTTAGAAAAGATGGATTACTTCCAATTCGTTTCAGGTGTTTTGGAAAATTTATGAGGTGAATAATTTGTTTGATCGATTGCAAGCAGTAGAAGATAGATATGAAAGATTGAATGAGCTATTAAGTGACCCGGAGATCATTAATGACTCCAAGAAGCTAAGGGAATATTCTAAGGAGCAATCCAGCATACAAGAGACTGCTTCGACTTATAAAGAATATAAAGCGGTTCGTGAGCAACTCCAGGAAGCGAAGGCGATGCTTGAGGAGAAGCTTGATGCGGAAATGCGTGAAATGGTAAAAGAAGAGATCAATGAACTTGATGAGACCATACAAGGCCTTGAGGATAAGCTGAAAATATTGCTTATTCCGAAAGACCCCAACGATGATAAAAACGTAATCATGGAGATCCGCGGAGCGGCTGGCGGAGATGAGGCGGCCTTATTTGCAGGCAGTCTATACCGGATGTATAGCCGTTTTGCCGAGGTGCAGGGCTGGCGGACTGAAGTCATTGAAGCAAATCCTACTGGGCTTGGCGGCTACAAGGAAATCATATTCATGATTAATGGCAATGGCGCTTATTCAAAGTTGAAATTCGAAAATGGAGCTCATCGCGTTCAGCGAGTACCTGAAACGGAATCAGGCGGGCGGATTCATACATCCACAGCCACAGTTGCCGTTTTACCTGAAGCTGAGGAAGTGGAAGTTGAAATCCATGATAAGGATATTCGTGTCGATACCTTTGCATCAAGCGGTCCTGGTGGGCAAAGTGTCAATACGACAATGTCAGCGGTGCGCTTGACTCATATTCCGACTAATACGGTTGTATCCTGTCAAGATGAAAAATCACAAATCAAGAACAAAGAAAAAGCAATGAAGGTTTTGCGTGCCAGGGTGTTCGATAAAATCAATCGCGAAATACAGGCGGAATATGATCAAAACAGGAAGCTGGCCGTTGGAACGGGCGATCGATCTGAAAGGATTCGCACTTATAACTTCCCGCAAAACCGCGTTACCGACCACCGCATTGGTTTAACGATTCAAAAACTGGATCAAATCATGGAAGGTAAACTGGATGAAGTTGTTGATGCATTAATCATGGAAGACCAATCTTCAAGGCTGGAAAATGCAGATGAGTAATTCTGCCGTGAAAGTTTTTGAAGCCCTTAAATGGGCTTCTTCTTTTTTAAAGGAAAATGATCGTGATGCCAATGCTGGGGAAATCCTGTTACAGCACTTTTTAAAACAAACTCGCTCCCAAATGCTGGCCAACCTTCATGATGAGCTTAGTGAAGCGGATTTTGGGCAATTTAAGGACGCAATCGAGCTGCATGCTGAGGGGACGCCAATCCAATATATAATCGGCAGTGAAGAATTTTATGGACGGACCTTTTGTGTGAATGAAGAAGTGCTCATACCGAGACCGGAAACAGAAGAATTGATTTATTATACATTACGTAAACTCCCAGCCATTTTTATGGAGGGACAGAAGCTCCGTTTAGCTGATATTGGGACCGGCAGCGGCGCAATTGCCATAACGATGAAACTTGAAAAATCAAACCTGATGGTGACGGCCACGGACATAGCGGAACCATCGCTCGAGGTGGCGAGGAAAAATGCCGAATCACTTGGTGCCGAAGTGGAGTTCATGCAAGGTGATTTGCTTTTGCCTTTCTTGAACATGAACCAGAAGGTGGACATCCTTTTATCGAATCCGCCATATATACCAGATGATGATCATAAATCCATGTCAGTAGTCGTGACAGGACATGAACCGCATCGTGCATTATTTGCCGGTATCGATGGGCTGGATTTTTACCGCCGCTTTATGGAGCAGTTACCTTTGATCATGAAGGTGCCTGGACTGATCGGTTTTGAAGTGGGCACTGGACAGGGTGAGGCGGTTGTCGATTTATTGAAGCGAACATTTCCTGCCGCAGAAGTATCCATTGTAAATGACATAAATGAAAAAGATCGAATGGTCTTTGCTGCATTAAAGTGATCCGTCTCCTTCCGTGAGGCGGATTTTTTTATGGGCACCACCCTCATTATCCTTTGGAATCTATATTTCCAGCTATCAACTTTTTTTATTTTTACTAGTTTAAGATAGCTTGAAAATGGTGAGACTAATTCATGTGAGGGGGCGAAGGCGATGAAAACAAAACATTTAGCCATTATCTATCTATTAATCTTAACTATAGGAACGATCGTAAGTATATATATGCCTAAAGCGGAGATGGTCGGTGCAGAAGATACGAAGGTGATCCCGGATGAGGCGATTCGTCTGCGGATACTTGCTAATAGTGATGCAGAAAAGGATCAAGCGGTTAAACGTCTTATTAGGGATGAGGTAAATGAAGATATCACAAAGTGGGTCGAGGAGCTTACTTCTTTGGATGAAGCGAGGGATGTGATCACCTCGCATCTACCGGATATCCAGGCGACAGCTGAGGCAGTTATAAAGGAACAGGGTTTGGAGCAGTCAGTAAAAGTCGATTTTGGACAAGCGGAATTTCCGACAAAACTCTACGGGCAGTATTTATATCCGGCAGGGGATTATGAAGCGGTGATTATCACACTTGGTGAAGGGGAAGGCGCTAATTGGTGGTGTGTTCTATTTCCGCCATTATGTTTCTTGGATTTTTCAAATGGGACGGCTGTAAGTCAAAGTCCGATTGTCGAGGAAGAAGATGAAGGATCCCTGACTTCGGATGGGAAGGCGTATGCAGCAACGAATGAAGAGAGTGAACCTGTTGCAGAGGGAGAAACTGAAGTAGTGTTGGCTGAAAAAGAAAAAGGGCCCGAGGAAGAAGTTGAAGAAGAGGTAATGGAGGAGAGTGTAAAAGAGGAAGTAACGGAAGAAACGGTAAAAGAAGAGGTTGCTGAGCAAGAGGTAAAAGAAGAAGTGATGGCAGTAAAAGATAAGGAACAAGTGGCGGAGGAAGTCAATGATGGGAGTGTTGAAGATAACAAGGTTGAAATTGCGGCATCCAATGAACAAGGTCAGCGATTATATGAAGGGGAAAAGGAGCCTGAGGTGGAAGTGAAGTCCTTGTTTGCAGAAATCTTCAATGATCTATTTTAAAAAGGGGGCAGCGGCCCTTTTTTTTACTTTCAGATAATTATAAAAACATATCCACAGGGTTATTAACAAAAAATCAAAAAAATCTGTCATTAATCTTTAATATCCACAAACTTATCCACGGATTCGATATGGTTATCCCCAATTTGTGGATAACACTTGAATTATGTGTATACTTCTTTTATACTTTCAAAGTATCTTTTAAGTGAAATTAGTACGTTAAATTGAAAATATCCTTCATATTAAAGCGATTATATAAAATAAGAAATGTTAAAAGGCGATGATGTTCAAAATGAAAACGAAAATTTGGTCAGTGGATAAAAATGTGGATAATTTACAAAGTTATCCCCAGATTACACAATCAGCTGAATTATTAAAGGCTAACCAAGTGGTTGCTTTTCCTACAGAGACTGTTTATGGACTAGGTGCGAATGCCAAAAATGACGAGGCGGTCAAAAAAGTGTTCGAAGCAAAAGGGCGTCCGAGTGATAATCCTTTAATCGTTCATATAGCCTCTGAAGAGCAGCTGTCAGGTATTGTAGAAGAGATTCCGGAACAGGCCAGGAAGCTAATGGCAGAATTTTGGCCGGGTCCTTTGACTTTGATCATGAAACGAAAACCGGGCCAGCTATCAAATCTTGTGACAGCTGGATTGGAAACGGTGGCTGTCAGGATGCCGGATCACCAGGTTGCCCTCGGCCTTATTCGTGCGAGTGATTTGCCCATTGCGGCTCCAAGTGCAAATACTTCTGGGAAACCGAGTCCCACTTCAGCTAAACATGTTGAAGCTGACTTAATGGGCCGGATTGCAGGCATAGTCGATGGCGGGACTACCGGTGTGGGCGTAGAATCCACAGTACTTGATTGCACTGTTGAAATTCCTGTTATATTAAGGCCCGGCGGAGTGACCCTGGAACAGCTGGAAGCTGTGATAGGGGAAGTCCGGCAAGATGTCGCTTTGAAGAATCAGGAAACGGCGCCAAAAGCCCCGGGCATGAAATATACCCACTATGCTCCGAAGGCCCCTCTATATTTAGTCAAGGGTAATCAAGCTTTCCTTCAGAAGCTTGTGGATGAGAAAAGAAGTGACGGGTTAAAGGTGGGCATCATAACTGCTTATGAACATCAACAGGATTATAAGGCCGATTATGTGGTCGTCCCAGGTTCATTAGCTGATTTACATACTGTTGCGACAGGCTTATATGATGCTTTAAGACAGTTTGATGAGCTGGAGGTCGATGTCATTTTTAGTGAAATGTTTCCTGACCATGGAATAGGAGCAGCGGTCATGAACCGGCTTGAGAAGGCTGCAGGTCATCAAATCATCAAGGAACATGTGTAATAAGGACTGATTTATTCTTCTATTTCTTTTCGGACATGCATAACATGTAGTAGGCACGTCCGAGGGAGGATTGGAATGAATACATTTGCTGGAGAAATCATCACCTTATTGCTAATGGCATTCGCGTTGGGAATGGATGCCTTTTCAGTCGGCCTTGGAATGGGAATGTTTAAGCTAAGGTTGAGGCAAATTCTTTTTATAGGGCTGACAGTTGGCTTTTTTCATATTTGGATGCCCTTGCTTGGAATGGGGGCAGGCCGTTTCATTTCAGAAAAATTCGGGACCTTCGCTACATACGCCGGCGGTCTATTGTTGGTCATTCTTGGTATACAGATGTTTATCCCTGGTAAAAAGGATGGAGCTGGTATCAGGGAAAATAAGATGCTGGCTCCTGTCGGGAAAGGTCTATTCATTTTTGCTTTAGGGGTAAGCCTGGACAGCTTCTCGGTAGGATTGACCCTGGGGATCTACGGTGCAAAAACGATTTTAACCATTCTCTGCTTTGGGTTTGCTGCCACCCTATTAACGTGGGCAGGGCTTTTGCTGGGTAGAAAAATTCAGGGTTTGCTAGGCGTGTATAGTGAGATTCTTGGCGGAAGCATTCTATGTGCGTTTGGATTGAAATTATTGTTCTCTTTTTGAGCCGCTTGACTTCATATCTATCCTTCCTCAACTGTTCCGATTACCGGGGCGGTTTTATTTTTTCCTAAGACATGTTGAGAGTGATTTTTTTGACTATAATAAACGGGCGATAGCTTATAATGAATAAAAAAGGAGGCATCATAAATGATCCGTGTATTATTTGTATGTACAGGCAACACATGCAGAAGCCCGATGGCAGAAGCGATATTGAAAAATAAGAATATTGCGGGCGTTGAAGTGAAGTCCGCTGGCGTGTATGCTTCATCAGGCCAGGATGCTTCAACGCATGCAAAAAATGTATTGGTTGAAAATGATATAGTGCATAATCATCATTCAACGCCTTTATCCGAGAAGGAAATGGAATGGGCGACTCATATTTTCACCATGACGGAAGGGCATAAATCGGTCATTACCCGTGCATATCCCCAGATGGCCGATAAGACTTTTACTTTAAAAGAATTCATTATTGATGATAATTATGATAAGGACATAATAGATCCGTTTGGCGGTTCTGAAGGCATTTATCGGGAAACGTTCAGGGAGCTGCAGGAATTAATTGAAGAATTAGTCTTAAGGCTTAAAAAGTAAACAAAGTACATAATGTGGTCGCTGCAGTAAAAGATATTACTAAGCTTGTTGACCGTCAATTGGAAAGTGTACGATCGAGGCAGCACAAGAAGTTGATGATATTGCAGAAGAAACATCTGCTGGAGCGGAAGAAGTGACAGCTGACAAGCGAACAAGCTCATAGTCATGGGAAATGTTAAAAATCGGCAATGGAATTAAAGTGCAAGCGGAAAAGTTAAACAGGATCATTACCCGCTTCACTCTTGACATTTTACAGCAGGAAACCCAAGGCGGTTTCCTGCTTCTTTGAGGGGGAAAAAGGATGGACATCCTTTATCTTTTCATAATTTTGTGACACAATAAAATCAATTGAAAAAGCTAGAGGAGGATTATGATGAAAGTTGCGATTGCTTCTGATCATGGGGGTATACATATCCGTGAAGAAATAAAGAATTTAATGAATGAGTTACAGATTCCATTTGAGGACTTTGGCTGTGAATGCACTACTTCGGTGGATTATCCTGATTATGCCTTGCCGGTTGCTGAAAAAGTGGCACGCGGTGAGTTCGATCGGGGCATTTTAATCTGTGGAACTGGAATTGGAATGAGCATCGCTGCTAATAAGGTCAAAGGAATTAGATGTGCGTTGGTTCATGATGTCTATAGTGCGAAGTTGACCCGCCAGCATAATGATACCAATATGTTAGCGATGGGGGAACGTGTCATTGGCCCGGGTCTGGCCAGGGAAATTGCACAAACATGGCTGACTTCGGAATTTGAAGGCGGTCGTCATCAAAACAGGATCGGTAAGATTGCGGAGTATGAAGGTAAACAAAGCTAATTTTTATGGTTTTTGGAGAGACCCCTTTTCTTTTGATAGCAAGTTTTCTTTTTGAAAGGATGCGTTTTCATGATAAGTGATGCTACATTTTCAAATGAGCTAGAGATATGGGAAAACCAGTTTCGGGAGCTTTTACATGAGTTTCAAGAACAGACGGCTTTAAAAGAGAAACAGCTACTGGTAATCGGCTGCAGTACAAGTGAAGTGATCGGGAAAAGGATCGGTACTGAAGGGACGCTCGATGTTGCAGGGATGATTTTTTCCGTAGTGAGGGATTTTCAAGTGAAAACGGGTGTTCAGGTTGCATATCAATGTTGTGAGCATCTTAACAGGGCGTTGGTTTTGCAAAGGGAAACCGCGATTCGATATGATTATGAAGAAGTTTCGGTTGTACCTGTAAGAACAGCTGGGGGATCGATGGCGACGTACGCCTATCAGCAATGGAAAGATGCTGTCGTCGTTGAACATATTAAAGCGGATGCGGGGATAGACATTGGGGACACCTTCATTGGCATGCATCTGAAGCATGTGGCGGTTCCAATCCGCTCTGCCATTAAAGAAATAGGGCATGCACATGTGACCATGGCCAAAACCCGCCCGAAACTGATTGGCGGGGAACGGGCCGTTTATCAGGACATCTCTGAAAACAAGAGTTGTACTTAAGGTAAGTGAGACAGCATTTCTCGGATGGGGAATGCTGTTTTTTGATGGAATCTGTTCAAAATCGTAAAGCTAAAGCTAAGGTTCACAAGAAAAATCTCTATTTGGGAGTGCTAATAGAATGGAGATTTCGCTCGTTAAATATAGGGTGAAAGGGCTATTTACCATGATTTTGATGTCAAATACGAACATTTTTAAATGAAAAAACATTTAATGTTCGATAAAATTAGACTATCACTTCTAAATTAGACATGTTAAAATGGAGTAGAATTTTCTAATAATTATTGGTAAGGCTTTTTCATGCTTTTTTGAAGGCATGTTGCACATAAATACTAAAAAGCGAATCACGCACAATTTGAGGAGGAATTACGGAATGAATCGTTTAGCAAAGCAAGATGAGCAAGTGTTTAACGCAATTCAACTGGAATTAGGGCGTCAAAGAAGTAAAATTGAGCTTATTGCTTCTGAAAACTTCGTGAGTGAAGCTGTCATGGAAGCACAAGGGTCGGTCTTAACTAATAAGTATGCAGAAGGATACCCTGGAAAACGTTACTATGGCGGATGTGAGTATGTAGACATCGTTGAAGATCTAGCACGTGAGCGTGCGAAAGAAATTTTCGGCGGGGAGTATGTGAACGTACAGCCGCACTCTGGAGCTCAAGCCAATATGGCCGTTTACTTTACAGTGCTTCAAACCGGCGACACAGTGCTTGGAATGAACCTTTCGCATGGAGGTCATTTAACACATGGAAGCCCAGTTAACTTCAGTGGTGTTAACTACAACTTCGTTGAATATGGTGTAGACGAAAAAGATCACCGTATCGATTACAATGATGTTTTGGAAAAAGCGCGTCAGCACAAACCGAAATTGATCGTAGCGGGTGCAAGTGCATACCCACGGGAAATTGATTTCAAGCGATTCCGCGAAATTGCAGATGAAGTCGGTGCTTATTTAATGGTCGATATGGCACATATCGCAGGTTTGGTTGCGGCTGGTTTACACCAAAGCCCAATTCCTTATGCTGACTTTGTAACGACAACTACTCATAAAACACTTCGCGGACCACGCGGCGGAATGATCATCTGTAAAGAAGAATTCGGTAAGAAGATCGATAAATCCATCTTCCCTGGAATTCAAGGCGGTCCATTGATGCATGTTATATCAGCTAAGGCTGTTGCATTCGGAGAAGCGCTTCAAGATGATTTTAAAGTGTATGCACAACAAATCATCGACAATGCTAAACGTTTGGGCGAAGGTTTGAAGAAAGAAGGGTTCACACTTGTTTCTGATGGAACGGACAATCACTTGATTCTTCTTGATGTTCGCTCTACTGGGTTAACGGGAAAAATCGCAGAGCATGTTTTGGATGAAATCGGTATTACCGTTAACAAAAATGCGATTCCTTATGACCCGGAAAAACCATTCGTTACAAGTGGTATTCGTATTGGGACTGCGGCAGTGACATCACGTGGCTTCGGATTGGAAGACATGGATGAAATAGCTGCAATCATCGGACTTGTTTTGAAAAATAATGAGGACGCAGCTAAACTTGAAGAAGCAAAACAGCGTGTTGAAACATTAGCGAACAAATTTGAATTATATCCTTCATTGTAATATTCTTGAGCCGCTTCCTTCTAAAGGGAGCGGTTTTTTTATACTTTATGGGAGTCAGTATGTGAGAAGAATCCGAATAGTGAAAATAGGTCTGACATCTAAACCTTTATTGAAGATTGAATCGTTTTTCTGTAAAATAGGTTGAAGTGAATTTAAAAAGACACGAAAATTTTTCTATTCGATTAGGGAAATCATAAAAAAGCGCAAAACTAAGCAATGGAATTGGAGAGATGCTAAATGGGAAAAGTTTATGTTTTCGATCACCCGTTAATTCAACACAAATTAGCCTATATACGTGATATAAATACAGGAACAAAAGAATTCCGTGAACTAGTGGATGAAGTCGCTTCATTGATGGCATTTGAAATCACGAGGGATATGCCGCTCGAAGAGGTGGAAATCCAAACGCCTGTAAGCACGGCGAAAGTGAAAATGCTTTCTGGTAAAAAAGTGGGAATCGTCCCGATTTTACGTGCAGGCATCGGGATGGTGGACGGAATCATTAAGCTGATTCCTGCTGCAAAGGTCGGACATGTTGGCCTTTACCGTGATCCTGAAACTTTGAAACCTGTTGAATATTATGCGAAAATGCCAAGTGATTTGGCAGAAAGGGAATGCATTGTCGTTGACCCGATGTTAGCCACTGGCGGATCAGCCATCGAAGCGATCCATTCCATTAAAAAGCGCGGTGCAGTGAATATTAAATTCATGTGTTTGATTGCAGCTCCAGAGGGTGTGGACGCATTAAAAGAAGCCCATCCAGATGTTGATATTTATATTGCTGGCCTTGACGAAAAACTGAATGAACATGGTTATATCGTTCCAGGTCTTGGAGACGCAGGAGATCGTTTATTCGGCACAAAATAAGGAAAGAAGCTGAGGTGTCACGAATGAACAAACCGATAAAAGTCATGACCATTTTCGGGACGAGACCAGAAGCTGTCAAAATGGCTCCCTTAGTACTCGAATTTCAAAAACACCCAGAACATTTCAAGCCGATCGTTGCTGTTACGGCTCAGCATCGTCAAATGTTAGATCAAGTTCTCGAACTATTTTCCATTCAGCCGGATTATGACTTGGACATAATGAAGGAAAGGCAAACGCTTGCTGACATTACAACAAGGGCATTAAATGGTCTTGATTCCGTAATGAAGGAAGCTAAGCCTGATATTGTTCTTGTACATGGAGATACAACCACAACGTTCGTCGCAAGCCTGGCTGCCTTTTATAATCAGATTGTCATTGGGCATGTAGAAGCAGGGCTGCGCACCTGGAATAAGTATTCCCCTTATCCGGAAGAGATGAATCGACAGCTTACCGGTACGCTGGCGGATTTGCATTTTGCACCGACTTCGAAGGCGGAGGAGAATCTGCTTAACGAAAACAAGAAGGATAATATTTTCGTGACGGGAAATACGGCAACCGATGCATTAAAAACGACTGTACGGTCCACTTATTCACATCCGGTTTTAAATGGACTTGGAGAAGACAGGCTCATTTTGCTTACCGCCCATCGCAGGGAAAATCTAGGTGAACCCATGAGGAATATCTTCAGGGCCGTGAAGAAAATCATTGCTGAGCATGATGATGTTCAAGTGGTATACCCTGTCCATTTAAATCCTCTTGTTCAGGAATTGGCGAACGAAATTCTCGGCGACGATCCGCGGATTCATTTGATCGAGCCGCTGGATGTTCTGGATTTCCATAACTTCGCTTCAAGAGCCTATCTGATTTTGACTGATTCTGGAGGAATCCAGGAAGAGGCACCGTCACTTGGTGTACCTGTCCTGGTTTTAAGGGATACGACGGAACGTCCTGAGGGGATTGCGGCTGGAACCTTAAGGCTGGCGGGTACTGATGAACAAACTATTTATAATTTGGCACATGAATTGCTCACGGATCAAGAGGTGCACGAAAAAATGTCCAAAGCTTCAAATCCATATGGGGACGGAAACGCTTCGGTCCGCATAGCTGAAGCCATCCGTTACTATTTTAAGCAAATAAATATGCCACCAACTAGATTTGACTCATAAAAAAGGAAAAGCCATGCGCTTTTCCTTTTTTTATTTGCATACTCCAAGGTTGTTGAGAAAAGATAACTGCTAAGGGGATGATTATGTTGGGAAAGAAAACGTTTCTAGTGTTTGTTTTCCTTTTTGTATTTATTTATCAAAATGAAAAGGGATTGGCATCCGTCATTCTAACGCCTTTACCAAAACTATCAGAATCTAAGGAAGTAACGGTTGTTGTCACGATGGATAAGGCGTTTCAACGGGAAAAGATCGAAAAACTGCTTGAAAAATACCCATCCCTCCAATTACGGAATGTTTATTCGGTTGCCCTGAATGGATTTTCCCTTCACGGGAAGATGAATGAGATAGAACAACTTAAAAAGGAGGACGAAATTCAGGCTGTAACGGAAGTATCCGTTTATCAAGCCGTGTTGGATGAAAGTGTCCCGTACATAGGAGGAGGCAGGGTCAGGGGTTTCTTTGATAAGGAGAATCACCGGATAACCGGGAAAGGGGTAAAAGTAGGGATAATCGATACTGGCATTGATTATACACATCCAGATTTGCAACGAGCATATAAAGGTGGCAAGGATCTGGTTGATGGTGATGAAGACCCGATGGAAACCAAAAATCAAGGCGACCTGAATACATTACACGGTACTCATGTGGCAGGCATCATTGCAGCCAATGGAAAAATGAAAGGTGTCGCACCAGAGGCGGAGATATATGCATATCGAGCTTTGGGACCAGGTGGAGCAGGAGATACGGATCAAGTCTTGACGGCTATTGAGTCAGCCATGAAGGATAAGGTGGATGTATTGAACCTCTCTCTTGGCAATAACGTCAATGGCCCTGATTTGCCTATCTCCCTTGCATTGAATAAGGCTGTGGAAAGCGGAATAGTTGCCGTGACATCAAATGGGAATTCCGGTCCGGCTGTATGGACCGTCGGCTCACCCGGAACAGCGGAAAAAGCGATTTCCGTTGGGGCATCGACTCCTCCCTTAAGGGTTCCGTATATGATTTACGGACTTGGATCGAAAAAGCATCAATCGCATTTAACCTTGTTTCAAGGCTCTAAAAAATGGAACCTGACGTTTTCCGAGGATGTCATATATGGGGGACTGGGTAATGAAAAGGACCTGAAACATGTTCGGGATAAGATTGTTTTGATGGAACGAGGCACACTTACCTTCCAGCAGAAAGTATCCAATGCAGAAAAGGCAGGTGCAAAGGGGGTAATTGTTTATAATAATACGAGCGGTACCTTTACTGGAAGCTTGGAAAAGGAAATGAACATCCCAGCTGCTTCTATTAATAGAAGAGATGGAATGCAGCTTAAGCAAATCATGGAGCAAGGGCAAAGCAAAACCGTTCAATTTGTTTATAAGAACGAGCAGGATAGGCTCGCTGATTTTAGCTCAAGGGGACCGGTAACTGTATCATGGGGAATAAAGCCTGACGTATTGGCACCGGGAGTGGAAATTGAAAGCACCGTTCCTAAAGGATATATGTCCTTGGATGGAACAAGTATGTCCGCACCGCATGTTGCAGGAGCAGTCGCGTTAATCCTGCAAAAACACCCGGATTGGACTCCTGATCAAGTGAAATCTGCATTGATGAGCACTTCAAAGCCATTGAGGAAATCTGCAAATCAATTTTATCACACATATGAACAGGGGGCTGGACGCATTCAGGTCGACGAAGCATTAAAAGCGGACACGCTCTTGAATCCTAGCTCATTGTCCTTTGGAATGTACACAAAGAAAGAAGGAATTGAAGAGCATCATGAAACGATAGTCATAGAAAATACCGGAACGAAAATGAGAAAGTACTCTTTTATGGTCCCATTAAAAGAGACAGGGCTCACTTGGGAATTGCCGAAATCCCTTACATTAAATCCAAAGGAAAAGAAACAGATTAAAGTGGGACTGCAGGTCAACCCAGCCGAGCTTAAAAAGGGAGTCTTTGATGGATACCTCATAATAATGGAAGGAACCAAAAGAATATCACTTCCTTATTTATATGTAAAAGAAGAGCCTGATTATCCAAGGGTAATGGGATTTGATTTTGGCCAAGGGGACCAGGCTGGCACATATCGATACGAAATGTACCTTCCGCGGGGGGCTGAAGAATTCGGTATTGCCCTATATGAGGAGGATAGCTTGAAATTCGCTGGATATTTGGATTGGTCGAGATCGGCACCTTCCGGTTTGATCAAAAAAGATGTATTGAAAAAGGACTTGCCGCCTAAAGGAGTGTATAAAGCGATAATATTTGCGAGAAGGGGCGGAAGGGAAGATCGGATAGAAAAGACGTTACTTATTGAGTGAACAGAGGACAATAAGTAAAATAAAACGGATGTCAATAGAAGAAAAAAGATAATTTGTGAACAATTCGTTAATAATTACAAACCTGTGACAAATTTCACTAACCACTCATTGACATTGATTCTAGCCTATTGTATGCTAACAAAGGATGTAAAATGAGAGGGTTTTCAGTAGCCCGGCATGCAGATTTTTACAGCATGAAATGTTTTCTATCCTCCACCAAATTCAACCGCGAGGATGCAACTTGCGTCAAATGATTTGCCGGCTAAAATGGCTATGACTTTGATGTCAGCGATTCTTTCTCAAATAGTCGGATCAGTTTTGTTCGGTATCTTCATTTACTTGTCAGAACCTAAGATTCGAACCGCTGCTATTAGTAATTGGCCTTCTTTGTGGACTTGCTATGTTTACAAGCAATGCTTCATTCAGTACGAAAATATTTCTCAGGAGATTAAATGAAAAATGCCAGAAATGAAAATCATGTTCAACAGGCAGAGTAAATATATAATTTTTCTTCTGGCGGTTTATGTTGTTGGATGGGGACTTACGAGTTATCAAGCCGTTTTTGCTGGGCTTATACTGGGTACGGGTTTGAGTTTATACAATTTATGGCTGATCAATCAGAAAATGAAAAAGTTCAGTCAGGCGCTCGATGAAGGAAAGAAAACTAAATCTCTTGGGACGATGACTCGAATGGCATCCGCAGGTCTAGCGGTACTCATTGCATTGGAATTTCCGGAGCATTTTCATCTGATAAGTGTTGTATGGGGATTAATGACAGCTTATATTGTCATTTTTATAGATTTTTTCATCCAATTAATACGTCGATAGCGGGGAAGAGAGGTGAATATAGTTGAATCATGAAGCACCCTTACAAGAATTTATGGGTCTTACCTTTAACTTGAGTAACGTCCTAATGATTACAGTTGCCAGCCTAGTTGTGTTCATACTTGCTGTGCTTGGTACACGTAAGCTTGCAATGAAGCCAACTGGCATGCAGAATTTCATGGAATGGATTATGGATTTCGTTAAGGGTATTATTAATAGTAACATGGACTGGAGAACAGGTGGTCAGTTTCAACTGCTTGGTATGACTTTGCTGATGTACATTTTTGTGTCCAATATGCTAGGTCTTCCGTTTGCAATTAGTTACGATGGTGTGCTTTGGTGGAAATCACCAACAGCCGACCCAGTTATCACATTGACTCTTGCAGTCATGGTTTTAGGTTTAACGCATTATTATGCTATAAAAATGAAAGGCGCCAAGGGTTACTTTAAAGCTTATAAAAACCCAATGACACTTGTAGAGGAATTTACAAACTCCTTGACACTTGGTCTGCGTCTATATGGTAACATTTATGCTGGTGAAGTTTTGCTTAGTCTATTAGCGGGATCTCTAGCATTTAGTGGAGCTGCCGGATTTATTGGTGCAATTGTGCCTACATTAGTATGGCAAGGCTATAGTATTTTCGTCGGTAGTATCCAAGCGTTTATCTTTGTCACGTTAACAATGGTTTATCTGTCTCATAAAGTCAGTGACGACCATTAATTATAAGTTCATTTAGAACTAAAAAAATAATAAATTTTGATACAATCTAAGGAGGATATTTATAATGACAGGTTCAGTAGGTCTTCTTGCAGCAGCAATTGCAATTGGTTTAGCAGCACTAGGTGCAGGTATTGGTAATGGTCTTATCGTTTCAAGAACAGTAGAAGGTATCGCTCGTCAACCAGAAGCTCGCGGTATGCTTCAAACAACAATGTTCATCGGGGTAGGTTTAGTTGAGGCGATGCCTATCATCGCGGTAGTAATTGCGTTTATGGTATATGGTGGTTAATAGAACCTTCAAAAAGTTCAAAAATGGCGAAGTTCGTTCCATGTGAACCTTCGCCTTTCCTTTATGTCCACAATCCTGTTTTTATACAGTTTAAGAGCATAGTTTTCTAAAGTTCATATATAATGAACGCTTTAAGAAGTGAAACTCGTGAAGGGAGTGAACCAAGCGTGTTAACAAGCAGCTTTGTACTTGGGTCAACGTCTCATGGCTTTAATGGCGGAGACATGTTATACCAATTAGTAATGTTTATCATTTTGTTAGCGTTGCTGAAGAAATTTGCATGGGGTCCTCTAATGGGCATCATGACTCAACGTGAAGAACATGTTGCAAATGAAATTCAAGCAGCTGAAGCTAGCAGACAAGAAGCACTTAAATATTTAGAAGAACAACGTGAAATCGTAAAACAATCTCGCACTGAAGCGGGACAACTTATAGAAAACGCGAAACTTCAAGGTGAAGCACAGCGTGAAGAAATCGTGAATCAAGCACGTCTTGAAGCAGAACGCGTCAAAGAAACAGCTAAGCGCGAAATCGTACAGGAAAAAGAAAAAGCCATTACGGCATTACGCGAGCAAGTGGCATCTTTATCCGTACTTATTGCTTCTAAAGTAATAGAAAAAGAATTATCCGAAGCAGATCAAGAGCAATTGATTAATGACTACATTCAAGAGGCAGGAGAAGGGAAATGAGCGATATAACAGTAGCAAAGCGTTATGCCGTTGCCCTTTTCCAAATTGCGAAAGAGCAAAATCTCATTAACCAACTTGAAGAAGAGCTTCGCATAGTGAATGAAGTTTTTACAAAAGATAATGAGCTATTAAGCTTTCTGGCTCATCCTAAAATGACTAAAGATGCAAAAGCCGCTTTGATTGCAAATGCATTTGCAAGCCTTTCTTCTTCCGTTCAAAACACTGTGATGTTAATGGTGGAGCGTCATCGTACAGATGAGGTGACAGCAATGGCACAAGAGTTCATTGAACTTGCGAATGAAGAAAACTCAGTAGCTGATGCAACGGTCTATACAGTACGTCCATTGACTGAAACGGAAGTGGAAGCTGTGTCTTCATCTTTTGCAGCGAAAATAGGCAAAAGAAATTTACGCATTACTAATATTACGGATAGCAATATCCTTGGCGGCATCAAATTACAAATCGGTAACCGCATTTATGACGGGACGATTAGCGGTAAGTTAGATCGCCTTAGCAAACAACTATTAGGTTAATATTCACAGATAGGGGTGAAATTCATGAGCATCAAAGCTGAAGAAATCAGTGCGCTGATTAAAAAGCAGATTGAAAACTATCAGTCGGAAATTAAAGTAAGCGATGTTGGTACGGTTATCACTGTTGGTGATGGTATCGCACGCGTTCATGGTTTAGATAATGCAATGTCTGGGGAGCTCTTAGAATTTTCCAATGGTTCAATGGGATTAGCACAAAACCTTGAGCAAAATAACGTGGGTGTTGTTATTCTTGGACCATTCAGAGACATTAAAGAAGGCAGTGAAGTACGCCGTACTGGCCGCATCATGGAAGTGCCAGTTGGAGAAGAATTAATCGGACGTGTCGTGAATCCGCTTGGACAGCCTTTAGATGGCCTAGGCCCGATCGCTACGACAAAAACTCGTCCAATCGAAAGCCCTGCAACAGGTGTAATGGACCGTAAATCGGTACATGAACCTTTACAAACAGGTATTAAAGCAATCGATGCATTAGTTCCAATCGGTCGTGGACAACGTGAGTTGATCATTGGTGACCGTCAAACTGGTAAAACATCAGTTGCGATCGATACAATTCTTAACCAAGCTGACCAAGATATGATCTGTATCTATGTGGCTATCGGTCAAAAAGAATCTACGGTTCGTGGAACTGTTGAAACGCTACGTAAAAATGGTGCTTTGGATTACACAATCGTTGTATCTGCATCAGCTTCTCAACCAGCACCACTTTTATACCTAGCTCCATATGCTGGTGTGACTATGGGTGAAGAGTTCATGTTCGCTGGCAAGCACGTTCTTGTGGTTTACGATGATCTTTCTAAGCAAGCATCTGCATACCGTGAACTTTCCTTGCTACTTCGCCGTCCTCCAGGTCGTGAAGCATTCCCAGGGGATGTATTCTACTTGCACTCCCGTTTACTTGAGCGTGCAGCAAAATTGAATGACACTTTAGGTGCCGGTTCGATCACTGCGCTTCCGTTTGTTGAAACACAAGCAGGCGACATCTCTGCTTACATTCCAACAAACGTAATTTCCATCACTGATGGACAAATCTTCTTGCAATCCGATTTGTTCTTCTCAGGTGTACGTCCTGCGATTAACGCTGGTCTATCCGTATCCCGTGTTGGTGGATCTGCACAAATTAAAGCGATGAAAAAAGTTGCCGGTACATTACGTCTTGACTTGGCTTCATACCGTGAATTGGAGGCATTCTCTCAATTCGGTTCTGATTTGGATGCTGCTACACAAGCAAAACTTAACCGTGGTGCCCGTACAGTTGAAGTCCTTAAGCAAGATCTAAACAAACCGATCAAAGTAGAAAAACAAGTCATGATTTTCTATGCATTGACTAAAGGTCATTTAGATGATATTCCAGTATCGGATATCCTTCGTTTTGAAGAAGAGTACTATGTGTTCCTAGATCGTTCTCATCCGGAATTATTAGATCACATTCGCACAACAAAAGGTCTTCCTGAAGACGCTGCTATCGTTGCTGCAATTAACGAATTCAAAAAGAACTTCGTTATTTCTGAATAATAAGGTCTAACTAATTTATAAAGGGTGGTGAGAATGAATGGCCTCTTTACGCGATATTAAGTCTCGGATTACTTCAACGAAAAAGACGAGTCAAATTACAAAAGCGATGCAGATGGTATCTGCTTCTAAAATGAACCGTGCAGAAGCTAATGCTAAAGCATATGTTCCATATATGGAAAAAATTCAAGAAGTGGTATCTAGTATTGCGAACGGAAGCACGGATGCATCTCATCCAATGCTTACTTCACGTCCAGTTAAGAAAACCGGTTACTTGGTAATCACATCGGACCGTGGATTGGCTGGGGCTTACAATAGTAGCATCCTTCGCCACGTTCATAAAACTATTCTTGAACGCCATAAATCCAATGATGAGTTCGTCATTATCGCAATCGGAAGGGTTGGCCGTGATTTCTTTGTCAGCCGTAACATGCACGTAGAGCTTGAAGTAATTGGGGTTCCTGATCAGCCGTCTTTCGCTGACATTAGCTCCCTTGCAAAATCGACAGTGAATTTATATCTGAATGAGCTGTGTGATGAGCTTTATATGTACTATAACCATTATGTCAGCCCAATCCAGCAGGATGTAACGGAAAAGCAAGTCCTTCCGTTAGCTGACTTCAATACTTCCAATGCAACATTGACTTCTTATGAATTTGAACCGAATGCAGAAGAAATTCTTGAGGTATTACTGCCTCAATACGCAGAAAGTTTGATTTATGGTGCTTTATTAGATGGTAAAGCAAGTGAGCACTCTGCACGTATGACTGCAATGAAAAATGCGACCGATAATGCAAAAGAGTTGATCGACTCACTTTCATTACAATATAACCGTGCACGTCAGGCAGCGATCACTCAAGAAATTACAGAGATTGTCGGCGGTGCAGCAGCTTTAGAATAAAATCATTAAAGGGGCGGTCGGCCCGGACGAAGCTTGGCCGTTCCATAAACTCGATAGTCGTTATAAGCAACGTTAGGAGGGAAAACGATGAATATAGGACGCGTTACTCAAGTTATGGGTCCGGTTGTTGACGTGAAATTCGAAGACGGACAACTTCCTAAGATCTATAACGCGTTAAGAATCGAAAATACAGCGTCTGGTACAGGACTAACTCTTGAAGTGGCCCTTCAACTAGGTGATAATACAGTTCGTACTGTAGCAATGTCTTCCACTGATGGTTTAACTCGTGGTGCAGAGACTGTTGATACAGGAGCTCCAATTTCAGTACCTGTAGGTGAAGTTACTCTAGGTCGTGTTTTCAACGTATTAGGGGAAAACATTGACCTATTTGAACCACTTACAGCAGAGGTGCGTCGTGATCCAATTCACAGACAAGCACCAACTTTCGAGGAATTATCAACATCAGTTGAAATTCTTGAAACGGGTATTAAAGTAGTAGATTTACTTGCACCTTACATCAAAGGTGGTAAGATCGGTCTCTTCGGTGGAGCCGGTGTTGGTAAAACTGTACTTATTCAAGAACTTATCAATAACATCGCACAAGAGCACGGCGGTATCTCGGTATTCGCTGGTGTAGGTGAGCGTACTCGTGAAGGGAATGACCTTTTCTACGAGATGACTGATTCTGGTGTTATTAAGAAAACGGCGATGGTATTCGGACAAATGAACGAGCCACCAGGTGCACGTATGCGTGTTGCCCTAAGCGGTTTGACAATGGCTGAATATTTCCGTGACGAACAAGGACAAGATGTTCTTTTCTTCATCGATAACATCTTCCGTTTCACACAAGCAGGTTCTGAGGTTTCCGCCCTACTAGGACGTATGCCTTCAGCGGTTGGTTACCAACCAACGCTTGCTACTGAAATGGGTCAATTACAAGAACGTATCACTTCAACAAATAAAGGTTCTGTTACATCCATTCAAGCGATCTATGTACCTGCCGATGACTATACGGATCCGGCTCCAGCTACAACTTTCGCTCACTTGGATGCTACAACTAACCTTGAGCGTAAGCTTTCTGAAATGGGTATTTACCCTGCAGTTGATCCATTGGCGTCTTCTTCTCGTGCCCTTAGCCCAGAAGTCGTTGGCGCTGAGCACTATAAAGTTGCTCGTCAAGTGCAATCAACTTTACAGAAATATAAAGAACTTCAAGATATTATTGCCATCTTGGGTATGGACGAACTAAGCGAAGACGAAAAAGTAATCGTTGCCCGTGCTCGTAGAATTCAAAACTTCTTGTCACAAAACTTCCACGTGGCTGAACAATTCACTGGTCAAAAAGGATCTTATGTACCAGTTAAAGAAACAGTCCAAGGATTCAAAGATATCCTAGCTGGAAAATATGACGAACTTCCTGAAGATGCTTTCCGTCTAGTTGGCCGCATCGAAGAAGTTATTGCTAAAGCAAAAGAAATGGCTTAATTAAAGGGACCTAGGAGGGAATGAAATGAAGACCATTAAAGTCAATGTTGTTACTCCCGATGGCCCAGTATATGATGCAGAAGTTGAAATGGTAAGCACTAAAGCTAAAAGCGGTGAGCTGGGAATCATGGCTGGACACGTTCCAACTGTAGCCCCGCTTACCATTGGTGCTGTCCGTCTTAAAAATGGAAGCAACACAGACTATGTAGCTGTAAATGGTGGCTTCTTAGAAGTTCGCCCTGATGTGGTAACCATTTTGGCTCAATCTGCTGAAAGAGCTGAAACTATCGATCTTGCACGTGCTCAAGCAGCAAAAGCCCGTGCTGAACAAAGATTGCAGAACAATGATGGATCAAATGATGCCAAAAGAGCTAATTTAGCGCTTAAACGTGCCATCAACCGAATCCAAATTGCAGAAATGCGATAACTTTAATTGATGAAAACACCTGATCGAGCCATTCGTGGTAAGATTAGGTGTTTTTTTTTACCAAAAGGTTTTTGAGGATAGTAATTTTAATAAAAAAGGTTGTAGGATGAAAAAAAAGTCGAATTATTGAGTAAAGTATTTTCCATTTTAATCCTTAACTCGTCGACATGCTTTTAGCCTAATGTTATAATGTATACGCTTACAATTATTGCTTCATACCCCCTCCTTTCACGTTGCTTCTAAAAGAATGTCACCCTGCATAATATTTAAAAGGTATCCAAAAAGAAGACAAGCAAATCTAAATTGAACCCATTTAACATGATTTATCCATAAAGGGAGATGAACATGGGACAGCTGCATATTTACCAAAATAATTATTTAATTGTATTTGTTTTCCTTTGTCTCGGCATTTTATTGCCTGTGATTGCTTTATTTCTTGGTAGACTGCTAAGGCCTTATAAACCGACAGATATGAAATATACGACTTATGAAAGTGGAATCGAACCTTTTCAGGATTCGAGGGTTCAATTCAATGTCAGGTATTATCTTTTCGGATTGATGTTCGTCATATTTGATGTGGAAACGGTTTTTCTTTACCCATGGGCGGTCGCTTATGATGAACTCGGACTGTTTGCATTGATTGAAATGCTGTTTTTCGTCCTGATCCTTATGCTCGGGCTAATCTACGCTTGGAAAAAGAAGGTGTTAAAGTGGAATTGAAATTGGATGAACTTACCCCCGCAGAAATGGAAGAAATGCGACACAGTATTTTTTTATCCACACTTGAACAAATAAAAGGCTGGGCTAGAAGTAACTCACTCTGGCCAATGACTTTCGGTTTGGCATGCTGTGCAATTGAAATGATGGGTGTCGGCTCATCACATTATGATTTGGACCGATTCGGTTCATTTTTTCGGACATCACCCAGGCAATCGGATGTCATGATTGTTTCAGGAACTGTAACGAAAAAAATGGCTCCAATAATAAGTAGATTATATGAACAAATGCCAGAACCTAAATGGGTAATTGCAATGGGATCCTGTGCAACTGCTGGGGGGCCTTATGTTCACTCATACTCAGTGGTCAAAGGGGTAGATCAAATTGTACCTGTCGATGTATATATACCGGGTTGTCCCCCAAACCCAGCCGCACTTATTTATGGAATCAATAAGTTAAAAGAAAAAATCCGTTACGAGGCGAAAACCGGAAAGCGGGTGATATAGATGAGTGAAAAGGAAGACTTAGCGAAACAGAAGGCAGCGGCAGCGGCCAAGGCGAAGGCTGTAGCTTTGGCCCGAAAACAGGCGAAAGCTGAAAGTGCGGATGCAGAAGATGAAACGGATATTGCGAAGCAAAAGGCAGCGGCAGCTGCCAAAGCGAAGGCTGTAGCTTTGGCCCGAAAGCGGGCGAAAGATGAAGCTGCGGAGAAGCCGGAAGATGAAATGGATATAGCGAAGCAAAAGGCGGCGGCAGCGGCCAAGGCGAAAGCGGCAGCATTGGCCCGAAAGCGGGCGAAAGAAGAAGCTGCGGAGAAGCCGGAAGATGAAATGGATATAGCGAAGCAAAAGGTGGCAGCGGCGGCCAAAGCGAAAGCAGCAGCATTGGCCCGAAAACAGGCGAAAGAGGATGCGACTGAAAAACCGGAAGGCGAAATGGATGTAGCGAAGCAAAAGGCGGCGGCAGCGGCCAAGGCGAAAGCGGCAGCATTGGCCCGAAAACAGGCGAAAGCTGAAAGTGCGGAGAAGCCGGAAGATGAAATGGATATAGCGAAGCAAAAGGCGGCAGCGGCGGCCAAGGCGAAAGCAGCAGCATTGGCCCGAAAACGGTCGAAAGAGGATGCGACTGAAAAACCGGAAGGCGAAATGGATGTAGCGAAGCAAAAGGCAGCGGCAGCGGCCAAGGCGAAGGCAGAAGCGGCGGCCAAAGCGAAAGCTGCTGCTGCTGCAAAGAACAGGACTGCTGTAAAGGAAAGTGAAGAAGTTATCATCCCTAACGAGCTTTCCCCAAATCAGTCAAAACTCGATCAAATTGTTTCTGCTATTGAAAGCCATTTAGGACAAGGGGCATTATTAGAGCACTATATTAATAGATTATCAAAAGATGTACCCACTTTAGTGGCTAATCCGGATACATATTTCTCAATAGCAAAATTTATGCGATACGATGAACAGCTTGACTTTTCGTATTTATCGGAACTTCATGGTACGGATTTTGAATCCCATATGGAAATTTATGTACATTTACATTCATTTAAAATGAACCAATCAGTTGCCTTGAAAGTGAAGCTTGATAGGGAATCTCCCGTTATTCCATCTTTGGTCTCATTATGGTCAGGAGCAAATTGGCCAGAATGTGAGGCATATGATTTATTAGGGATTAACTTTTATGAACACCCTGATCTAAAACGGATTTTACTTGGTGATGATTGGAAAGGGTATCCCCTTAGAAAAGATTATCAGCCTTATGATGTGGAGGTGTAAGCCCAATGTTAAGGACGGAAGAAATGCTTCTCAATGTCGGGCCGCAGCATCCGAGTACACATGGTGTTTTTCGGCTTGTCATCAAGATTGACGGTGAAATTATAAAAGAGGCTACACCTGTTATTGGGTATCTGCATCGCGGTACGGAAAAATTAGCGGAAAATCTGCAATATACACAAATAATCCCATATACCGATCGGCTCGATTATCTAGCGGCAATGACAAATAATTATGTGCTTTGCCATGCTGTTGAGACAATGATGGGGGTGGAGATCCCCGAAAGGGCAGAATATTTGCGGGTTATCGCAATGGAATTGGGCAGAGTTGCAAGCCACCTTGTCTGGTGGGGTACATACTTGCTGGATATAGGTGCGACGAGCCCTTTCCTATACGCCTTTCGAGAACGTGAAATGATCGTTAATTTATTGACTGAATTGTCAGGGGCACGCCTTACATTCAATTATATGCGTGTTGGAGGCGTGAAATGGGATGCTCCTGAAGACTGGATTGCGAAGGTTGCCGAGTTTGTCCCTTATATGAGGGAGCAGCTTACCGGTTACCATGAGCTTGTGACAGGGAATGAAATCTTTGTTAATCGGGTTAAGGGGGTGGGCATCTATACGAAGGAAGAAGCCCTGCAGTATTCGCTTAGCGGTGCCAACTTAAGATGTACAGGTGTGAAATGGGATTTACGAAAAAATGAGCCATATTCCATTTACGACAGGTTCACATTTGATGTTCCTACAAGGGAAGAGGGTGATGCCTTTTCTCGCTATCACTGTAGAATGGAAGAAATCGAGGAATCACTGAAAATCATCGAGCAGGCGGTTGAGCAATTTCCAGAAGGGCCTATCCTCGCTAAGGTCCCTAAAATAATAAAGGTTCCTAAGGGTGAAGCATTTGTCAGAATTGAATCGCCAAGAGGGGAAATAGGCTGTTATATCGCGAGTGAAGGGAAAAAGGAGCCATACCGTTTGAAATTTCGCAGACCTTCATTTTATAATCTGCAAATTCTTCCGAAATTATTGGAAGGGGAAAATATGGCGAACTTGATAACGATATTAGGTGCAATCGATATCGTTTTAGGGGAGGTGGATGGATAAATGATCAAGGACCTTCTCCACTCCGCTCCAAGCCTGCTGAATTTTGGCATTTTTTTTGGTTTGGCAGTCCTGCTCCTGTTCGTCGTATTAGGGTTTGTAACCTATGGAATCCTTTCAGAGCGAAAAATCATGGGATTCATGCAGATGCGTGTCGGCCCAAACCAAATTGGGGGGAAATGGGGTCTCTTGCAGACCGTTGCCGATGTTTTGAAACTTCTGATCAAGGAAGATACGATACCCAAAAAAGCTGATAAGCCGTTATATATTTTAGCTCCGGTAATTGCTTTTGCTCCTGCTTTCATGGTCCTTGCCACCTTGCCGTTCACCGATGCCTTCCAATTTGCGGATATAGGTGTCGGACTGCTTTATTATATGGCAATTTCCGGCATATCGACCATCGGCATCGTCACTGCGGGTTGGGCATCCAATAATAAATATTCTTTGATTGGCGGAATGAGGGCAGCCGCGCAAATGATATCTTATGAAATCCCATTGGTGATGTCACTAGTGGGAATCGTCCTCCTAACAGGCAGTTTAAACTTGAATGATATAGTTGCAGCCCAGGAAAGGGTTTGGTTCATTTTTCTTCAGCCGATTGCGTTCATCGTGTTTTTCATTGCATCGGTTGCCGAGTTGAACAGGGTTCCTTTTGACCTTCCGGAAGCGGAATCCGAACTTGTTGCAGGCTATCATGTTGAATACTCTGGATTTCGCTGGGCCTTCTTTATGTTATCTGAATATGTGTATATGTTTGCAATGGCAACGCTAACCACTGTATTATTTTTAGGGGGATGGAATTCTATTCCGTTTTTGGATTTTATTCCGGCAGCCATCTGGTTCGGTCTGAAGTTCAGTGCCGTATTCTATGTATTGGTCTGGATTCGTGTAACCTTTCCTCGTATAAGGGCCGATCAATTGATGGAATTCGGATGGAAGGTGCTGCTTCCGGTTGCATTGGCTAATATATTTTTGACGGCACTTATAAAAGAATTGATTAACCTTTTTTAGAAACTTAAGCTGGTCGGAAAGCGAGGGATTTATATGCTTGGTTTAGCAAAAGGTTTAACCTATACATTAAAGAACTTGACGAGGAAAAAAGTGACCTATGACTACCCGAATGAGCCGCTTCCACTTCCTGACCGATTCCGCGGAATCCAGAAATTCTATCCTGAAAAATGTATTGTATGCAATCAGTGCGTGACGATTTGCCCAACGGATTGTATTCAATTAACAGGTAAGAAGCATCCGGACCCGTCGAAAAAAGGGAAAATCATCGATACGTATGACATCAATTTCGAGATTTGCATTTTATGTGATTTATGTACGGAGGTCTGCCCTACAGAAGCAATCGTGATGACGAATCAATTCGAGCTGGCCGAATATAGCCGTGATCATCTATTTAAAAATCTGGAGTGGCTGGATGAAAATGATGAAAATGTCCGGAAGGTGAATAAAGTATGAGTTTGTCGGGTGAATTAATTGCCTTCATTGGTTTGGCACTCGTCTCGATAGTAGGCGGGGTGCTGCTGATTACCTTAACAAAAGTGGTGCACATGGTAATTGCACTTGTTTTTACTTTCTTGGGCATTGCAGGCATTTATATGTTGCTTTCGGCCGAGTTTGTCGCCATTGTTCAAATCCTTATTTATTCAGGGGCTATTACGATCGTGATGCTATTCGGGATTATGCTGACAAAACACCAAGAAAATGATGCACCCGCTAAAGGGGGCTGGGGGAATTTCTCCTTGCTGGCGGCGATTGCTGGATTTGCCGTGGCGGTGTATCTGGGGATTTATAATCTTGATATACCTGTACAGCCAACGGCCTTGCATGAGGAAAATACAAAGCAAATAGGAATCGAACTTTTTTCAAAATATGTAATTCCATTTGAAGTGATGTCGGTACTCCTGCTTGTTGCTTTAGTCGGTGCCATCGTATTGGCTAAAAAAGATGATGAGGAGGGAGATCGATCATGACGGGAGTTCCCTTGTCGGCTTACCTTGTATTGGCACTCGTTTTATTTTGTATAGGGCTGTATGGTGCCTTGACGAAAAGAAATGCGGTCATTGTTTTGATTTCAATCGAGCTGATGCTGAACGCTGCAAATATCAATTTAGTTGCCTTCAGTAAATTGGGGGTAACACCATCCATTACGGGTCAAGTTTTTTCCTTATTCACGATTACGATCGCTGCGGCCGAGGCGGCTGTAGGGCTGGCTATACTAATGTCCCTTTATCGCAATCGGAAGACGGTCAATGTCGATGAAATGGAAATTATGAAGAATTGAAGGTTTATATAAATGAAGAAGGGGATTTGATACGATGATGGAGTACGCATGGCTCATACCGGTCTTTCCACTCGTCACGTTTCTGGTTCTGCTTCTATCAGGCGGGCGGTTGCGGGAACGAGGGGCATTTATAGGAATAATATGTACATTGGCTTCGTTTGTTTTATCGTTGCTCGTCCTGATGGAACGATTTAAAGAACCTACTTATAATATATCGATAGATTGGCTTTCCTTCGGGGGGACGCAACTTTCAGCTGGATTCGAAATCAATCAGCTTAATGCCTTGATGCTTGTGGTCGTTTCCCTTGTCAGCCTGCTTGTCCAGATATATTCGAAGGGGTATATGAAGGGTGAAGTGCGATTCTCCATTTTTTATGCTTATCTGGGCTTCTTCACCTTTGCCATGCTTGGACTTGTCATGGCACCCAATTTATTACAACTTTATATCTTCTGGGAATTGGTCGGGGTGGGTTCTTTCCTGCTCATTGGGTTTTACTTTTATAAACATGAAGCTAAGGCTGCAGCGAAGAAGGCATTCATCATGACCAGGATTGGGGATGTAGGGCTCTTAATCGGCATCATTCTGCTATTCTGGGAAACAGGCAGCTTTGAATATGGAGAGATCTTTCAAGCCGTTCAATCGGGCATGATATCAAGCGAAAAACTGACTTTAATCGCTATTTTGATTTTTATCGGAGCGGTTGGGAAGTCTGGACAATTTCCTCTTCACACGTGGCTTCCGGATGCAATGGAAGGACCGACTCCGGTTTCCGCATTGATACATGCAGCAACCATGGTTGCTGCAGGGGTTTACCTGGTGGCGGCCATGTTTCCGCTATTCATGGCAAGTTTTGCTGCGATGCAGGTCGTAGCGATAACAGGTGGAATTACAGCCATATTCGCCGCAAGCATTGCCATCGTGCAAAAGGATGTTAAGCGTGTATTGGCATATTCGACAATCTCTCAGCTTGGCTTTATGATGCTTGCTTTGGGTACTTCGGGATATGTGGCCGGGGTGTTCCATTTAATGACCCATGCCTTTTTTAAAGCATTGCTGTTTTTGGCAGCAGGCAGTGTTATTCACGCTATACATACACAGGATATGGAAAAGATGGGCGGCCTATGGGGTAAGTTGAATTGGACTGGGCCGCTGTTCTTGACTGGCACGTTGGCGATATCGGGGTTTCCGTTACTCTCAGGTTTTTTCAGTAAAGATGAAATTCTAATGGCAGCCTGGGAGAATGGTAGTTATATATTGTTTGGTCTAGCGGTGGTTACCTCCTTTTTAACTGCTTTTTATATGTTCCGGCTGTTTTTCATGATGTTTGCAGGCGATTCGCGCAGTCAAGTAAAACAGGTCAAGGAATCACCTTCCATCATGCTAATTCCCATGCTCGCATTGGCTTTGCTTGCTGTAATTGGCGGGTATATCCAAACACCGTGGTTTGGAACTTTCCTTGGGGAGTGGCTTGTGGAGGGAAATGAAGCTGCTCTAGGCGCCAGCCATAGTGAGGGACCCGTTTGGATAATGTTGCTGGCCGTGCTTGTATCGCTGGCCGGGATATACCTTGCTTATATGATATACGCTAAAAAGAAGTTACCTCGGGACTGGCTTGTCAAAGAAAACTCCGGGGTATATCGGGTTTTGGAAAATAAGTATTATATTGATGAGATTTACTATTACACTGCAGGCTATGCAGTCAAGGGCTTTAGTATATTCCTATCTTATATGGAAAGGTTCATTGTCGGCGGCCTGGTTTCCACTGTAACAAGTTCGATAGAAGCATTAGGAAAAATAGGGTCTAAACTGCAAACAGGACAGGTACAGCAATATGGCATGATAGCCTTTCTGGGACTTGCGGTACTGTTGGTGATTTTTGCAGTAACTGGGGGGTATCTAAGATGAATGTCTATTTGCTCTCGCTTTTAGTGTTTTCACCGCTGCTGGGCATAGTGATGGTTGCCCTCATGCCGAAAAAAGAGGGAAGGACGATTAAACAATTTGGCTTTTTCGGAACACTGCCTCCTCTTTTCATATCGTTCTTTCTATGCAGTCAATATTATTCGGGTGTGGGCCTATCCTTATTTGACATTAAGTTGAATTGGATCAGGTTTGGGAATTTGGAGATGTATGATCCCAAGCTCTTCACGGTTGACTTTGAGTTGGGGCTGGATGGATTAAGTCTCATCTTCATATTACTGACAACAATCATTTCAACACTGGCCGCAATCGCATCCATTTATATAAAAAAGGAATGGAAAGGGTATTATTTGTTATTTTTGATCCTGGAGATTGGGATGCTTGGTGTCTTCACCGCAGAAAATTTAATCCTTTTTTTCATCTTTTTTGAAATGACTTTGATTCCTGCTTTCTTTTTAATTGGCAGATGGGGCTTCCTGGAGAGGGAGAAAGCTTCTTATAGTTTTCTGATTTATAATGGCATTGGTTCGGCTGTTTTATTAGTGGCTATTTTGATTTTGTTTGCCAGGACGGGTACGACCAACATTGCAGCATTGACACAGATGATGACAATGGGCGGTGTTTCACTTTTTGCACCAATATCCGGTTCGATGAAATATGGTTTATGTCTCGCCTTTCTCGTAGCATTTGCGATAAAGCTGCCCGTCTTTCCCTTTCACAGCTGGATGGTGCGGGTCCATGCAGAAGCACCTCCATCCATAGTCATGATACATGCGGGTGTCCTATTGAAAATAGGGGCGTACGGAATCATCCGGTTTGGAATGGGGATATTTCCTGAACAATATAAAAGCTTGGCCTTTACCATTGTCCTATTTGGGGTCCTCAGTTTTTTATATGGTGCATTTCTAGCTTTGGTACAAACGGATTTCAAGCTCGTTTTAGCCTACTCATCAATCTCACATATGGGTATCGTCATGATGGGGCTGGGAGCCTTGAATGAAGCGGGCATTCAGGGAGCTATTTTTCAAGTCATCTCACACGGGCTAATTGCTGCTTTGTTGTTTTTCTTGGTGGGAGTGTTGTATGAGCGTACGGGAACCACGATGCTTCCTAAGCTTGGGGGGCTGGCCAAGTCGATGCCGATTTTTTCAGGGTTTATGTTAGCTTGCGGGATGGCTTCACTCGGTTTGCCTGGCATGTCGGGCTTCATCAGTGAATTCATGGTATTTCTTGGCTTATTCAAGAGTCAGCCGTTGCTTGCGGCAATTGGGGTGATCGGGCTGGTTTTAACAGCTGTTTATGTATTGAGGGCGGTCATGCAGATGACTTTCGGGAAAAATGATAGTTTGATAGAAAAAGAGAAATGGGACCTAAGGGGCTGGGAGTTTTTTCCCGCGTTGGTTCTTCTCGCTTTGATAATATCTGTTGGGGTATACCCAAATTTGTTAGGCGGGCCTCTTCAAGGAACGATTGAAGCCATGATGCTTGCTCTAGGGGGGCGATGAAGGATGGATTGGAACACGATGCTTTCTTATGATTGGGGAGCGATGATGCCAGAATTCATCATCCTTGGAACAACCATGATTCTTTCGATATTGGATTTATTCTGGCCAAAGCACTTTAATCGGAGAAAACTGGCATGGCTCGCGCTAACCGGAATCATTTTGGCATGTTTGTCACTGATTAGCCTGCTATCCTTTGAGACAGTCAGTATCTTATCCGATACGTTTCGTTTGGATTCATTTGCAAAAGCTTTTAAGCTGCTGCTGTTATTAGGAGCGGCCCTAATCATCCTTCTGGCTGAAGGATATGAACCGCAAGAGGGGCTGCGGGAGCACCGGGGGGAATTTTATTATCTGTTCCTGACCGCTTTGCTTGGAGCGATGGTCATGTCCTCAAGCGGTGATTTGATAACGCTGTTCGTTGGACTGGAACTGCTTTCACTTTCATCTTATATATTGGTCGGAATACGCAAGCATGATCGGAAGTCCAACGAAGCGTCCATGAAGTATGTAATAAACGGAGGCATTTCCACAGCGATCACTTTATTTGGGATGAGCTATTTATATGGAGTGACCGGTTCCGTCAATCTAGGCGAAATGAGCCGGACGATGGCTGCGATGACGGACGGACAGCTGCAATACATCATGGGCCTCGCTTTCTTCATGGTGTTTGTAGGTATAGCCTTCAAGATAGCTGCCGCTCCATTTCATATGTGGGCGCCGGATGTGTACGAGGGGGCACCGACACCGGTCGCAGCCTTCTTGAGTGTAATTTCGAAAATGGCGGGTTTCGTCATCATCCTGCGCATTTTTCTCTCATTGTTCCTAACAGCTTCCGGTGATACGTTCGGAGCGCTCGACTTTTTGGAAAAAAATAATATCTATATAGCTTCGTTGGCGGGCCTGACGATCATCATTGGAAATGTGGTTGCGTTAAGGCAGCAAAATTTAAAACGATTATTCGCTTATTCAAGCATCGCCCATGCGGGTTACCTGCTTGTAGCAGTGGCCACATTGGGCGGGGGATATTTTCTCCTGGATACTGTCTGGTTTTACCTGATGGCTTATGTATTAATGAATATCGGTATATTCGCAGTCATTCAGCTTCTATCCAGCCAAAGTGGGTCAGAAGATATTAGCATTCTTGCAGGAATGGGGAGGAAATCACCTTATCTTGCCATGGCATTCACCGTATTTATCCTGTCGCTTGCTGGAATCCCTGGTACGACAGGTTTCATTGGCAAACTTAATATTTTTCTTGGAACATTCATAACGGAGCCTGGACATTTTGTCCTTGCGGGAATCATGATTGCAGGTACCATTGTATCCTATGTGTATTATTTCGGCTTATTGGTTCAGGTCTTTTTCCGACCGATTCATTCAGAGAAGGTCATTAAAATCCGTCCGGGTCTTTACATTGTGTTGATCATTTGCGTAATAGGCACCATACTTTTCGGGGTGGCGCCCAATATTGCCTTTGATTTTATTCATGATCAATTTGGCGAATTTACAGACTTTATTTCAAGTAAATGATATAATGCCTGTATCAGAGGCTTGTTCCATTGGATCAAGCCTCTATTTACAGTTTTAAAAAGATATTTTGCAATTCTTCCTTTTAAATTCCAAATATGAAGGGGTTTTGTGTTAGAATAGAATTCGGGTGTCTTTTAGGAGGTATGTACATGTTTTCAGCAATGGGACAGCAGGCTTTAACAGGAATAATTGCACACTTGTTTTTCATCGCAGTTACCTGGTGGGCTCTCCAGGCATTACATTTTGATAAAATATTAAGATCCAATTCTGTCATCAAGGCAAGGGTTTTATATATTTTATTAACGGTTGCCATCGGTTCAGTTGTAAGTAATTTCTTCCTCGACTACCTGGGATTTGCAAATCAACTTCCGTATATGTTTAGTAATGACTGATATGCTGTAAGAATTTTCTTATAGCAAAATATGATTCTACTCTTGTATTCGCTTTTGCTTCCTGCCAGTATAAGGGGAAGTTGTCACCAATTGTCGGAAAACTCGAAGTATGATCTCTCTCCTTATGGAAAGAATGTGTAAAAGGGGAGGGATTTAACATGTTTAATTTAAACAAAAAAATGTTATCATACATAGTATTTCTCGGTTTGATGGTGATTTTAATAGGGAATAGTACGATTGTGGCAGAAAGCAAACCAGATATAGTTAAATTGGTGGGACTGTTACAAAAAGATAAAGATTTAGACATAGGCGATTGGTCTGTACTCACTAGAGAAATAAATAAAGAGATTACAACTAAACAAGAGTTTGAAAACGAAGTTACAGCTTTAAAACGAAAATACCCTCAATTTCAATGGCACCGGAAAGATGATGCTTCCGGCTGGAAGGCAGAGGCGTTAACTTACAATGTCGATTCAGGTCTGACCGAGTCTATCAAAATAATGACAACGGAAGAGAAATTTGATAAAGTTACCTATGTTATTTACGAAGTGGAGGGGAAAAAGTGGAAGAAAGCCAATGCGGCATTTTTTACTGCTACGTTCCAAAACAGGGTGAATGACCTATTTATAGGAACTCCTTCAATTTTTTCTTGTATTAAAGGGTCTATCAATGATAATATGGATTCGGTTTTAAGCTCTAAAACTGAAGACCTGTTAGATATGTTCCAAGCAAGGGAAATTGAGAGTGTGCATGAAACAAACTTTACATCTATATCTGCACATTCAACATTGTTTAAACAACCTTTGACAAAAGAAAAATTAAATTTGCAGTTTGGGCTACGGACAGAAGGATTGGGTGACCGAACGAACTTTGTAGTTGGCACACCAATCATAACGTTTGAATATTAATATAGAGAAAATGGACGCGGAGGGGAATACTTTTGGAAAAAATCATCGTCCGCGGCGGAAAAAGGCTTAGCGGGACAGTTAAAGTAGAAGGTGCTAAAAACGCCGTTTTGCCAGTTATCGCTGCAACATTATTAGCAAGTGATGGGAAAAGTATCATTAAAGATGTTCCTACGCTCTCCGATGTATATACAATCAATGAAGTATTGCGCAACTTAAATGCAGATGTTGCCTTTCATGACAATCAAGTAACTGTAGATGCATCAAGAGAGTTATTAGAAGAAGCACCATTTGAATATGTACGCAAAATGAGAGCTTCCGTTTTAGTGATGGGCTCATTACTAGCAAGGAATGGCCGGGCCCGCGTTGCTCTTCCTGGTGGCTGTGCCATCGGATCACGTCCTATCGACCAGCATTTAAAGGGCTTTGAAGCGATGGGAGCAAAAGTGAAGGTCGGCAATGGTTTCATTGATGCCGAGGTTGAAGGCAGACTTAAGGGTGCAAGAGTGTATCTTGACTTCCCGAGTGTGGGTGCCACTGAAAACATCATGATGGCAGCAACACTTGCTGAAGGTATAACTATTCTTGAAAATGTGGCCAAAGAGCCTGAAATTGTAGATCTTGCGAATCTCCTTAATAAAATGGGTGCCAAAGTCAGAGGTGCCGGTACTGGTACGATGAGAATCGAAGGTGTCGATAAATTATATGGCACTGAACATACGATTATACCTGACCGTATCGAAGCTGGTACATTCATGACTGCGGCCGCTCTTACTGGCGGAAATGTTCTTGTTCAAGGAGCTGTACCTGAACACCTTACTTCCCTTATTGCCAAAATGGAGGAAATGGGTGTTGAAATTCTTGAAGAAGAAGATGGATTACGCGTTATCGGTCCAAAAACCTTGAAGGCCATTGATATCAAAACAATGCCACATCCTGGTTTCCCGACTGATATGCAATCGCAAATGATGGCATTACTACTTCGTGCTGAAGGAACAAGCATGATTACGGAGACCGTTTTCGAAAACCGTTTTATGCATGTTGAAGAATTCCGTCGCATGAATGCCAATATTAAAATAGAAGGTCGTTCCGTTATCGTTAACGGACCAACTAACATTCAAGGTGCTGAAGTAGCTGCAACAGATTTACGTGCCGCGGCAGCGCTCATCCTGACTGGATTGGTTGCAGATGGCATTACACGTGTTACAGAATTGAAGCATCTTGACAGAGGGTACGTGAATTTCCATGGTAAATTGGCATCTCTAGGTGCTGATGTGGAACGTATTAACGAAGATGTACCTGCTGAAACAAAAAAAATCGCAGATTTAAACGCATAAGTTAGCTTATGAAACCATTCACGTTCGAGTCATTGAACCGTGAATGGTTTTTTTTGTCTTGTTCCTGGTTCATCGCCTACAGTTAAATAGTTGTCGTTTTTCTATTCATAAAAGCTTGTCCTTCGACATACATTTGTTATGTAAAGATGATACCTGCTGAATGCGATTTACGGCAGAGAAAACAAGTGTAGGGAGGCTCAGGAATTTGAAAGCAATCAAACCGATGATCGTACTATTCATAGCAGTAGCATTCGTAATTATCATGATTCCAGCAGTGCTTGTGCTTCCATTTTCAAATGAAAAGACAAGTGGGCAATTGACCGAAGAGTTGGAAAAGAAAGTGAAGAATGAGGGTAAAGAGGTAGCTGCAAATGAAATGAGTTCCGTAGAAGTTGCCGTTTACCGCACATCTGCAAAAAAGATTGAAAAACTGCCGATTGAATCGTACTTGACTGGTGTGGTTGCAGCTGAAATGCCAGCAGATTTTGAAGAAGAAGCGCTGAAGGCACAAGCATTGACAGCGAGAACCTACATTGTCAATCAGCTCATAAGCGAAAGTCGATTAGGCTTGCCTGAAGGTGCCGATGTAAGCGATACGGTCATGCACCAAGTTTATAAGAATAATGATGAGCTGAAAAAACAGTGGGGCTCTGATTATAAATCGAAGATGCAAAAAATCAACAAGGCTATAAAGGAAACGGCCGGTCAAATCTTAACCTATGAAGGAAAACCGATTACTGCCACTTTTTTTTCGACCAGCAATGGCTATACGGAGAATTCAGAGGACTATTGGCAAGCTGAATTTCCCTATTTAAAAAGTGTATCCAGTCCATGGGATAAAGAAGAATCACCAAAATTTTATAATAAAGTTGTTGTCGATACTGCAGATTTTGAAAAAAAGCTGGGTGTAAGTCTTTCTTCGGGAACATCTATAGGGACTGTCATTGAAAGAACATCGGGTAATCGCGTAGGTGTAGTGGAAATCGGAGGAAAGAAAATGACAGGAAAACAGATTCGTGAGAAGCTCGGGCTGACATCGTCCGATTTTGACTGGGAGCGTCAAGGCAACCAGATTGTCATCACGACAAAAGGATCCGGACACGGAGTTGGAATGAGCCAGTACGGTGCTAATGGCATGGCCAGGGAAGGAAAAACCTATGAAGACATCGTTAAATATTATTATAAAGGCGTCAAAGTTCAGTCTTCAAGTAAGTGGCTGAATACGATGACGGCAAAAAAATGAGAGATGGGGATCCCATCTCTCATTTTTTTTCGTTTAATTTTTCTATAATCGTCAAAAAGCCCCGTTTACGCTTGAAATAATGATATTGGACATGAAAATAGACTGCAGCCACTCCAATGATATCCTTAATGACATCTATTAAGGTAGAGGAGCGGTATGGGACGAAAGATTGGTGGTATTCATCAATAACACCGTAAAGGCAAGCTACAAGGGCAGCCAACAGGCTTAAACCTGCTTTCATTTTTTGGTTTGCGGCAAGGGCCGAAACTAATAATATATACAAAAGGGCAAATTCGACCAGATGAAGTGCCTCTTTGATAAATCGGTCAATTGAGGATGAGGGAAGATCAAGAATCATATCATCGGGGTTGCTCGACATTATCCAAATGGCAATCATATATAGGAAAGGCAATAACGTTAACACAAGTTTAAAAGCTTTTTTCATGATTTAAACATCCTTCAACAGTAAGATATCAAACATTTTACCATTCTGCGAATAAAATCGGTTTCATTTCCACAAAATAAATCTAAAAAATTTTTTTCCTGAATGTATATAATCTTGGCAAAATGTTCAGAATGATTGCTGAGGTGATTAATATGAGAGAGGAAGAAAAGAAACCAACTTCCACAATCCGACGTATACTAAAACAACGTTGGGCATTATCAGCAATCTATATCGCAAGTGCAGCCATAATCTTAGCCGCGGCCTTCTTATTACAAAATAGTTTTAATGATTCAGCTAAAGATGGCAATGAGGAATCAGCTGAAACAGGAAAAAACTATGGTGAGCCTTCTGTAGAGGTTAATAGTAATCTTGAGACAATCAAGATGCCTGTAGCCAATGCAGATAAAACGGTTATCAAGAAACAGTTTTATGATGTGAATGCGGATGAAAAGGCACAAGAAGAAGCATTGGTTTTCTACAACAATAGATATGAGCAAAATAAAGGTATAGACATTGCAATGGAAGATGGAAAGTCTTTCGATGTAAAAGCTTCCTTAAGTGGAAATGTAACGAAAGTTCAAGACGATGCGTTGCTTGGAAATTTAGTTGAAGTTGAGCATGAAGATGGTGTCGTTACCCGTTATCAATCTGTTAAAGACATTAAGGTTGCAGTCGGTGACAAAGTGAAACAAGGACAAGCAATTGCTACAGCTGGAAAAAGCCAAATCAATGAAGAGGCTGGCGTACATGTCCACTTCGAAATCAGAAAAGATAACATTGCGTTAAACCCACTTGATTTTGTTGATAAACAAGCTTCTGCGATCCAATCGGCAACTGAAGCCGAGGGCAGTGAACTTGAAAATTCAGGTAATAAAGAAGAAACACCTGCAGTCGAAGGATCTGAAGCTGATAAAGAAGAAACGCCTGCAGTCGAAGAGTCTGAAACTGGCACAGAAGAAGCTCCTGCAGTCGAAGAGTCTGAAACTGGCACAGAAGAAACTCCTGCAGTTGACGAATCTGAAGAGGGCACTGATTTAGAGAATGGCACTGATGAGGAAGGCTCTGTCCCTGGTGAAGATACAACTGAAGAAAGCGATTCCTTAAAAGATTCGTTAAATCAATCTAATTAAAATTAAGATTTTTAATAAAATCAAAACAAAAACCTAGAACGTTACGAATGACAACAACTGAAAATTTGGTAAAAGGAAGCCGTTCACTTTGAACGGCTTCCTTTTTTTCTTTCGAGGAAATATTGGACAATATGCTGAAACCTTTGAATTTCTGACAAATTTCTCGGGAAATAATTTGCTCTTAAGGAAAAGAAACAGATGAAAATCATAAATAAATCCAAACCTCCTGTCCCATTAGGCATATATTCTTAACCAAGCTAATAAGATGTTATAAACCATGCAAAGAGAGTGTTTGAGGTGAGGAATCGTTTATTACAAATTATCTAATAGGTGAATAATTCTATCTTTCATTGTTTATAGGGCAGCGGTATTCGATTCGAAAAATACGAATCTCATTTCACACTTCTCACATCCAATTTGGGGAGGTCGAGTGGTGTGCACGATTACATCAAAGAAAGAACTATCAAGATAGGAAAGTATATCGTGGAAACTAGAAAAACAGTCCGCGTCATTGCAAAAGAGTTCGGGGTCTCTAAAAGCACAGTGCATAAAGACTTAACTGAGAGGCTGCCAGAAATTAATCCTGATTTGGCTAACGAAGTGAAGGATATATTGGATTATCATAAATCCATTCGTCACCTTAGAGGCGGAGAAGCGACAAAATTAAAATATAAACGTTCTGAAAGAGAAGAAGAAATCGTTAAATGATACTTGAATCATTCCGGCAATTGGAAGTGAATCGGGCAATCGGGTAATGAATGAGGGGACATGAAAGTGAGTGTCAGCTCTTTTCTCAACCTTGTTGCGGTTCCGTGCCGGGATTTTTTTATGGGTAAATAAGGAAATGTAGTACATAAGGCACCGGATTTTTTTACATATTGGCAAATTAGGAAATAATAGTCTATATTAGTGTTTATTTATAATTCATACTTACTTGTGTCAATGCAATATGGTAAAATAAACAATTAGGACAGAAGTAGGTTATATGTGAGGATATTCAAGGAGGATTTAAGAAATGTTTGCTAGAGATATTGGGATAGACCTTGGAACAGCCAATGTTCTTATACATGTCAAAGGTAAAGGAATTGTGTTAAATGAGCCTTCGGTAGTTGCGATTGATAAGAATACGAACCGTGTTCTTGCCGTCGGTGAGGAAGCTCGTAAAATGGTAGGCCGTACTCCAGGAAACATCATCGCAATCCGACCTTTAAAAGACGGTGTCATTGCGGATTTTGATGTAACAGAATCGATGCTTAAGCATTTTATCAATACATTGAATGTGAAAGGCTTCCTTTCAAAGCCTAGAATTTTAATCTGCTGCCCGACCAACATAACAAGTGTCGAACAAAAGGCGATTAAAGAGGCTGCCGAAAAAAGCGGTGGAAAGAAAGTATTCCTTGAAGAAGAACCAAAAGTGGCTGCAATCGGTGCCGGCATGGATATTTTTCAACCAAGCGGCAATATGGTCGTGGACATTGGCGGAGGTACAACGGATATTGCCGTTCTTTCAATGGGGGATATCGTTACATCTTCTTCTATCAAAATGGCCGGTGACAAATTCGATAATGAAATTTTAAATTATGTCAAACGGAAGTATAAGCTCCTCATTGGTGAACGTACAGCGGAAAACATTAAAATCCAGGTTGCGACCGTCTTCCCTGGATCTCGTAATGAAGTCATCGATATCCGTGGGCGCGATATGGTATCGGGATTGCCTAGAACCATTTCGGTCAATTCAGAAGAAATTGAGGAGGCTCTCCGCGAGCAGGTTTCCATCATTGTACAAGCTGCAAAAAGCGTACTTGAGCGGACGCCGCCAGAACTTTCTGCTGATATCATCGACCGCGGCGTCATTTTAACAGGCGGGGGAGCATTGCTTCACGGGATTGATTTACTTCTTGCCGAAGAGCTTAAGGTCCCAGTACTCGTTGCCGAGCAGCCAATGGATTGTGTAGCAATCGGAACCGGTATCATGCTTGATAATATGGATAAATTGCCACGGCACAAGTTCAACTAAAAAGCGGATGGAAATCCGCATCATAAGATAGGGGTCTAAGGTTCAGACAAACGTGAGGCATAGTGAAAGTCGTGCAGTTCTAGTACTGATGAGCAATAGGCCCTCTTCTTTTAGTCGAAAATTTAACACCATTCCTTTAAATTTGACCTTGCCTACGATATAGACAAATTCTTCTGCCTAATGCTTTTCCTTTTCCTTAACATACTGATGTTCATGTCCGATAAGATAGATATGAGAAATCGAACGGAATAAGTTATGTAGATTGAGGAGTGAAGAAGATGTTAAGAGGTTTTTATACGGCTGCTTCCGGGATGCTTACACAGCAAAGGCGCACAGAATTGCTCACAAACAATATGTCCAATGCGAATACAACAGGGTATAAAGCGGATCAAATGAGCGTAAGGTCTTTTCCGGAAATGCTCATAAGCAACATAGGTGGTAAAACGGTTCCTACGGAGAACAAATTGAACATGACTAACTTATCCCAGGTTGGAGGGCTCAGTACGGGTGTTTACGTACAGGAGGCGAATCCTTTATTTACCCAGGGTACATTGGAGGAAACTCAGCTTAATACGGATATTTCCTTAGTTGATGACAATCTGCCGATCAATGTAGAAACGGGTCGGCAAGGATCGGTGTTTTTTACTGTCCAGGATGGGGATGGTGCTATCCGTTATACGCGTAACGGCAGTTTCACCCTGGATGGGCAAGGTTATCTGACCACGCCTTCGGGTCATTATGTATTGAACGAAAATAATGAAAAGATCAAGCTTGATAGCGATCAGTTCACAGTAGCGGAAAACGGTGTTATTTTAGAAGGAAATGTTCAAACCGCACGTATGGGCATCGGTTATTCGAATGCTCCGTCATTAGAGCTCATGAAGGATGGGGAAGGCCTATATAAGGCTGTGAATGATGGGGATTTACCTAGCGCATACGTGGCTGCAGATGTCGGTTTTTCTACTAAGCAAGGCTTTCTTGAAGGCTCCAATGTTGACCAATCGAGAACGATGACAGAAATGATGTCGGCATACCGCTCTTTTGAAGCGAATCAGAAGGTTCTTCAAGCCTATGATAAAAGTTTGGATAAAGCAGTCAATGAGGTTGGCAGGCTTTAATTGAACAGTAGAAAAAATGATTTTGGAAATTTGAACATGTAAGGGGAAAAACCATGAATCGGACGATGATGACGGCGACGAATACGCTGAGCCAACTTCAAAGTAAAATCGATCATATAAGTAATAATATCGCGAATGTGGACACGACTGCCTACAAAAAGACCCAAACGAGCTTCAATGACTTATTGACACAGAGTTTCAATAATCAACCGAGTGAGACCAAGGAAAAAGGAAGGTTGACCACACCGGGCATCCGGCAGGGAACAGGTGCCAAGATAAGCCAATCTCAATTGGTGCTTTCACAGGGACCCTTAAAGACGACGGATCGCAACCTTGATGCTGCATTCACCCGTGAGGACCAATTCTTCACAGTAAGCGTTCAGGGTGAAAATGGGGTCAATACAAGGCTAACAAGGGATGGTGCCTTTTATTTATCTCCTAATGGTAACGACCAAATGTTGCTCGTTACCTCTGCAGGACATAAAGTCCTTGATGAAAATGGTGAACCGATCCTCATTGAGGGAAATATTAAAGACATTAAGATTTCGGAAACTGGTTTATTGATAGTGGATACAGAAGAATATGGAAAACGTAGTTTTGGTCTCGGGATCGTCTCGGTAAAAAACCCCCAATTTCTTGACCGCTTAGGCGGAAATTTACTTGGTATGCCCGAAAACTTCAATGCCTTGGGTGTTACTGAAGACGATATCATGACTGCGCTAACAGGGGATTCCCGTAACCAGGCAGCAGTTCAACAAGGCACTCTGGAGTCCTCGAATGTCGATCTTTCCAAAGAAATGACGGATCTAATCAATGTTCAGCGGTCTTACCAATTTCAATCCCGAGCGGTAACGATGGCTGATCAAATGAGCGGATTAGTCAATGGAATACGTTAAGGTATCTGGTAAATAAAATGTCTCCCTGCGGAATTAGAGCAAATCGGTTATAATGAATTCATAACAAATGAAATCATCGTGCCGATCATTTTGCATAGCTGCTGAATTTCTGATTGTGAAAATCAGTCGGCGAGTTTTCTTAAAAGGAGCTTTCACATTCTATATGGAACAAAATCGTGTAATGAGACAACAAATTGAAGAAGAGATAAAGGAAGTTGAGGCGAAACCGAATCGAAGAGTCAAGGTCCGTCTTTTACCGATTTGGCTTCGTTTACTCATTGTTATCGGATTGATTTTCATTGCTGTATTATCCGGGGCACTATTAGGATACAGTGTGATTGGTGGAGGACATGCAATGGATGTTTTCCAAAAATCCACATGGACCCATATTATTGATATAGTGAACAAGGGCGCGTAGTTCCATGTTTTTTTTGAAGTAGTTGCTGTCGTTAGCGGATTTATATTACATGGCAACTACGCCTCTGTCTTCATGACAGGGGCGAGTTTACGTTATGTTTGAAATATTTAAGTCATAGGAGGAACAAGTATGCTTGACATCACACAAATAAAGGAAATTATTCCGCATCGTTACCCATTCTTATTAGTCGACCGTATCATTGAAATAGATGAAGGGAAAAGAGCGGTAGGATTGAAGAATGTCACAGCAAATGAAGAATTCTTTAATGGCCATTTCCCCGATTATCCAGTTATGCCTGGAGTTTTGATTGTAGAGGCATTAGCGCAAGTTGGCGCTGTAGCCGTTTTAAAACAGGAAGAATACAAAGGGCGGCTTGCATTTTTCGCTGGGATAGATAATTGCCGCTTTAAAAAGCAAGTAAAACCAGGTGATCAGCTGCGTCTGGAAGTGGAAATAGTGCGTATGAGAGGTTCAATGGGTAAAGGGAAAGCAGTGGCAACGGTAGATGGAGAAACAGCATGTGAAGCCGATATCATGTTTGCTTTTGGTGACAAATAGGATTCATTTTACGCGAAAGGGAAATGGGGTATTTTAACTATATATTTCAAATTTCAAAAATGGTTTAAGGAATCGTGAAGCGGTGTATATAAATAGCGCCGCATGCTTTTTTAAAGCAAGCGTGGTTTTAAGAACTATCTATCTCCCTTTGAATGCCGGACATTTTTATGTCCGGCATTTTTTAATGATTAAATTCAAATTAGAGGATTTTCTTTTTAAATTTAAAATAGGACGCAAGTTATTTTCACATTCGGGCAAAATAACTAATGATAAAGAAAGAAGGGAGGTTGCCAAAAATGATGAAGAAAATTTTTGCACTAATTGGGGGATCTTTATTATCTATTATGTTCCTTGCTGGATGTGGAACGGATAATGATGACAACAACAATCCCGCTCCAGAAGAAGATAACAACATCATTGAAGATGATAACAACAACGATAACGATGATGGCATGCTTGATAACGACAACAATAACGATGATGACATCCTTGAAAACGACGATAATAACAACGATAATAACGTCGATAATGATGCTGATGACTTGATTGAAGACGCCGAGAAAAAAGGCGACAACAATAAGTAATTAGCACGGAATGACAAAGACTGGCTTAGGTAAGAAGAGGATTAATATCCTTCTTCAGCTAAGTCAGTCTTTTTATATGCATTCGTTTAGGGGATGGGAATTAAAGGAAGGTTTTTATTTATTGGTTGCTAATTTAGGCTTTGAGCGGATTTTTTGCTTGAACTCATTTATTAATTCATCGCCGACGAGACCTTTTTGAACCAAATCTTCAAGAAGAAGTTCTGCATATTTGCTCCGTGTTTTTTGGATGTGACCAACGAATAGAAGGCTATAATGGCTGCCGACTTTTCTTATTGTGCGTAGTACAGTGTGAAACAAAGCCGGTTCATTATCCTTGTTGGTAATGACGGCCTGGATATACACCTCTCCGTTTATATCGGGAAGTGAAGGTTCAAGCTCTTTGAAATGATTTTCATCTACAAAGGCTTCCAGTAACCACGATCTAGCGTCGTTTTCTTTATTTATAATCAATCCATCTGTTAATACAATATCAATCAAGTTAAAATTTTCAGTTACAATTTGCAACGAGATCAATTTAAATGATTTCATCTAATTCCTCCGTTTCTTGCAAGAAAGAGCGGTAATTACCTCTCTTAAACGTAAATTTTGAAATAGTACATATCGATAAATCCTTTTAAAGGTAATTATATCATACTAAAAAAAAGTTCCTTAATGAAATGAATACCCAACATTTGTCTAAATTATGAAGGATAGAATAAAAATTTGCAAAATATTTAATTTTGTTAACTATTCGTTTTTCACTTAATTTTAATCAATAAAAAATGGTTTTGCATCATTTCAAACGGTTTTTTATGAAGAAAAATGGTGTATTAAGGCTATTTCCTTCATTTTTAGATTGATGGAAGAAAGAGTATGATAAAAGCATATTAAAGAGGAAGGAGTGAAAAAATGATTAACCAAGTTACCCTCGTCGGCAGGCTTACGAAGGATCCCGAATTAAGACACACACCTGATGGCAAGGCTGTTTCCAATATCACTTTAGCAGTCAACCGGAACTTTCGTAATACTGTCGGTAACTATGAGGCCGACTTTGTACAGTGTATCATATGGAAAAAGTCTGCTGAAAATACTGCTCAATATTGTAAAAAAGGTGCCATAATCGGCATAACTGGCAGAATACAAACAAGGAGATATGAAAATCAGGAGGGTAAATATGTATATGTAACTGAAGTGGTCGCCGAGAGGGTTCAATTCATTGGGTCTAAACAAAATGATGTTAAGCCCAAGGAATTTGAACATATTGGTTTATAGTTTTGGGCATGACGACAGGACAGGAGCAAGATTGTTATGCAGTAGTGGAAAAAAACATTAGTGATATATTCCGTCAATAATAGGAACGATCAATTTATGCTTAAAACATAGGAACAAAAAAAGTATTTATATGACCATAATGAAAAATAACTGTACAGAATTTCAACATTATTTATAAAATTCATTTTCATCAATTCATTCCCCCTAAGCTAATATAGCCTCTTCCTCGCCTGGAAACCCCGATTTACCCTCAATAAAATCGATTTATCTGTTTCCCCTCTTGTAATGACTGTGAATTTGCAGTCATTTTTTTTGTGCCAAAAAGTGCGTAAATAGGAAAAAATAAAAAATAATTCTGTTAAATTAGAATTTTTAGAAAATATATTGTAATATTTTAATTTTGATGCAATAATAAACCCAATAATATAATTGGAAAAAAAGTTATATATAGGAAGTGATTTGATGGACGAACCAATTATTAAGGTGAATGGGCTGCAAACCAGTTTTCGTACGGACGATGGGGTGATCCCTGTCGTGAATTCAATCGATTTTCATGTCAATCCTGGTGAGGTTTTAGGGATAGTGGGAGAATCGGGGTGCGGAAAAAGCGTTACTTCTCTGTCCATCATGGGTCTCGTTTCTTCACCGGCTGGTAAGGTGGAGGGAGAAATCCTTTTTAAAGGAGAGAACATCGCAAATGCCTCTGAAGCAAAAATGAGAAAAATTCGCGGGAATGATATAGCGATGATATTTCAGGAACCGATGACAAGCTTGAATCCCGTGTTCACTATTGGCGAGCAGTTGGTTGAGACGCTTCGGATACATAAAAAATGGAACAAAAAACAGGCCCGCCAAAGAGCGGTGGAAATGTTGAAGCTGGTTGGGCTTGGCCGTGCCGAGGAATTGCTCGATGAATATCCTCATCAGCTTTCAGGCGGAATGAGACAAAGGGTCATGATAGCAATGGCCATGATCTGTGAGCCGAAACTCCTAATAGCCGATGAACCGACAACGGCTTTGGATGTGACGATCCAGGCACAAATTCTAGAATTAATGAAGAATTTAAATAAAGAAACAGACACGGCAATCATGATGATTACCCATGATCTTGGGGTAGTTGCGCAAATGTGTGAACGTGTCATTGTCATGTATGCCGGCAAGGTAATAGAGGAAGGAAATGTGCAAACGATTTTCCAAAATCCTAAGCACCCTTATACGGTCGGTTTACTACAATCGATTCCGGATATGCGAATAAAGAAAGAGCGCCTTTACTCAATACCTGGTAATGTGCCAAAACCTGGGACAAGCAACCTCGGGTGCCAGTTTGCCCCTCGATGCTCACATGCCATGGAGCAATGTATAAATGAGACCCCGTCTCTATTGAAATTCGATGAGGGTCAGCATGTTCGCTGCTGGCTGTATGAAGATGGGAAAGGAGCTGCCTTGCATGAGTCAAACATTGGTTAAGGTAGAAAACCTAAAGAAGCATTTTCCGATTAAAGGAGGGGTTCTGGGAAAGACCATTGGAGAGGTCAAGGCAGTTGATGGTTTGTCTTTTTCCATTTATAAAGGGGAAACTTTAGGCCTTGTCGGTGAAAGCGGTTGCGGAAAGTCGACGACGGGAAGATTATTGCTTCGATTGCTTGAGCCAAGTGAGGGTAATGTTTATTTTGAAGGAAAGGACCTGACGGCTTTATCTGCCGGTGAAATGAGAAAGATGCGCCGTGAAATGCAGATGGTCTTTCAGGACCCATTCGCTTCTCTCAATCCCAGGCATACAATTGAAAAAATATTGGAAGAACCGCTCATCGTTCATGGGGTTAAAGATAAAAAGGCACGAAAATCCCGTGTACAGGAACTTCTTAGGGTTGTTGGCTTAAGCAGTTACCATGCTAAAAGGTATCCTCATCAATTCAGCGGGGGCCAGCGGCAGCGTATTGGCATCGCGAGGGCACTTGCAGTCAACCCTAAACTGATCATTGCAGATGAGCCGGTATCTGCACTGGATGTGTCGATTCAGGCCCAGGTCTTGAATCTGTTGCAGGATTTGCAGGAAGATTTTGATTTGACCTACTTGTTCATTGCCCATGATCTTGGGGTGGTAAGGCATATCTCCGACCGTGTCGGCGTCATGTATCTTGGACATATAGTTGAATTGACGGAAAGTGAAGGACTTTATGAAGATCCGCTTCACCCATATACGCAGGCTTTATTATCAGCGGTGCCGATCCCGGATGTGGAATACAAGGGGGATAGGGTAATCCTGCAGGGAGATGTTCCAAGCCCATCAAACCCGCCCGGCGGCTGTCCATTCCATACGAGATGTCCGAAGGCGATGGAAGAATGCAAAACGGACAAGCCAATTCTGAATGAACATAAACCTGGTCACTACGTTGCTTGTCATTTATACAATTGACACGACGTATACATAAATTCGCAAATAATAAGGGGGAAGAATATGAAGAAAACATGGGCATTATTGCTGACTGGTATCCTTGCTCTTTCACTAGCGCTTGCGGGATGCTCCTCGTCTACATCAAAAGAGAAAGATGATGGTAAAGGGGGATCGAGTGAAGCGAAGGGCGGCGTATTGATATACGGTAAAGGCGGAGACGCTGTCGGTCTTGACCCAGCCATCGTAACCGATGGTGAATCATTCATCGTCACACAGCAGATCTTTGAAACGCTTGTGAAATATGGGGAAGATGATACGGAAATCAATCCGGGTCTTGCAGAATCATGGGAAGTGTCCGATGACGCAAAAACATACACATTCAAATTGAAAACCGGAATCAAGTTCCATGATGGTACGGATTTCAATGCAGATGCTGTCGTAAAAAACTTTCAACGTTGGGCAAAAAGTAAGGATGAGGGTAAATTTGCGTACTATGCCTCCATGTTCGGAGGATTTGAAGGTGATGAAGGCCATGTTATCAAAGAAGTAAAAGCGATCGATGCCAGCACGGTGGAATTCACTTTGAACCGTCCGCAGGCGCCGTTCCTGAAAAACCTTGCCATGCCTACATTTGCAATAGCCAGTCCGGCTGGAATTGAAAAAGAGGGTGACGATTTCACTAAAAATCCATCTGGTACAGGTCCTTTCAAATTCAAATCATGGAAACCTGGCGATACGATTGAAGTGGTGAAAAACGATGACTATTGGCAAGATGGACTGCCAAAACTTGATGGTATCACGTTTAAGGTCATTAAAGATAACTCTGCGCGTTTAAATGCTGCAATCAAAGGTGAAATCGACCTGATGGACGGGTTGAACCCAAGTGATATCAGTAAAGTTACAGGAGATGAAAACCTGCAAATATTCGAACGTGCATCCATGAATGTCGGGTACTTTGCTTTCAATGTTGAGAAGGCACCATTCGACAAGAAAGAAGTGCGTCAAGCCATCTCGCATTTGATCAATAAAAATGAAATCATTGATAATTTTTATGAAGGCACAGCAGAGCCTGCCAAGAATCCTATGCCGCCATCCGTTTCTGGCTACAATGACAAAGTCGAAGACTATGATTACGATGTAGAAAAAGCGAAGGAACTGCTGAAAAAAGCTGGACTTGAAGACGGATTTAAAATGGACCTATGGGCAATGCCGGTACCGCGCCCATATATGCCAGATGGTCAAAAAGTGGCTGAAGCCATTCAAGCAAGCCTAAAACAAGTCGGCATCGAAGCGAATATCGTTTCATACGAATGGGCTGCATATTTAGAGAAAGTGCAGGCCGGTGAAGCCCAATCCTTCATGATGGGCTGGACAGGCGATAATGGGGATGCGGATAACTTCCTTTATACATTATTGGATAAAGATAATATCGGCTCCAACAACTATGCCCGTTACGCTAACGAAGAAGTCCATAAACTGCTGATCGAAGCTCAGTCCACGGCAGATGAAGCCAAGCGTAATGAGTTGTATGGAAAAGCCCAGGAAATCATTCATGATGAAGCTCCATGGGTTCCGCTTGTACATTCTTTACCGCAGTTAGCCGGATCTAAGACGGTCAAAGGGTTTGTTCCACACCCAACTGGTTCACAATCCCTTGTTAATGTTTCTCTAGAAAATTAACCGTACGAACCGGGTAGTATGGAGTCTTGCATGCTTCCCGGTTTTGTTATGGAATGCATTTCAAAATGATCGAGGGCGCTTTTAAGGCCCCTTATTTAAAAGGCGGGTGATTGTTTTGTTTTCCTATACCGTACGACGTTTAGGATCTCTCATTCCAGTGTTACTAGGAATGGCGTTTATTGTATTCATGATGATCCGGGCTATTCCAGGAAATCCAGCACAGGTAATTTTAGGGCAGCAAGCAACGGAAGAGGCAGTCGCTGCAATGACAAAGGAACTTGGTCTGGATAAACCTTGGTTCATTCAATTTTGGGATTACTTATCAGGCCTGTTAAAGGGAGACCTGGGTGTTTCCTTAAAAACGAATAGTCCGGTTTCCGAAGAAATTGGGCCATACCTCATGGCTACGATAGAACTGGCCTTGATCGCCATGATCATCGCCGTGGTCATAGGCGTTAATGCAGGGATTATATCAGCTTGGTTCCAAAACTCATGGTTTGATTATGTCGCCATGGTGATTGCGTTGATTGGTTTGTCCATGCCTATTTTCTGGCTGGGATTAATGGAACAATATATCATTTCAATTCAATGGGATTTACTTCCGACGACAGGGCGGGACAATATCAGGGATCCCGTTGATGCCATAACCGGACTGTATTTGATAGATACACTCATGGCGGGCAGGGTGGATCAGTTTTTCGAAGTGATAAAACATCTCATCTTGCCGGGAATTGCGCTGGCGACCATTCCGATGGCCATTATTGCAAGGATGACACGTTCTTCCATGCTGGAAGTTATGAGATCGGATTTCATTCGTACGGCTCGTGCTAAAGGAATGAGAATGTTTTGGGTTGTTTACAAGCATTCCTTTAAGAATGCCCTGATTCCAGTGGTGACGGTTATCGGACTGCAAACAGGATTACTTTTAGGCGGCGCCATATTGACGGAAAACATTTTTGGGTGGCCAGGTATCGGTACATATATTTATGATGCAATCCTATCTCGGGATTATCCGGTGATACAGTCCGGAATTCTCGTCATCGCCTTTTTGTTTGTCATGATCAATCTAGTTGTGGACTTGTTGTATGCAGCGATCGATCCTAGGATTAAGTATAAATAGGGAGGGAAACTCATGCCTGAAATAGCAACGAATACTTCGCCAATCCTTCCTCCAAAAGAGGCAGAGGAAAAAGTCATCTCTCCCTGGAAGGAAGGCTGGAAAAGTTTTAAGAAAAATAAGGTAGCCCTTGTGGGTCTGGGGATTGTTTCATTTTTCATCCTAATCGCCATCTTCGCACCCGTTATAGCACCTTATTCATTTGAGGGGCAAAAGCTAAGTGATAAACATTTGGCCCCGTCTGCGGAGCATTGGTTCGGAACGGATGAATTTGGCCGGGATATTTTGAGCAGGGTCATTTATGGCTCGCGCATATCAATAGGGGTCGGCTTTTTATCTGTTGCCGGATCTGTTGTGGTCGGGTCTTTTTTAGGAATCATTGCCGGTTATTACGGCAGGTGGATAGATACGATCATATCGAGGATCTTTGATATTATTCTGGCCTTTCCAAGTATCTTGCTTGCCATTGCTGTCGTTGCCGTTTTGGGGCCCTCCCTTCGCAACGCACTTATCGCCATAGCCATCGTCAATGTCCCGATATTCGGCCGGCTTTTACGTTCACGGGTCTTAACGGTGAAAGAAGAGGAATATGTAACGGCTGCAAAGGCAATTGGAATGGGGGATGGCCGCATTCTCCTTCACCACGTCCTTCCGAATAGCCTTGCACCGATTATCGTTCAAGGTACGTTAGCGATTGCAACTGCCATAATTGAGTGTGCAGCACTCGGCTTTCTCGGTCTTGGTGCACAGCCGCCAGCACCAGAGTGGGGAAAAATGCTCGCCGATTCCAGGGCGTTCATCATTCAAGCACCATGGACGGTTCTTTTCCCTGGGCTTGCAATCATGCTTACGGTACTCGGCTTTAACCTAATGGGGGATGGGCTGCGCGATGCTTTGGATCCAAGAATGAAAAACTAGAAGTTAAAGGGTGATGTTAGATTAACATCACCATCTTTTTGTCGTTTATCTGTAAATATATCAAAATATGAAAAATAATAACAAAATCCTAGTTCGGAATAGGAAAATAGTGACTATTATCTCTTAAAATCACCCCAAAAGTTGTGATACTTTTATACTCAGTAAGAATATTCCAAAAATTGCTTATTTTAGAGGAGGAAAGTTCATTGATTAAACGTAGCTTGTCCATTCTAGCAATCTTTCTATTAGTATTTACTGCAAGCGTTTCCGCAGCCAAGCTCCCAGACCCCCCGGCAGGTTCGGGCGGTGCAGGTAAGAAGAATCAGGAAAGTATTATAAAGCTGAAGAAAAATGATTTGGATAAGAAATACAAAAGCAATGAGAAGGTCAGGGTCATCGTAGAGATGAAGGAAGCCCCGGCAATAGAAACAGCTTCAAAGGAAGGGAAACTTTTTAAACAGTTATCGAAAAATAAGAAACAACAATTAAAGTCCGAAAAGCTAGCTAATCAGAAGAAATTGAAAAAAAAGGTGAAAGAGAAAAAAATAGCTTTCAAGGAGCTTGAAAGTTTTACGACAGTCGTCAATGGATTCAGCGGTGAACTTCAGTATGGTGAAATCAAAAAGGTGGAAGCCATGCCGGAAGTTGCTGAAGTACATATTGCGAATGAATATGAACGTCCTGTAGAAAAACCCGAAATGCTTTATAGTAAAGAACTAGTCCAAGCCCAGGAAGCTTGGCGGGAATATGGATATAAAGGGGAAGGGATGGTCGTCGGGATTATCGATACTGGAATCGACCCATCTCACCGTGATATGGTCCTGAATAATGATAATAAGGCAGAACTGACTGAAAATGAAATTAGCGGAATGAAGGAATCTAACCATCTATTAGGCAATTATTATACGGCGAAGGTTCCTTATGGATACAATTACATGGATGAAAATGAAGAAATCCTTGATCTTGGTGAAGGGGCGTCAATGCATGGAATGCATGTAGCAGGTACAGCCGGTGCCAATGGAGATGAAGAGAATGGCGGCATTAAAGGGGTTGCTCCTGAAGCCCAGCTGCTTGCTTTAAAGGTCTTCGGGAATGATCCCGACATGCAGACAACATGGGGCGATATATATATCAAGGCAATTGACGATGCCATCATCCTTGGGGCGGATGTGTTGAATATGAGCCTTGGCTCCACTGCAGGTTTTGTATCTGCAGAAGATCCGGAGCAGCAGGCGGTATCCAGGGCTGTTGATAATGGGATCCTTATGTCGATCTCAGCAGGAAACTCAGCACATTTTGGAAATGGATTTGCAAACCCATCAGCGTCGAACCCGGATATTGGCGTTTCAGGTTCACCTGGACTTGCATACGATTCTGTACAAGTGGCGTCGGTAGAGAATAACTATATGGATTTGGATGCAGCGACTTATGATATAAACGGACAAGTAGGGAAAGCTCCGTTCATGTCGGCTTCAAGCGTACATCCCAATACTTTAAAGGAAAAAACACATGACTTGGTGGCTGCAGGTCTTGGGACGCCAGAGGAGCTTTCCAAAGTGGATGTTAAAGGCAAGTTCGCCCTCATCGAACGTGGCACGCTTTCTTTTATAGAAAAGGCGCAAAATGCCCAGGCAGCAGGTGCGACAGGAGTCATTATTTACAATAATGCTGACGGATATATTTCCATGGCCACAGATCCAAGCATCACCATTCCCCAGCTGTTCATGTTGAAATCGGATGGTGCAAAGCTGAAAGCGGCCTTAACGGATGGAGAAAAGGTGAAGATTACCTTTAATGGTGATAAAACAAAAGCTGTAAATCCAGAAGCAGGGAAAATGAGCTCATTCAGTTCATGGGGAGTCGCACCAAACCTGGATTTTAAACCGGAAATCACTGCTCCGGGAGGACAAATTTATTCGACGCTGAACAACGATGAATATGGAATGATGAGTGGTACTTCGATGGCGGCACCACATGTTTCCGGCGGCTCGGCACTTGTTCTTGAAAGAGTGGATAAAGAATTTAAATTAAATGGTTCTGCCCGGGCAAATTTAGCGAAGAACCTGATGATGAATACTTCAAAACCACTAGCGGATCAAGGTGTTGTCAATAAAGCCCTTGACTGGGAAAACCCTTACTCGCCTCGCAGGCAGGGAGCCGGGGTCATGCAGCTGCAATCCGCATTGTCCACACCTGCTGTCGTGACCGAGGCATTCACGAAAGAAGCGAAGGTTGCAATGAAGGAGATTGGCAATAAGTTCGCCTTTACTTTAAAGGTTGAAAACTTCAGCAACAAAGCGGTCAAGTATGATGTTAAAGGTAATATCCAAACAGACTATGCAATCCAGGGACAACTCGGTTATACCGCTAACGAACTGGAAGCACAGGAAATTAAGAACGCTTCGATTAAGATCAATAATAAAAGCACAAATAAGATTACCGTTCCCGCAAAAAAATCGGTTACATTCGAAGTGAAAGTTGACATATCCGATGCAAAAGTACTCGGTGATGACCTTCAGACTCTTGTAGACATTGACGAGGTCTTTCCAAACGGATATTTTGTTGAAGGGTTCATTTCTTTGAAGGATTCTGCCGATACGAATCCGGAACTGAATGTACCGTATGTAGGGTTTAAAGGGGAGTGGGACAAAGCCCCTATCCTGGATGGCACTAAATATGATAAAGAGTCCTTCTATGGCATGGCAGGTGGAGTTTCTACAGCAGGTGAGGATTTCACTTATCTTGGCTATGACCCTGCGGGAAAAACATTCAATGGCAAAAATATTGCGATTTCCCCAAATAATGATGGTGCACAGGATGACTTCGTGCCTGTCCTATCATTCTTAAGGAATGCGAAAAAGGTAGAATACAATATATTGAATGGTGAAAACAAATCAATCCGGAAACTTCGCACAGAGAATAATGTGCGCAAGGACTATTATGATGGCGGACAAGGGACCGCGTACACCCTTGATCCGGCCCGTAAATGGGACGGTAAAATCAATAATGCACTCGCTAAGGATGGGGTCTATTATTTTGAAATCAAAGCGATGATAGATTACGAGGGTGCAAAATGGCAGACGTTTAAAATGCCTATCAAAATCGATACGGTAAAGCCGACAGTCAAAATTTCGAAAAAAGGCAATGTATTAACCATCCAAGGCAAGGATAATTTGAATGGTTCAGGACTTGCTTATTACGATGTACAAGTCGATGGAGCATCCATCATGGAAGAGCCGCTCCCGGCGAGTGCGAAGCAATTCACTTTACCTGATGTAAAAGGGGAAAAGGTTCAGGTTGTGGCAATTGACTATGCAGGTAATGAAAAAACGGCTGAAACTGAATTAGCCAGTGATTCAGCTCCAATCGATAATCATGCACCAGCTGTAAAGATCAAGAGTCCTGAAGCCTTGAGCGTGAACAATAAAAATAAAATCAAAATAACAGGGGAAATTGAAGAAGCGTCGGAAATAAAGGAGTTTAAAATCGACAATAAAACGGTACCTGCAACGTATAACAAGGCGAATAACAAATATGAATTCTCATATGAAAAGAAATTTGAAGAGGGTGTTCAAAGCTTCACTGTTAAAGCAACAGATAAATGGGATAACACGGTTTCCTTTAAACGGACGATTATGGTCGATGCAACAAAGCCAAGTTTAAATGTGAAGGGTGTACCGAAAACTGTGGGAGCCAAAGGGAAAAATCCAAAAGTGGACGTGACAGTGGAAGATAATTTCGATGAAATCCGCCTTTACCTGAACGGAAGCGAAGTATTCTATCATGAATTCAAGGAACCATACAAAATGCGTGCCTATAAGAAGAAGATAGAGGATTTGGAACTGCCGCTTAAAACAGGCAACAATAAGATTGAGTTTAAGGTGACCGATCTTGCAGGAAATGAAATGAAGAAATCCTTTAACATCAATAAAGCAAAAAAATAACGAAAGGAAGCCCTCTTACCCAGGAGGGCTTCAGTTTGTAGACATACTTGATTTGTACCTACAGTTTTTTTGAGGGTTTGTACAATTCGAACATTGGTTGGGATGTAGGGCACTCGCTTTCAGCGGGCGGTCCGCTCTCGGCGCTCGTTGCGCCTTGGACACGCCATTCCCGCATGAGTCTTGTACACCCGCTCCAATCAACTGGAATGTCTTTCAAAATAATACTGTAGGCAAACTTGCCTTCCTTCGTACAAAAAGGGGGTTCCGAATGGACTACCCCGAACCATGACTATAAAAAGAAGACTTGGTTATCCTTCATGAATTTTTACCTTTTAATATGGAATGAAACCACCATTAAATTGAAGAAATTTGCGACACTCCTGCCGAATACCTGGCTAGCCGAGACCCCCACAGACGCTTGCGTCGAGGAGGCTTGGCAGACAGTCGGCGGCGGAAAGGGAGCGGATTTCTGAAATAAACTGGACGTTTTCAAAGAAAAAACTGCGGGCAAACTCGTTCGAATTTGTCTACAGTATGAGCCCTCTTATCCAAGAGGGCTGTTTTTGCATAATAAGCTTTCCTGAGTATGGATTTGATGAATGAATTCTTTAGTAGATTATGGTGTAGTTCCTTGCGTTTTCACCGTGCTAATATGGAAATCTCTTAGTGAGGAAGTTTTTTCATTATCCGGCAGGTATATCGAATAGGATAAAAGAATTAGGTATAAAGGTCTTATTGGAAGGAGGGTATCTATGAATTATAAGAAGAAATCTAGCAATAAAGTAACTAGTATTGCAATTACAGTGAAATTCGAAAGGAGAGGAAGCGACAGGTCATATCTTACAAAACCGAGTTTCTTTGATGCACTTCAGCACGTCCATTCTCCCTTTGAAAAGGATCTCCGCTCTGATTCACCTTATCAGGATTTTCCTCTATGTCAGGAGGTAACCCTTTCTTTTTTTGAAGAAGGTGCTAAAACATCTATTAATTATGACCCCCACCAAGAAAAAATCATCATTGAAGAAAGTTCAGAGACATATCAGCCGAATAAGGGTGAGGCGCTTACTGCAATCCTCGATCATATCATGATCAATCATGGCTATCACCATTCTTTTTTCATCATCCAGCAAAAAGAGAGGAACGTAAAGATGAAAGCTGCTACGCCATGAAATCCCTAACATTTTTAGGCAGGACGTTGTAAGGTATGAGATTTCCGAATAATTCATACGAAAAGTTACTTTACTCAATAAGGATGGAGCTGCCACGGCAGCTCCATTAATGCCTCTCCAATCCTTCAAGATGTCAAACCAACCGCCGAATGATCTTTGAAAGGGTTTGGATGCCATAAGCTAATTGTTCCTCCGAGGCGTATGAATATGAAAGCCGTATATGTGTATGGTTATTTGGTTCGTATATGTATCCCGGATTAAGAAGTATGTTTTCCTTTAACGCTTGCCTGAAAAGGTTTGAATTCACGATTGGTTTACATAATTTTAACCATATATAAAATCCTCCTTGAGGTATTTGCCATTCAGCCAGTCCCTTAAAATATTGATTGAGAAGAGTTAATATAAAATCTCTGCGTCCTATCAACTCATGCCTTAGCCACTCTAAATGCTTTGAATATTGCCCATTTGCTAACCATTCCGCCACAAGGTGCTGGGAAAGTGCACTTGAACCATAATCCATTTGCATTTTAATGTCCGCTAAACGTTCAATCACAGTTATTGGGCCAGCAATCCATCCGATACGCAATCCTGGGCTTAATGTTTTGGACATGCTGCCAATATGCAATACAAGGCCATCTGCATCAAGGGATTTTAATGGAGGCGGTGGTTCATTATCAAACCACAAATCACTATATACGTCATCTTCAATAATCGGGATCTGTTCCTTTTTGCATAGTGATAGGAGGTTAAGTCTTTCTTCTTTTGACCATGTAGTATTCGTTGGATTGTTAAACGTTGGAACAGTATAAAATAGTGACGCTTTCTTCCTTCCGTTGATGTGCTTTATTTGTGTCGGGATACTTTCCCGGCCTTGTATTGATAAACCTACTAAGTGCATGCCCGCAGATTGAAAAGGGTGAACGGAATTTAAATAGGAAGGGGATTCATGTAAAATCATCGATCCCTTTTGAAGTAAACCGACTGATATCAACTGGAGTGCCTGAAGCCCGCCAGAAACGACCATGAGGGAGCTGGGACTCGCGTTGATCCCTTTTGTTTCTAAATAAGCACTTATACATTGACGAAGTCTCTTATCACCCTTGGGTTCGGAATAGCCTAAAGAGTGGGCATCAAAAGAAGTGGATCGCAACGTCTTTTCGATTTGTTTTGCAGGCAATAGATCTGGAGATAGTTCGCCCGTGCCTAATCTGATGATGGCAGTGTCCGTTTCATACTGATTAATGTCCTGAATCGTTTTTAAATTAGGTTCATAGAGTCCATTCCGGACATAGTTTTTCCAGTCGGGCTGTTTGCTTGAGACGAGCATATTCCATGTATTATTGGAAACGAATGTGCCTGACCCAACCTTAGTTTCCAATAATCCATCAGCAATCAACTCATCAATGGCTGTGATGATGGTACTTCGGTTTACCCCAAATGAGTCGGCCAATGAACGTTGTGATGGAAGCTTGGTACTAACTGGCCATTCCCCTCGTGTAATTTGTTGTTTGATCCAATCCACTATTTGCAGGTGAAGTGATTGGTCGGAAGTACGGTTTGGTCTCCATTCGATAAACATACGAAAACCACTCCTTTCATGTTCTGTATTCAATATAAATTGGTTGGTTTGAAAGCCAACCAATTGGATGGTCAATTCCTTTGTTTTTTTCATTATACTGAATTTGAAAGGAGGGGGTATTCGTATGGGGCCATTTTTTCATGGATTATTATTGGCATTGGGGCTGATACTTCCGTTGGGAGTGCAAAATGTATTCATTTTTAATCAAGGAGCAATCCAACCTACAATAAAAAAAGCATTGCCAGCAACGATAACAGCTGCAATTTGTGATACACTGCTCATTTTGTTAGCTATTTTAGGTGTTTCGTTGGTTGTCATGCAATATGATTGGTTGCGCCTTACATTAATCATAATCGGAGTTATATTTTTATTGTATATGGGTTTTCAGATTTGGTTTGCCAAATCGAACTCACAGTCAGGTGCCCAATCCATGCAGATGTCGACCAAAAAACAAATTGTATTTGCTCTATCCGTATCACTACTGAATCCGCATGCAATCTTGGATACGATAGGTGTAATCGGTTCGAGCTCACTTGTTTATTCAGGAAAAGATAAAATGATTTTCACCGCAACGTGCATTTTTGTGTCATGGTGCTGGTTCCATGGATTATGTCTTGCGGGACGATTGCTGAAAAAGGTTGATACATCTGGTAAATTCCTTGGAATATTAAATAAAATTTCTGCAATCATCATTTGGATCACAGCTCTTTATATGGTTAAATCGATTTTTTGATAAAAGACATGCATTTGAACCTAGCCATACCAGGTATTCAATAAAGTTACAGGACGCTTATGTATAAAAAAGGGGAATGCATATCGAATTGCATTCCCCTTTTTTTCCTTATAAGTTAACAACCTGACCTCATTCTTCTTCAAATCGTGAGAGCGGGTTTATTGAAGAGCAACCAGGTCCTTGATTTCCTCTGTGGAAAGTTCGGTGATCCAGTTGTCACTGCTGATGATCTCGTCGTTCAGGGCTTGCTTTTTATCAAGCATCTGGTCGATTTTTTCTTCCAGGGTCCCTGTACAGATTAGCTTATGAACGTGAACGAAACGCTGTTGCCCAATTCGGTAAGCACGGTCGGTGGCTTGATTTTCAACAGCTGGGTTCCACCAGCGATCATAGTGAATCACGTGGTTTGCTTCTGTAAGATTAAGCCCAGTGCCGCCTGCTTTCAACGAGAGTATGAAAATAGGGAAATCCCCATCCTGGAATCGCGTGATCATTTCATCACGCTGCTTCTTGTTCGCACTCCCGTTCAGGAATGGCACTTCAAAGCCATATCGTTTTTCCAGCAATTCTTTAATCATATTGCCCATCCCGATATATTGTGTGAAAATGAGACAGCTTTCATCCTGTTCGCGGACAGCATCGATAAGCTCGGTCAGCTTCTCGAGTTTGCCAGATCGGTTAGGTGCCTTCATGATGTTTTCCTTTTCCATTTCTTTTAAGTAAAGAGCTGGATGATTGCAAAGCTGCTTTAGCTTATTCAGCATCTGGAGGATGATGCCTTTTCTTTCAAAGGCAGATAGTTGTTCGATATCAGTGAATGTATCTTTAATCAGTTGCTCATACAACGATGCTTGCTCGGTGGTAAGCGGTACGAATTCCTTTTGTTCTTGCTTATCCGGAAGATTAAGAGCGACTTCTTTATCACGCTTTGTACGGCGAAGCAAAAATGGCTGTATCAAACGCTGCAATTCCTTGATTTTATCCTTCTGATCATCACGCTCGATGGTCGCCACATATTTTTCCTGAAACTGACCTAGCGTTCCGAGATAACCTTTGTTGATGAAGTCGAAAATCGCCCATAGCTCACTTAAACGGTTTTCCATCGGCGTACCCGATAGGGCGATATGATGTCTGCCATTTAGCTTGCGGACCGCTTTGGATTGCTTCGTTTGGGCATTCTTGATGTTTTGTGCTTCATCAAGGATAACACTGCTCCAATGGATGGAGGTCAGTTCAGCCACATCTTGGTGGGTCAGTCCATATGATGTTAAGACAATATCATGATCGGCTGCCAGTTTAGTAAATGCCTCACCTTTAGCACGATTCGATCCGTAGTGTAGGTGAACTTTAAGTGATGGAGCGAATTTTTCCAATTCTTTTTGCCAGTTGCCAAGTACCGATGTCGGGCAGACGATGAGCGCCGATTGTACAGGGACGGATTCAGGGGCAGTGGTAATGACTTCACCCTCATCACTGCTCTCCGCGCTACTATCCTCTTCGACGATGATCGGTTCACTCTTTTGTTCATCCTTGGGCGCAGTGGGCAGCTCTTTACCGACCCTTTCTTTGCCTTTAACATGAAGTAGGTAGGCAATCATCTGGACGGTTTTTCCAAGTCCCATATCGTCGGCTAGACAAGCACCAAAACCATGCTCCCTTAAAAAAAGGAGCCAGCTCATGCCCAGTTTTTGATAGGGGCGTAAATCACCTTGAAGTGCATTAGGGACGGGCAGGATGGATATGTTTTTGGTTTCCCGGAGCCTTCCCACCATTTTACGGAGCTCCTGGTTCAATTCAAATTGAATCCGGAGCATTTCGTCGTTTTCAGAATCGGCATCGCCATCTTCATTCACGCCATTCAACAGTTCCTGCTGCAGCAAGTCAGTCAGTTGGATGCCTTTTTCATTCGCTGTTTCCATCAGCTCCTGAATTTGCTTAATGAAAGCAGGGTCAAGCTTGACCCATTGGCCGCGGATGAAGACAAGCCGCCTTTTTTCATTGACGAGCTCCTCGAACTCCGCCTCAGTGAGCTCCTTGCCATTTAATGAGAACCGCCAATCAAAGTCCATTAAAGCTTTTAACCCGACATAAGAAGGGCCGCGGTTCGATTGGCTCTTCACTTTCGCTTTGACCTTCAATGAGGACTCCTTCAAGGCAAGCCACCACGATGGAAGGAGAATTTCGACGCCAAGAAACAGGAGCTTTTCGCTTGCATCGGTCAAGAACTCCCATGCATCAGTTTCTGAAATCTCCCTTTTCAGACGGCCATTCTCCCCAAGCCAGGGCACGACGAGTTGCCAGCGTTTCGTAGCACGCACCACATCACTTGCATACTTATTCCAGCCGCGCGGAAGTTTTTTTCCTGTATATGTTTCAATGATATTCTCATCCCTTTTGGAACGAAGGGTAACATCGAGCATCCAAGGCCCGTTTCCATCTGGAGGCTCAGTTAAACGGAGACCTATAGTGAATGGTTTGGGATCGGGCAGGGTACCGAGCCATTCCTGCCAGCTGTCCTTGTCAAAAAAGGCCTGCAATTCTTCGGGAGAAAGTCGAGTATCCTTTAATGCCCCGACGGCTTCACTCCATTTATGCTGCATGGGTGAATAGTTTTTTAAATACATATTAGCTGCACCGTTATACCACTTTTCGATAAAAGTACGGTTGGTTTCCAGTTCAGGTGAAGGAAGATCCAAAGATATTTCTTCTTCCCAAAAGGAAGGGACGAATTCCTCTTCCACTTCCTCCGGCAGCTTCCAGCCGATGGAGTCCAATTGAAGATTGGTGAAATCCGGTACGGGGATTCCAGCTTCAATGGATTCATGAAGAACGGGAGCTGCTGACAGGCAAAGGGAGGATATCTCGGACCATTCCCATTCTATGAAGGAGTTGAAGCTTTCCCTCGCAAAAAAATTGAGAAGTCCCCAAGCGTCAAGAATGAATACTTGATTTCCATCCACTATATCCGTAGTCATTTTAGTGCCATAAAAGCTTGCGTCATCCCAGTTGAATAACAGCCTGCGTATATAATTCGTGGTGAGGAAGGTATTTTCTTCATTGACGACACCAAGGGCGTAAGTTCCGTTTTCGAGAGCGGCTATTTTGATTTTTAATTTCCCTGGATTAAACATCGATAAGCTTACCCCTTTTTAGTTCTTCTTGGAAAGCGCGAAGCCGTTTGGTCGAATCTGCTACATAAAGTATATAACGTTCGAATACGTCTTCCTTTTTGCTCTTCTTATAGATGGTGCGCATCCTTTTCAAATAACGGACAGCTTGCTTATAAGCAGGCCGATTTTTCAAAGAAACTTTTTCCTGGACCGCATGATAATAAAGCGGCAGGATTAGTTCCGGTTCTTTTGAGACCACTTCTTTGATGGATTCACTGCTGATTAAGTCAATGCTGATTTCTGAGTAAATATGCATCTCCACCCATTTTTTATATTGTCCTTGTTCAAAAAGGAAGTTTGCATAGTTCCAATAGCTGTGCGGAAGGGTGGCCCTGTAAAATTTCTCAAGCAAATCGGTCCGTTTTAATTTATAACAGCAACTGTTAATTAAAGTCGTAAAGGTACGGACGAAATCTACCCGTTTATAATAATCGGATAAACCGGCAAGGAACTCCTGGACATTATTATTGATGAATTCAATGAAAGGGATAGCCCGTGCCCGGTTGTCGGATTCAGCCAAGAGATTCAGCCAATAAAAAATGTATGGACAGGCTTCGTTCTTCAATTCAGAAAGAAGCCCAATCGCTTGTTTATCATGGTTCTCCAAAAGGGATAGGTGAATCGCTGCGAGGGAATAGGACGTCCTCTCAGTGGTGCCCATATACTTCTCGGGAAGTTCTTTATTGATTCGTTCCAGTTCCTCTTTACGCCATGAGGAGTTGGAGAATAAGTAGCTCCATATCTCCCGGTAAAGGTCGATCTTTTCGTATTCGAGGCCTTCTCCTCCATCCAGCAGTTTAGCTACATCTTCCTTGATGCTAAAAACGAAGGGATCAAAGGCGAAGGGCCTCGCTTGCCTGCTAAGCGGCTGTACCGTTTCATGAAGCTCCTCTGCAAGGTCGACGGCAAGTGCATAAAAGACCCTGATCGTTTGCGTCTCACTTTTATGCAGCTGAATCATTCTCAGTGTCTGCTGCATCGTGCAAAATTGGGTAACGAAATGATAAAGTAATTTCCATTCCCTTTCCATTGGAGCTTTTGAGCTAAGGCGTTTAAAGTAAGTTTGTATGTGATTTTCAATCATATAAGTAGCCTCGCCTATATGAGGCTCCACATGTTCAGCAAATTCATCATTCACGAATTGCTTCCATGATGGATAGCTTTTATCTAAGATGATGGATTTCCCTGCCGCCTGTTTAAGTAATTCACTTGCAGGTTTCACTTGCTGCAGTGCTTGGGCCGTTGAGGTTTTTTTTGGTGCTTTCCAATCGCTCAGCCATTCGGAAACACTAGCGTGTTCAGAATATGCAGAAAAGAAAACGGCCATTTGATGCCGGCAAATGAACCTTGAATCACATGTACAGCTTCCATCCTGAGGGAAGAGCAGATTCAGCCTGGCCTTAAAGCGTGTCACATCCTGTACCTCAGCTGCAATCGTATCCGCCGCTTCTTCTTTAATATCAACGAGCCCCTGACGGTATAACTGGAGCCCTTGATTCACCACATCCGAATCTTCCGGATCCCCGGCCTCCAAAAATTCCGCCAGCCGCTCCCCAACTAACAACAACTCCCGCTCCATACTCTCCTCCTTCAGGGACAAGCCCTGTATACCAAAATTATATTTTTGTATGATCATGAACCATCAGTTCTTTAACTTATCGTTGGGTGCATAAATTACATCCCAGATCGAATGCCGGACTATGGCCGTTCTCTTTACGTTCTAATCCATTTAATCGAACAAACCATCAATGCTTCTAGCCGTATATTCATAAAAACCCTGTAAAAGTCAATATCGTCAAAAATCCCCTTGAATATAAGCGGTTCGGATATAAACAGGAATAACTGGCAATCACTTTAACATGCCTCAAATCCTTCATCCTCATCACGCTTCATAATACCAAGTGATGAGGCAGGAATCTTTTTTAAAATTGCTTTTTTGAAGCATCTCTTTATTATACTTCATTTTGGCTTGGAATTTAAAATGTAGATTAGAGGTTTTGGAAATGATGAGTGTGAGAAATTATATACTCCTGTTGAATGGCTCAATTTGTAGACAAAAGGGGTTCTATATATAAATTTAATACAAAGTAGATTGGAACAATGTGCGAGACTCCTGCGGGGGAAGAGCGTCAAGTGGAGACCCGCAGGCGCATAGGACCCGAGAACGGACCGCCCGCGGAAAGCGAGTGACTGGAGGCATCGAGTTTGTCTATAATTTGGAGCCATTCCCGGGGAAATGGCTCCAAATTATAGAATTAGTTTATTTTCATTTCGTTCTTCCAACTGTCCAGCTTTTTGTTGATGAATGTAACAAAGGTATGGTTTTTTTGTAATTTGAATAGAAACGCAGATTTTTCCAAGTACTCTTTTGCCTCTTCAAAGTTACCTACGAGTTCAAAATTGTATCCTAAATGGTAATGTAAATCCGCTAAAGCATATAATTGATCATGTTCGAGGCACCACTTTATGGCATCTTGGCAGCAGGCAATGGACTCTCCGTATCGGCCAAGGCGTGTTAGCACTCTGCCAAAATTATAGGATAGGCGCGTCTTTAGCGTTTTATCCGTCAAGAAGGGCAGGGCTTTCAAGTGATCTAAAGCTTTCCTTAACAAGGCAAATGCATTTTCGTATTGTTCTTCGGCAACATACATTACACCAAGACTGCTTAGGATTTCAAGCTCCCGTTCCGAATAAATTTTATCGGTCGTATGAGTAATGGAGATGGCCTTATTGATGAATTCTATGGCTTTATCTAAATCTTTATTTTTTTCATATTCGTATATTCCCTTGTGCCAAAGAATCAATTGATGATTCTTTTTATTTTGAAGAAAGAGGGGACTGTTTTCCTCAGCCTTTACAATTTGCTGCATTTCCTCATAATTTCGGGTTCTTCTGGCTATTTTTAATTGATAAATCACTTCTTCCACGTAATCCAGCCTAGGGGTCATTCCAATATCGAAAAAATAGTTTACATCAACGCCTAAACGTTGGGAAATTAAGTAGAGAGTGGATGCATATGGATAGACATCGCCCTTTTCAATCTTACTGATCTGTGCTTGTGTACAAATACCGGTTGCCAACTCTTCCTGGGAAAGCCCGATTTGTTTACGTAGCTCTTTGATCTTTTGTCCAACTGCAAAAAAATCCATTTTGATTCTCCTTAAAATATGCCTAGAGTTATATTTTGTTATGAAAAATCGGTGAAAGCGGTATGTACAGGTCCTGAACGGTTTAAATAGATTCTTTAGTCGAAATATATGACTTTAAGAATTGTGGTTAAATATAACTATAGAATTATTTTCTATTTTAACCAATATTTTTTTAAAAGAAAAGGAGGAATGACCTATGAAAAAAAGTACTAAAGCATTAGTCGTATCTTTTCTTATCATCGCTGCTTTTGTTATTGTCCCAAGCGAATTACCAGGCCTTTACGCAGAACTTCCAGGTTTATATAAATAAATAAATAAATAAATGAAGCTTCTTATCAATCATTCAAGCATCTTCAATTGAAGATGTTTTTTTTATTATTATTAAATGATGATTATTCTTTTGCGCATATTCCTGTAGTTATAATTATCTATGAATGGGGGGGTGTAAGGTCCATTTGGTAGGTGTTGAAGAAACGTGAGCGTAGTTTGTAACGCCTATTTCCTTTTAATGCTTTTGTTATAGTGTATATAACAAAACGGAGAGAGGTGTAAGGTTAATGATTGATATTAATATGAAAGTTCAACCCTCTTTTTACGATGATGAATGTGCCATTGTGTTTTCTTTTTATTTTGATAAGGCAACCAGGAAAATTGGTGAAGCTGTGGTGTACACATGCAAAAAATCAGATGATAAAGAATCCAGCCAAGATCATATAGATACAGATGTACAAGAAAAAATCGCTTATCTTAAAGAGTTTTCCATTGTAGATGAATATCAGGCGACCTCGATGAAGAAGATTCAACATTTTTTGAATGTAATCGGTATCAAGAAATGTGTGAAGCACAATCTTCAAGGTAATGAAATCGCATTTTAAAAGATAAAAACTCATGACATCCCACATGTCATGAGTTTTTGCCATTTAAATGACTGTTTTGAGCATTCATTTTCTTTTTAATGAAATCGCTCATTTGTTTCCGCTTACTTGGTTTAGCGTTATTTGTTCTTTCAAAAAATTTAAAATGTTGTTTATTGCTATCGGATTTCATTATGTCTCTCCTTTGCTTTTTTTTATTTACCCATTTTTTTCTTAGTTAAAACGTGATTTTAATGATAAAGGGATGAACAGAAGATCTTGCAAATATTCCTGTAGTTATATTTTCTTCTGTGAATGCCTGCATATAAGGATTTATTAGATGATAATAAGAGGTAAAGCCCAAATATGGAGGAATTTCGTATTTTATCATACTTAAAATAAATGTTAAAATGGTCCGAATATCGGATTTTTCATTAGAAACATCAGTTTCTAGTACCCTAAAGTGAAGAGGGTTGAAGAACTCTTTTCGATGGCCCCCATGCATATGCTTGGGGGATCTTTTTTATTTGGATAATTTGTCCACTTTTTTTCTATAATATGTTTCGTTTTGTTTGTATATACATGGGTAAATATAAGAAACAAGATGAATTAAACCTGTGTTAATCGCAGTTTAATCGGAGGAATATATTTTATGGATGTGAAAGTAAAGAATGATCCGACGAAGCGAACTTTCCAGCAGTACATTTTTCCATTTACGCTTGAAGGAAATAAGATTGAAAAGTTTGTGGAAAAGTTGTTTGAGGACAATTTCGTTTTTTTGAACTTGAAAGATATGGAACAACAAAATCAATTTTACGGTGGCCATAAAGTTTCGCACCGTAAACTGGAAAAGTATTTCATGCCTTACATCGAGCCAATTTTATTTCCGAGTAATGCCAAACAGAAGGAAGGCTTGCGGCGTTTCACGAAAAAACTGGATATTGATTGTACCTTCGAATCACCCTATCTAAATACCCCATTCATTATTAACTCTATCGATATCTTCATATGCCCATTTCATATTGGCATGATGAACCTACGTGTTACTTTACCTAAAGGGCTTTCACATGATGATGTGCTCTATTTTGGCGATACATTCCGAATCCTTGAACCGATTGCTGATGATGAGGAAAAAACGAAAGTCGGCTGTCGGGAAAATCAGTATGAACAAGTGAAGGATTTCATCTTCAATGAACTATTGCCGCCAATTGAGGAATATATGGATGAAGAACAAGCGGACCCGACTTATTTTGGCAGTTTGCCCTTCTTCATCGATGAAAGGATGTACGTGATCAGTTATACGGCATTCCCTGAGGATCGTGATATATCTAAAAATGACTTATTCCGGATCAGTGAACTGAATGGGTATGACAATGATGGTGAACCATATATAGGTGCATTAAATCCTGATTATATAGAAAAGTATTATCAAGAAAGAGTATATGACAGGTGGGGCAAGGAAACCTATTATGTAACCAGCATGTATCATTTCGCGTGTGTCACGAAAGCGACAGGTAAACTGGAACAGGAACTGGCAAGCGAAATGTATGGCCAGCATTTTTATTCATTGTTGCTTTTCTTCTATTATAAAATCGTACTGCTCAAATTGGCTCATGAACATTCCCAGATAGATGTGGAAAAAGATCAATCGGATACAGAACAGCTGATTTTCATGATCACTCAGTTTTCTGCAAAGTACTTATTCACTGAAGTGAATAGTACGGCAATCGGTAAAGAGCTTTTCAAAAAAACGGATGAAGCCTTCAGGATTGCCCCTCTCTACAGTGAGGTGAAGGAAACACTTTCCTACCTTTATCAAAATCAGGATAAACTGTCTGGGAAAAGAAGTAATTATCTTTTGCAAATACTAACGATTTATACGGTAGTCTCCGGGATATTCGGAATGAATCTATATATTGAAGATTGGAAAGGGAAATTACCATGGAAAGCGTATATGGATTACACCTTATACGAATGGGTAGCTGTCATTGTAACGACAAGCGGTCTCATCATTTCGGCCATCCTGGGCTTTATCTTCCTGAAAAAATGGCTCCAAGAGAAAAAAAGCCGAAAAAAAAGAATGCTCTAGAATCCTGAACATTATGTACATGACCCAGGCTGTAGGCAAACTCGATGAAGATTGAGTTTGCCTACGTTTTTTAGGGTTTGTACAATTTTGAACGTTGCCTCTAGGCGCTGGCTTTCCGCCTGCGGGTTTCCTTTGTTAGCAGACCCGGCAGAAAGGGAGCTGATTCCTTAAATCAACTTGATCTTTTTTGTGAACTGGACCTTCATCTATTTTTTCTAAAACAAAAGTCCTGTACATAATGTACAGGACTTTTGTTTTAGAAAAAACATGGTTAATTAGAAAAATGAAGAAATTCGGCATGTAAAATCCCCCATTCCCCTAATATTTTGCTAAACTATAGGTATATCATTCTAACTATTCATTAGGAGGAAATCATGAAGAAACTAGCTTTAGTTTCCAGCTTATTGTTGTTGAGCGTATTGTTTCTGGCCGGATGCTCGGATGAGCCAAGTCCGGAAGATCGCTTTGCGGCATACACGAAGCTTTGGAATAAACAGGATTTTGCGAAGATGTACGAGTATCTGTCGCCTGAGACAAAGAAGAAAATCAGTGCGGATGAATTTGCTAAGCGTTATGAGAAAATCTATACGGGCATAGAAGCCGACCAATTAAAGGTGGACTATAAACAGCCAAAAGAAGAGAAAGACCATAAAGATGGGGAAAAGGTAAGCCTTTCATATACCGTTGATATGTCCACTATGGCGGGTGCCGTCAGCTCTGATCATAAAGCGACACTTGTCAAGGAAGGGGAAGGCGAGGAAGAAAATTGGTATATCAAGTGGGATGAAAGCTACATATTCCCTCAATTGAAAGCTGGCGAGAAGGTATCGGTTGAATCGTATCCAGCCATTCGCGGGGAAATTGTCGATAGAAATGAACGCGGCCTTGCCATGAATGGAACGGTTGCAGAAGTGGGAATCGTGCCAGAGAAAATGGCCAATGAATCCGAAACGGTTAAAAAGGTCGCTGGAATCCTTAATATGTCCACCGACGAAGTGAATCAGAAATTAAAACAAACATGGGTAAAGCCAAGCTATTTCGTGCCCATCAAGAAAATGTCAAATGATAATACTGCAACCTTGGAAAAGCTATTAAGCATTGCTGGTGTATCTGTCAATAATACGGAAGAACGCATATATCCATATAAAGAGGCTACTGCCCATCTAATTGGATATGTCGGTGAGGCATCGGCCGAAGATCTGGAGAAATTGAAAGGAAAAGGATATACAGCAAGTGATGTTATTGGCAAACGCGGTCTTGAGGAAGTTTTGGAAGCGCGGCTTAAAGGCAAACCTGGCGGTAAAATCTTTATTAGAGCCGAAGATGGCGAAGAAAAAGTGATTGCTGAAAAGCCTGCTGAAGAGGGAGAAACAATTACATTGACCATCGACGCCGAGCTGCAAAAGGATATCTTCAAACAATATAAGAACGAAGCCGGATCGGCATCGGCAATTGATCCGAAGACAGGCGAAACGCTTGCACTTGTTTCAAGTCCGTCATTCGATCCTAATAAATATATTTTCGGAATAACGAAAGCGGAACAAAAAGCGCTTGAAGAAGACCCGGAAAAACCACTTTTGAACCGTTTCAGTTCGACGTTTGCACCTGGTTCAACCATTAAGGCCATCACTGCGGCAATCGCTTTGAAAAATGGCGTGGATCCGAAAGAGTCGATCAATATTCAAGGGAAAACATGGGCCAAATCAACATGGAAAGATCATTCCATTACAAGGGTTTCGGACCCTGGGGTTCCAATCGATATGGAAAAGGCTTTAATTTATTCAGACAATATTTACTTTGCCCAAAAAGCTCTGGGGCTTGGTAAGGAAAAATTCACAAATGGACTCAAGGCATTCGGATTTGATGAGCCTTTGAATTACGATTATCCGATCAAAGCATCGAGCATCGGTAAGATCGATAGTGAGGGACGTTTGGCTGACGCTGGATATGGTCAAGCGCAAGTCCAAATGAGTACGCTTCATCTCGCCATGACCTATTCAGCCTTTTTGAATGCAGGGAACATCCCGGCACCTTCGTTAATAACAGGAGATAAAATAGAAAAGAAAATATGGAAAGAAAATGCGATATCAGCTGACCAAGCAAATCAGGTCACCAAGATGCTGACACAAGTAGTGGAACATCCTAAGGGAAGCGGACATGGAATAGATGATCTTGGCATCAAAATCGCCGCTAAAACAGGAACTGCTGAAATCAAGGCATCCAAAAATGCGGACGGAACAGAAAATGGCTGGTTCGTTGCCATGGACACAGAAGACCCGGAACTTCTCATGGCATGGATGATTGAAGATGTAAAAGGCCGAGGCGGCAGCCATGTCGTTGTCGATCAAATGAAACCGGTGTTGAAGAAGTATTTGAAGTAAAGAAAAAAGTCACCCATCAGCAAGCATTTACCAAAATAAAAGCAGGACATGGTTTCTTCCATGTCCTGCTTTTATTTTGGTTGTGGATTCCGATTACACAATAAAGCCGGATTTGAAGGATAATGCGGCGTACATACAGAATGTAAAAAGAGAGTTCAGTAACCTACAAGTAAATAGTTTTCTCATGCCAATAGATTGAACAGGGTTAATTCAAAAGTCTTGAAAAGATAAATAGAAAAGGAATGAGGATGAAGGGGAATGAGAAGTTTAAAGTATTTGTTTATCGCTTTCTTTATCACTTTTTTTGCATTTCCTTCTCATGAAGCAACGGCTGTGGAAGAGAATACAACAATGGAAGTGAAACTGAAGAATTATTTGGGGAATAGAACCAGTGTTAAAATAACGGCAACCGGGGACTACCGTAATTCAGGGGGAGAGATATTCATCAAGGCGGGTGAAAGTCTGACTCTGAAAGCGGAGTCGGCTGAACTTGCCGTTTACAAAGGTTCTCAGAAAACGGGATCTTATGCTTCCTTTAAGGTAATGCCAGTTAAACCTGAAGCTTCATTGTCCATAAACGGCCGTCCGTATCAAGGCTCAATGACATTTACAGTGGAGGACGGTTACATCCGGCCAATCAATGCTGTTTACATTGAAGATTATCTAAAGGGCGTTGTCCCGCTGGAGATGCCCGCACTATGGCATGCCGAAGCCTTAAAAGCACAGGCGATTGCCGCCCGGACGTATGCACTTCGCCATCAATCGTCAATCATTGATGATACAGTTTCTTACCAAGTATATGGCGGGGCTGCCGGTCATTATCGAACTGATTCAGCCATTGATCAGACAAAGGGCATGGTAATCAAACATGATGGCGAAATAATCGAAGCGTTCTTTTCATCAAGCAATGGAGGGATGACCGAATCGAATTCAAATGTTTGGTCAAGAGGCAACCCTCTTGCATATTTATCTATCAAAAAAGATTTCTATGATTCAAAAACCAATTGGTCGATAACGCTGGACAAGCAGCAAATCGACCTGTCAAAAATGGATTTATCTAAACCTGAAGAATGGTGGACAAGTGTAGAGGAAAAAGATAAAACGGTTGTGCCGAAGCTGAAGGCTTGGCTGACGAATAATGGATATGCGAAGAAAGATATTAAAATAACGGAGATTCCCTTGTTAACTTTTACAGATGAAAAAACGGGAGGTCGGGTTACGAAAGGCTCCATACAAATGAATTTCTATGTAAGGGATCTCGTTGATGATAGGGGAAAACTTTTGCAGCAAACGGTTAAGCTTACTAATGTAGCGGCTTCCAAAATCAGGGGCATGGTGGGGCAAGAGGTGATGAAAAGCTATTTGGTTGACCATTCATCTTCCGATCCTTCCAAAATTGCAATCGAAGGATCAGGATATGGGCATGGGGTCGGACTAAGTCAGTTTGGAGCGAAAAACAGAGCGGAAGCTGGACACTCATATCAAGATATTTTGGGTTTTTATTATCCTGACACAATTATAGAAAAGGAATATGGACCAGGCGCTGGATCTAAAACGGATATTGTTGTAAAGGAAGAACCGAATTCAGTAAACATGAAAGCGAAGACGGATCATTTAAATGATGAGGTTGGAATCACATACTCCCTAAAAGAAGATGCTGTGGTAACTCTCACGATTAAAGATAGGAAAGGTAATGCCTTAGCTAGCCCAGTCCGTGATCAAACAATGAAAAAGGGTACCCATTCAGCTATCTGGAACATAATAGCGGTAAGTAACGGGACATATGAAGCAGAATTATCAGCAATGGAACGAGGCGGGAATGAAGGTTTGGAAACAATGGCGATAAAAATCAGTAGAGATTCGTCGGCACCTAAAATCACGGATGTCAAAACATCGGGTGATTACAGTACAGAGAAAGCGAACATAACGTATTCAATTAATGAAAACGCTAATGTAACGGTGGAAATCAAGAACAGTAAAGGTAAGGTTGTCGGCATCCTTTCTGAAAGGCAGTTCCATAAAGGCAGTCAATCGGCAACCTGGGATTTCAAAAATATGTCCAACGGGATATTTACGGTAAAAATCTCCGCTAAGGATGAGAGTGACAATCAGAAAACCATTTCAACGAAAATCTCGATTAGGAAGACGACGGGAATAGTGAAAGCAAACGAATTATCTATTAAAGAAAGTAGAAATGCAGCTTCTGAAACGATTGGCACTCTTCACAGGGAACAAGCCGTAACGATACTGGCTCAACAAGATGAATGGTATAAAGTGAAAAAGGGAAGCCAAATTGGGTATGTATTAAAAAAGCACATAAAAAAATAAATGAGTAGGACGCCATGTATGGCGTCTTTTTTTGACCTTATAAAGAGTAGAAGCACTACACTTACAAGAAAACAGCACGAATTCGCGAGTAAATCGCAAACTCACGAGTAAAAGCACTAAACTCACGAGTAAAGGGCGCAAACTCACGAGTAAAAGCACCAAACTCACGAGTAAGCGCCTCAAATTCACGAGTAAAAGCACCAAACTCACGAGTAAACGCCTCAAACTCACGAGTAACAGCACTAAACTCACGAGTAAATCGCAGATCAATGAGCAGATTCACCAACCTCATGAGTAAATGCTCCAAAACTTCAAAGAAATACCCCAAAACTTGAGTAAACGCATCTCAAAAGAAAGGTTAATGAGGAAGAAACTTAAAAGAGGATGTAATGATGTCATTCCTCTTTTGTTTTATGCTGCCCGGGTGTGAACGGAACACCGGCGGCTTTTGTGATGATTTTCGAAATATCCGTATTTTCAATGACTCCATCAAAGGCTTCACTGCCTGGACCCGAAGCGAAAACGGGAATCATATTGGCTGTGTGCCCTCCTGTGGAACTGGCCGCCCGTATGCTTCGATCAGCTATACCCGCCTTATAATGCCTGGCGATGGTGCTTCCGATTTCCCAATCTATTTGATGCTGTGGATAGACAAGCGTTTTATTTTTTCTTACGTTATCGATGAATTGATCGACTTCCTGATCCGTAAGGGATATATGTGCATACTTTTTGAATGTGGAAACGACGCTTTCTGGATTGATTTCATTATTTTTATCGAATGTAAGCTGTTTGGACATATATTCAGATGAAACCCTGATTTTTTTTAATGCCGTGATATCCATTGTTTCAGAAGCGGAGGTCCCCATTGTTTCGTGGTCTGCAAGTACAACGATCAACGTATCATTTCGATTTTTTGCCCAATTTACAACCTCTTTCACCGTTTGGTCAAATTCAATCGTTTCTTTCCATATTCCAGTGATATCGGCTGCATGCTCCATATGGTCAATACGCGCACCTTCGGCCATCAAGAAAAATCCCTTATCACCCCGTGATAAAATATCCAACGCTTTGGATGTCATTTCGGTTAGAGATGGCTCTTGAGAATGTAATACTTCTTTATCCAGTTTAAAATTCATATAGGTAGGGTGAAATAACCCTAAAAGTTTTTCCGGTTTATTTATGGAACTAAGTTCTTCTTTAGTCGTCGTAATCCCATAGCCAGCTTGTTTAAATTTACCGATTAAATCCTCGCCTTTCTGCTTATCCGCCTCGAAATAGCTGGCACCTCCGCCAAGGATGACGTCGATCCGGTTATCAAAGAGCTGCCTCGCGATATTTGCGCCGCCTGTCCAGCGGTTAGGAACACTTGCACCAAAGGCAGCGGGGGTGGCATCGACTACCATATTGGTTGAGATGATCCCGACTTTTTTTCCATTGTTCTGAAAGGCATCCAATACACTATCGACCTCTGAACCATTGGCATCGACTCCGATCGATTCATTGTTCGTTTTTATACCAGTGGCAATCGCGGATCCTCCTGCTGCCGAGTCAGTGACGTAATTATTGGCGGAATACGTGCGCATCAGGGCAACATGCTCCAGTTTTTCCAAATGCAGTGCACCTGTCTTTCCATATTCCAATTGCCGGGCAATTTCTATCGCCCCTAACCCCATGCCGTCGCCAATCAGCAATATGACATTCTTGGGGGTATTTTTTGATTCTGCTTGAATAGGGGAGCTCATGCAAATAAAACAAATCATAAGAACGCATAATCCAAAGCGATGTGGTTTATGTCTGGATTTTTTATTCATCTGTAATCCTCCATTGGGTGAAAGTCTTCCTATTATTTGTCTAAATCGATAAAAAAACCCCTCCCTGATATTCAGGATGGAGCTAATCTTTTTAGCACTGTTACCGGCAACCAGTCGGTTTTTGCGTAATTTATCTTTCAAAAAAAGAAAGAATTTCTATATAATTACAATATGAAGTTGATAATTTATAAACAGTAAATACTTAACTGATATAATTTCACTAAAGGTCAATTCAAATAATGGGAGAGAGAACCCTATGCTATCCAGTATGAAAAAGTTCTTCAAAGAAGGTTCTAAAGACTTGAAGAGAATTTATAAGTTGGTAGAAGAAGTGAATCGGCTAGAGGGTAAATATGAAAGATATTCAGATCTGGAATTAAGCGGAATGAAGGATAAATTTAAAAGCGTATTGGATGCTGGTGACAATATATTGGATATACAAGCCGAAGCTTTTGCGGTCGTGAGGGAGGCTTCCAAGCGAGTATTGAATCTTAGGCACCATGATGTTCAGATTGCAGGCGGTTTTGTCCTGAGTGAAGGGGGCATTGCACAAATGAATACGGGCGAGGGGAAGACGCTTGTCTCCACTTTGCCTAGCTATTTACATGCACTGTACGGTAATGGTGTGCATATTATTACGGCCAATGAATATTTGGCCAGACGTGATAAAGAGTTGATGGGAAAAATTCTAGAATATCTAGGACTGACGGTTGGTTTGAACATTTCCCAAATGGGGACTTCTGCAAAACGTAATGCGTATGCCGCAGATATCACATATGGGACGGCAACAGAGTTCGGTTTTGATTATTTGCGTGATAATATGGTCTACCGAAAAGAAGACAAGGTTCAAAGAGGACACCGATTTGCCATTGTCGATGAGATTGACAGCATCTTGATTGATGAAGCGAGGACACCATTAATCATTGCGGGCAGGGCAAGCGACGGAACCGAGCTTCACCAGATCACGGCACAAATCATGAAGTCATTTGTAGAAAATGAGGATTACGAGATTTACATCGATTCAAAGTCCGTCTTTTTCACGGATCAAGGGGCTTCCAGGATTGAAGCGGCCTTTGGTATCGACAATCTGTATGGAATGGAGCATCAAGAGCTATTACATAATGTTACACAGGCGCTAAAAGCCCATGCAATCATGAAATTGGATGTCGACTACATTGTCGTCGATGAAAAGATTGCAATCATCGATAAATTCACAGGCAGGGTGATGGAAGGGCGAAGTTTCAGTGAAGGGCTTCATCAAGCGATTGAGGCAAAAGAGGTCTTGGAGATTTCCGAAGAGAATGAAACACAGGCTATGATTACTGTCCAAAATTATTTTCGATTATATCATTCAATGACTGGGATGACAGGCAGTGCCATGCCATCCAAGTCTGAATTCTGGGAAATATATCAGCTCCCAGTCATTGAAATTCCAACTAATGAGCCTATTATTCGAGTTGATGAGGTTGATTTGATTTATAAAGATGAAACAAGCAAAATCAACAAAATCGTCACGGAAGTAAAACGGATTCATGATGGAGGCAGACCCATTCTGATCGGGACGACCTCCATTAAGCAATCTGAAAAAATTTCGGTTCAACTAGAGAAGGGGAGAATTAAACATCAAATCCTTAATGCGAAGACGGAAGAGGATGAAGCGGAAATCATCGCGAATGCCGGGCAAAAAAATCAAGTGATGCTGGCTACGAACATGGCTGGTAGAGGAACGGATATAATACTTGGAAATGATGTCAAGGAATTGGGCGGCCTTCATATTATCGGTACGGAGCGACACGAGAGCCGTCGGATCGATATGCAGCTAAGAGGACGTTCCGGCCGGCAGGGTGATCCTGGTTCAACACAATTCATCATTTCTTTGGAAGATGATTTGTTTGATTACTATGATGAAGAAGAAATCGGACGTTATATCAAGAAAATCAAAACGGATGAAAATGGATTGGTGCTGAGCCCTGCACCCGATAAATTCGTTAAATTGGTTCAGGAAACGGTAGAGCAAATGCATCAATCAAGCCGTTACCATTTATTGAAGTTAGAGCATGCATTAAATGAGCAGAGTAAAATCATCTATGCAATGAGAGATCGTATTCTTGAAATGGAGCCTGAACGGATGTCGGCCATTTTACTTGAATATATCAAAAAATACATTACTCGGCTCACAGTGAAATATTCCCCTGAACATAAGATGGAACCTGATTCCTCTGCCTTAATTGAAGAGCTTTCCCCTGTTTTCCAGGCGTTAGGTTGGCAGGCAAGTGATTTGCAGGATTTAGATGGCCAGATCCAAGGAAAAGCGTTGGATGCTTTTGGTGAATTGGAATCGAGATTGGTGATCTTTCAGGACGATGCAGAATGGGGAAACCAGTTGCGCGCTTTCATGCTGCAGCATATCGATACAAATTGGATGAACCACCTGGATCAAATGAACAGTGTGAAGGAAGGCGTTGGTTTAAGCGGATATGGTCAGCAGGACCCATATACGTTGTTTGAAAAAGAAGCTCTCAATCAATTTAACCTTCTATTAATTAAAATTGAGTCGGAGATAAGCATCCGCTTTATAGAATATATGAATAGCAATCAGGAAGATGAAGCTGCTTTGGAGGGTGAGGAGTGATGAGTTTATTTGAAAAAAGGGATAATACACAAAAGTTATCAGATCAGGATGACACCGTTCATACTTCCTTGATGTTTCACAAGGGGTGGGAAGTTTCCAAGCAAGAGGAATATGTATATAAATTCCACCATCAAAGGCTTCCTGCATTAAAACCGAACCAAATTTCATTATCCGGCATCAAGCTGACTAGGGTGGAAGATGATGTAATCATAGAGGCTTTTCTACGAAATTCAATAGGAAAAGCTGTCAGTTTTGATATCGTGGATTTACTGTTAGTTGATGGAGATGGAAAATTCCTCGCAAAAAAGGCATTCGATCTTTCAGAGCTTGGTGAGCTTCCAGCACTTTCAAGCATCCCCTGGCGTTTCTTATTCGAGGAAGGGGATATGTTGGCGGAATCGATTCCTGATGAAGGTTGGAAGATTGCTTTCGAATGGAAGAGAAAATAGGGAAGTACCCGCATGAGTCTAGCGTCAACCGGCAGCTATTTTGCCGGAGATCCAAAGCAAAGCCCTCATCCTGTTAGTGATGAAGGCTTTTTGTTTATAAAGGAAGTCATTAGTGCCAAATATTTATGCCGTTTTCTGTGTGCAATTTCTCATAAATGGCAACGCTAAGTAATATTTATAAGTAATCTTCCGCAATCAGGCTTAACTAAGGCTTGGAAATAATGAAGAGGAAAGTGGCAGGAGCATGAAGAATAACCGTAATCAACGATTGAAGGAGAGACTATTTGAGTTATTGTCATTCTCAATCGTGGCCATGCTTTTCATTTATACGAATGATAGGATGGGTAACGATCTTTCTATTGGGATAATTACGATAATCATCGGTGTTGCCGGTTTTATTGTTTATCTGAAGGAATGGATACCGAATCAAATCGTAAAGGGCATCATTTTTTCAGTTTTCCTTCTTTCGATCATGGTCTTTTTCCTTGGGGACATCTGGTTTTACCGTTATTATTCGACACCTATAACATCTTATATGTGGATGCAAAAAAGCAACCTGAATGGGCTTGGTGAAAGTATATTCAGTATGATGGAAGTGAAGGATGCAATCTTTCTTCTGGCAGGCATTCCAATCGCTGAGTCATTTGTGAAGAAAAAATACCCCCTCAAGCATATGGCACTCGTCCCGGCCGTAATATTCCTGATGATAGCAGGTTTGAAGCCGGTCAAGAACATCTTTATCGACAAAGTAGATATAACCAGGCGTTATGAGGCAAATACCTTCTTGCGAAACTGGGGCCCGATCGGTCATCACGCATTGGATACGTATGCCTACTTTACTGATTCGGGAAGGCCTGGAATGTCTTCACAAGAAAAGATGGCCGTTTCTGATTACTTCAATAAAAAGAAAAGAAAGGGAAACGGGCATTCAGGCTCCTTGGAGGGGAAGAATCTCATTATCATCCAGGTGGAATCTTTACAGGCGTTTCCGCTCTTTCAAAGCAGTGCCGGGCAGGAGGTCACTCCATTCATGAATGAACTGGCGAAAGGTGGGTTGTACTTCCCGCATGTATATCCGCAGACGGTATTTGGGAATTCATCAGACGGAGAGCTTATCGTGAATACCGGATTATTTCCTTTAAAGCAGGGTGCGACCTTTTTTCGATTCCCATATAATGATTTTCCGGGTCTTGCTAAGGAATTAAAAAAGTCGGATTATCAAAGTTTTGCTTTCCACGGAGATGAAGAGGACTTTTGGAATAGGCAGCATGCATATCCCTCGCTAGGGTTTGATGACTACCTTTCCATAGAGGATATGTCGCAAGATGAGATGATTTCGATGGGGTTGGGAGACCGCAGTTTCTTCAATCAAAGCTATGATTTCCTAAAAGATAAACAAAATCCCTATTACGCTTTTTTCGTTACATTGACCAGCCATGTACCTTTTTCACTGCCAAAGGAACAGATAACATTGAAGTCTGAAGTTGGAAAAGAGAACAGTTACCTGACTAAATATTTTGAAGCAATTCATTATACAGATTCAGCCATCGGGGATTTCGTAAAGAGGTTGAAGGATGACGGGAAATTGAAAGACAGCGTGATTGTCATTTACGGAGATCATGATGGGCTATTTTTAAAAGATAAACACGAGGTAGAAGCGTATTACGGTAGTAAAATTAGCGATGAAGAGTGGATTGAAAAATATATGCCCATTCCTGTGATCATTTATCAGGAGGATATGAAAGGGAGAACGATTGATAAGGTAGCGGGCCAAATCGATATTTTACCAACTCTATATGATCTGTTCAATATTAAGAGTTCTTCATACTTTGGAGAGAGCATGCTGAATGGCGAAAATGGTGATGCTTTGATATTAAAAGGGGATTATGGTACTCAAATGAAAATAAATGGGGAAGGTAAGGTCGAAGAATTTTCACCTGAAGACCAAAAGGAGATTGATCTGAGTGATCAAGTGATACGCTCTGATTACTTTAAACAAATGAAGGAAGAGAAAAAAGGTGAAAAAAAAGAGGATGACTGATAAAAGCCATCCTCTTTTTTCTTATAATCCCAAATGCGTTTTCACACGATTTTGGGCTTCGAGCTTTGTATCTTCCGGAACGATGTTGTACCAAACGCCATCTACCCGTTGATTGTCACCTTCAAGTGTATATTGTTCAATATTTTTGAGGGATGATTTGTAGTTATTTTGGATGCTCAACATTTCATTGAAACTTAAATTGGTTTCCACGTTTTTACCTAAAGCTTCGAATATATCGTCATAATTGGTAAGTGTCGATAGGCTTGACCCTTTTTTCATGACAGCTTGGATAACCTGGCGTTGCCGCATTTGCCGTCCATAATCCCCGCGGGGATCTTCCTTACGGATTCGGGAATAAATCAAGGCCTCTTTACCATTTAAGTCTATTGTGCCTTTATTGAAAGTATAGCCTTTATAGGCAAGGTCCATATCATTATCGACTGTGACGCCACCAACAGCATTCACAATATCCTGAAAGCCTTCCATATTCATTTTGACGTAATAATCAATCGGAATATCCAAATAGGCTTCCACTGTATTTATCGACATGGCAACTCCGCCATATGCATAGGCATGGTTCATTTTATCATTTATACCTTTACCGATGATCTCTGTACGCGTATCCCTCGGTAAACTCAATAACTCGATCGATTCTTTTTTAGGATTAACCGTCATGACAATCATCGTATCTGATCGACCTGAGTCATTTTCTCTTTCATCCACACCAAGAATCAGCAATGAAAATGGATCTTTGCTCTTGAACTTGATGTCCTCTACCCGTTTATCCGTTTTATGGGCTGTCCCCTGCATAGTGCTGATCGCACCAGCTAATGATTGATAAACTGAAGCGCCATAAACACCTGCGCCAATGAAAAGGATTAAAAGGGTGAAGCCGATTATTTTAAACGTTTTGCGTTTCTTTTTCTTTTTTTTATGTTCGGATCTCATTTTATATTCCTCCCTTAACCATCCCACAAAATGGAAGGTGTGAAAAAGTACCTAGTCGGTATTTTTAACTATACCTTTTTTTTGTCAAAAATAGAATAGTTTCTTTTTGTACTTAGAGTACATATTTACCTTTTTTCATCCAAAAAAACGAAGGATTCCAGAGAAACCGAATTCCTTCGTTAGTACAACATTAGAATGTTTCGTTAATAGTAACCTCTGAAAAGGATGCTATGATTCTTTTACATGAAATTGCCAGACTTTAAGGGAAAGTCTGGCAATTAAATCTTATAGACTTCTATAACCGATGATTTTACTCTTGAAATAAGAGTTTGAAGTAGTACTGATTGTTACTCCCTTGCTTGATGAGGCATGAATGAATTCCCCGCCGCCCAAGTAGATTCCCATATGGCTTATCACTGATTTATTGGAACCCGTTGCAAAGAATATAAGATCGCCGCTTTTCGGTGAAGTAACCTTTTTACCCATATCATAATATGTGGAAGATGAAAGCCTCGGCACGTCATACCCAGCCTTCTTGAATGTATAGTAAATGAATCCGCTGCAATCGAAACCTGATGGGGAGGAACCCGCCCACGAATATGGTGTACCAATTAATTTTTTTGCTTCGGAAACGAGCTTGGCCACTTTGTTCCCCGAACTTGGGGCTTCCACTTTTCCCTCATCGTTTTTATCCGCTGGGGCAGTACTTGCCGATTTACTTAGTTTTAGCTTTTGACCCACTCTGATTAAATCGGACTTTAAAGAGTTGATTGATTTAAGCTGAGTTACAGTCAAGTTGGTTTTTCTGGATATCTTGGAAAGAGTGTCACCTTTTACCACAATGTATGTAGACGAATTGACTGGGGTCTGTGTAACATTGGATGGTTTGGAGCTGCCGGGTAAATCAATGGTAGTGGTAGTGGTTGATTTAGATACGATAAGTTTGTTACCTGCATAAATTCTATCGGATTTTAAGTTATTCAGTTTCATCAATTCAGCAAGTGTAAGGTTATGCTTGTTTGCTATCCTGGTTAAGGTGTCACCTGAAACAATGGTATATGTGGTTTTCTTTGTTTTTTTCACGGAAACTGAAGAAGCATTGGATGTTGTTTTGGAGTTGGGTGTAATTAATTTTTGATTGATTTTCAAAAAGTCTGATTTTAAGTTATTAAGCTGTTTTAAGTCTTTTACCGTCGTATGATGCTTCTGGGCGATTTTACTTAAGTTATCACCGCTTTTGACAGTATATGTACCGGCAAGGGCAGGAGAAACAAAAGTCGAAGATAAAATGGCTAATGTCGAAAATGCGACAACACTTTTTTTCACAATTTTCCACCTCTAATATGTCTTTTTCCCTATTCTAACAAAATAAACAGGTTTAAACATATTACATTTTTGTTACAAGGGGAAAATAGTAGTATTTTACTGGTTTATATTGGCGAACTTTGAGTAATGTAATCTACAATATTTTCTATATTGTGAGTCTTTTTTCACATTGAGGGGTTTTGTGTTTTCTTTTGTAATTATATGTAAAAATAACCCTGTTTTTGGATGCGCATTTCCGTTTAAAAAATGAAAACCCACTTCGTAAAACGAAGTGGGTTTTTTATTTAAAAAGGAAATCAACTAAATTCCTGCTTGAATTTCCTGTGGAGTATTCATTCCATTTTTGGTTAAAGGAAGCGATCTTCAGTAATGAATGATCGGCGGCACGGATTTTCTTTAAGAGCTCTACTGTGGTAGATACCACGGGTCCGGGCATGGAAGAGGAGTAATCCTCCCAGAATCCCCGTTCCTGCACATACTTTTCTAAGTCATATGCAAAGAATATCATGGGTCTTTCCAAGAAAGAGAATTCAAATGGTATCGATGAGTAATCGGTTATTAAAAGATCCGTACTGATAAGCAGTTGGTTAACGTGAAATTCACTATCGACAGGATAAATGAATCCCGGGAATTTATCTTGTAAATCATGCTCTGCTTTAACTGCTGGATGCAGTTTTAGTAATAACGCATAATTTTCGCCCTGAAGTTCCTTGTAGAGCAATTCCAAATCAAGTGCAATCTCTCCGCTGTTCAAACCGTCATTACGGAATGTAGGGGCATACAGCATGATTTTCTTATGCTCAAGTTCTGGATACCTGTCCAGCAAAGCATTGCGGGCATTTCTTTTTGATTCATCATTGAAAAAGAAATCGGTCCGAGGTATCCCTGTCCTTAGGATATGCGATGCCGGCAGTTGAAAACTTTCTTGAAAAATCTCGGCCATTCTCTCTGAACCTGCCGTAACATAATCGAATTTGTTATATACCTCAAAAAATCTTTTCCTTGCACCGGCTGAGCGGTTTTGAATGGAAGGGTCTTTTGCCCCGAATTGCTTAACGGCACCGGCTGCATGCCACACTTGGACACATGTCACTTGCTTTTTGAATGCAATGGCTGAAAGAAAGCCAAAATAATTATCGATGATGATCCATTTTGATGTAGCCAGATGATAAATCGATCGGATCATGGCCATGATATTTTTTGATTCAAACGGAAGGACGATGGTTTCCCCATCGTCCTTAACTTGCATGGAACTGCTCGATTTCATTAAAAATATTTTTTGAACGGAAATGTCCTGCTTGTCCATTTCATCTGCGATATATTGGCAATTGTCCCCGAATGATGTGACAAAGGTCGTTTTGTCATATAAAGGGAAAAGTTTAAAGATAGAGAATAAAACTTTGAAACAAAAAAGATAAATCCCTATCGCGAATTCTTTAGCCATTAGTAACTTGTAAAAGGTCATCTTTAATTTGGGAAGTCGAAATGCCGATAGTTCTTGGAAGGTAGACCACTTCACAAACTTCGGATAATTCATCGAATTGGCCTTTCCAGTCATCGCCCATTACAAAGATATCTACACCTTCACGAACGATGTCTTCCCTCTTTTGTTCCCAATTGTCTTCCGGTATGACTTCATCCACATAGCGGATTGATTCAAGGATCATTTTTCTGTTTTCAAAACTATGATAAGCTTTTTTATCTTTTAAAGCATTGAATTCATCCGTGGAAATGGCAACGATCAGATAATCCCCTAAATCTTTAGCGCGTTTTAATAGATTGATATGACCCCAATGAAGCAAATCAAAGGTTCCGTAAGTGATTACTTTCTTCATCTTTATTCCTCCTTTAAGACTCTTAAACTGTTATTCAATCAAATTAATATATATTTGGTCTATTAGAATATGAAATGGAACAATAAAACAGGCAACTAGCATTTAAATTTCTGCTTGTTGTTTTCCTATATTTTTAGGCAATGGCATTCTCTAACTAATTATAACTTAATAGCTTTACAAATAAACCACAATTTTTTTACAAATAAACCACAATTTTTACATTGATGATTATTGTAAATATTATTTTTTAAGCTAAAATTAAATGTTGACTATTTTGTAGGGCATAATAAGGTGTCTATATGAATGTATGGTTTATACTGAATGGTATTTAAAAATAATTTCTCTTCACTTTACTTAAAGTAAGCTGATGAACGATTGATAAGAAAAATTATTATTCTTGCTGCAATCAGAATAAGCCATTCACAATTTTACCACGTTTAGGAGAGAACAACTAGAGGAGCTTCATTAATCCCTGTTTTCTAATAGTGAAGGTGAAGCGACAGAATTGTATGAAGGACAGATGATGGGCATATATTAGCCATAAATCTATCGCCTAACATTTTTTAAGTATCCAATTAATGAAGTGCAAGTATTGATTTGAAAGCGTTAACTTTGATGTCATGAAGACTTCTTTGCAATTAAGAGAATTGTTTTTGCTATTCCCTTTCCATTCTGGCAACATGGAAGAACGGCAGTACTTTCTTGGAAGTCTTATATTTACGAATGTTTTTAAGTTTTAGTATGTTTGTTTTCGATTATGTACTAACCAATATTGTCTTTTTTGTTCATTAGAGGATTTATAGTAAATATATGGGCAGTTCGCCTGTCTGTTAATGATATTGAGGAAAAACCTAAAAAAGTTTATGATTTTAAAGTACATTGAATGATTCGTTTTTATTTAAATAATTTGTAATAGGTGGTCTAAAATGATTAAAAAGCTTCTTGGAAAAGGGAAAGCAAAAAAAACTCCTAAAATTAAGCTGAAACAAGTTCTGACCATTGCGCAAGAGAAAGATACACTGTTGATAAAAGGTGAATTTTCAATAGAACATTATTGCGCAAAAGAACTATGGTTATATTCTAGGGATTACGAAGATCAAAAAATAAAAATAGCCGAGTCGGTGAGTTCATCTAAATTTGAGTTTAAAGTAGATTTGAAAGATTTAATGCGGAAATTAGACGGTGATGAACCGACTGTTTATGACTGTTATATAAAGGTTTCCGTTCCAGTTGAAAAGCTGAGCAAAAAAGCGATACTTAGTATCGAGCATAAAGCTGAATATGTAGAAGAGAACGAACAGGTTAATATCGAATATCCAATTCGTCTAGGGCGTTTCCAGGAAACGCACATGAACAATTTGAGTATTTATAACTATGAAGATAAACAAAGTATATTCTCTATAACAAATAAAGGGAATTTATCTCTTTACTTCAATAAAACCCCTAAAATTTCGATTAAGTCTCAAATTGAAAAAATCAAAAGCAAATCGAAGGCCATGCAAATTAATGGTCAAATTTTCACCAAGCATTCAAGGATCATAAAAGGTGAGGGCCTTGTAAAAGGAAGACAAAGTGACAAAGAATATCAGGCAAATATCTCTTTTATTCATAATAAGGAAATGAATATTAAGAAATATGGACTGAATCGTTATATATATGATTTGAGAGTGGATTTAGAACAATTAGTCAGTGCGGATTTGGAAGATGATGTATATGACATTTACATGAAATTACATTTGCATGATCAGGAAGAGCCGAAAATGGTACGCGTCGGAAGACCAACCACCAGAACTAAATTATTTACTAAAGAGACCGATGTCAGCTCGAATAATGGAGTTGCTATCGTCAATCCATACTATACCTTTAAAGCATCCAATTTATCATTGGAAGTGTTTAACTTCTCTACGGAAAGTTATCGATATTTAAAAAGGATGATGGGGTGGAGGCGGTTTTTGGCCTTATTTAAAAAGAAAAAGGATGTCTGGCTAATTGGAGAAAGAACGTATAAAGCCCAGGATACCGGATATCACTTTTTTAAATATATGAGGGAAAATCACCCAGAAAAAGAAGTGTATTATGTAATAGAAGAAAATTCAGTGGAAGCCAAGAACGTCGAGCCCTTTGGAAATATACTTTATTTCAAATCAAAGGATCATATTAAAAAGACTATGGAATCGACCCGTATCATTTCATCACATCATCCGGATTATTTATATCCTTTAAGAACTTCTGAATTTAAAAATCGTGTTAAGGGAGTTAAGGTATTTCTTCAACATGGTGTTATGGGCACGAAGAATATGGTGGCAAACTACGGGAAAAATGCAGTCTCAGGCTTTAGTACGGATGTTTTTCTGGTAAGTTCAGATTTCGAAAAGGATATGATTGTAACAGATTTTGGATACAACGAAAAAGAAGTATTCACGACGGGACTTTCGAGGTTCGACTCGCTGTTCAAGGATGATGTTTTAACTAAGCGGCAATTATTGATCATTCCAACATGGAGAGATTGGATTACATCCGATGAAATCTTTTTGGAAAGCGAGTATTTTGAAAGGTATCAGAAATTAGTGAATCACCCGGTTTTACATGAGTTATCTAAAAACAATGGATTCGAAATCATTTTTTGCCTTCACCCTAATATGCAGAAGTTCACGTCTTATTTCAAGGATGCCCCTGTCAGGGTGATCAGTCAGGGTGAAGTGGATGTCCAAAGATTAATTAAGGAAAGCGCGATTATGATCACGGACTATTCAAGTGTAGCGTTTGATTTTAGTTTCCTGCATAAACCGGTAATTTACTATCAATTTGATAGAGACCGTTTCATAGGGAAAAGACCGTCACATTTGGATTTGGATAACGATCTTCCGGGTGAAATCGTTGATGAATTGGATGAATTGTTAGGTGTATTAGCCGAATATGCCAACACTGATTTTGTCATGAAGAAAAAGTATATGGATAAGGCCAATCGTTTTATTAAATATCGCGATGTCCATTCTAATTCAAGGATATTCGAAGTGATTCAAAATGCAGAAAAAGATCAAAATTCAATAATTAAATTATATAACCATCCGATATCGAAACTCATTATGAATCGGTTCAGGAAAAGTGATAAGTATTTCCCTGTCATGAAAAAGGTTTATAAAATCATGTCCAAGGTTATCCCGGTTGACCGGAACCTTATTCTTTTTGAAAGTGGGATAGGGAAGCAATTCGCCGATAGCCCGAAGTATATTTATGAAGAACTGGTCAAAAGGGATAATAAATATAAAAAAGTTTGGGTGTATAATGGTAATTTACCAATAAAAGGTAAGAACACAAAGCTGATTAAACGCTTAAGTCCGGAATACTATTATTATTTAGCCAAAGCAGGTTATTGGATAAATAATCAAAACTTCCCTACCTATTTAAGCAAAAGGAAGGAAACGACATATATCCAGACTTGGCATGGTACCCCTTTGAAAAAAATGCTATTTGATATAGATAATATTCAGGGAAGAGACGATGGGTACTTAGATCGAGTGCATGGTGCAACGAGAACTTGGGATTATTTAATATCACCAAGTCCATACGCATCCAATGCATTCAGAAGCGCTTTCAAGTATGAAGGGGAAATTTTAGAAACGGGATATCCAAGAAATGATTTGTTTTACAGGGAAGATGCTTCAATGATTTCCAAGTCAGTGATGGAAAAACTGAAGATACCAAAAGGAAAAAAAGTCATCTTATATGCTCCTACATTCCGGGATAATCAAACTTCAAAAAACAATAAATTCATTTTCGAACTGAAATTTGATTTGGAAAGAATGAAGGAAGAATTAGGGGATGAATATATCCTGTTGTTAAGGATGCATGTTGTTATAAGTAATAATCTAAGCATCCCGAGTGAATTTGAGGATTTCGTGATAAATGTATCCAATTATTCAGATATTCAGGAACTTTACCTGATTTCTGATATATTGATCACGGATTATTCTTCAGTAATGTTCGATTTTGCTAATACTGCTCGGCCGATTTTGTACTACACTTATGATTTGGAAGATTACCGAGATAACATCCGTGGATTCTATATGGATTTTGAAAAGGAAGCACCAGGTCCATTTTTAAGTACAACTGAGGAGATTATCGAAACTATTACCAATATCGATGATATAAACATGCAATATAAAGAAAGATATGGTTTATTTAGAGAGAAGTATTGTGGAATAGAGGACGGTAAAGCTACCCGGAGAATCGTGGATAAATTTTTTAATGATTGATTCCTAAAATAAAGGGTATTGTTGCTTAAGTAACTGGTGAATTTGGCTGCCCAAGTCGAAACGTCTATGTTACCTCTAGACATAAAAGGAGAGAGGAATCGTATGAATTTCTTGGTACGTCAAAAAGCGAGGGAACTTTTAAAGAGCGGTAATATTCAATTGAAAAATAGTCCTGTAAGCTTAAGAAATAAATTTTTAGGAAAAGAAAAAAAAGTCACGGTAGTCACTGCTGCATATAATGCTGAAAAATTCATCAGAAAAACGATTGAATCAGTAATCAATCAAACCATCGGTATTGATCAGATTGAATACATCATTATTGATGATTGTTCGACAGATGGCACCAATAAAATCATTCAAGAGTATGCAGCCAAATATAAGAATATCTGTTCAGTTACCCTTCAAGAAAATAATGGGTCACCCGGGACTCCGAGAAACATTGGAATAGAATTGGGAACATCCAAATATATAACTTTTTTAGACGCGGATGACTGGCTTGCACATGATGGATTGGAAAGCCTCTATAACATCCTGGAGGAAACCGGTGATGATTATGTGGTGGGCAAAACGGTAAAAGTAGAATCCGGGTCAGAGAGCGTCATCGGTGAGTTTGCTTCCATTAAAGAAAGAAGAAGCATCACCCCTCTGGATGTTCCGCACTTTTTTTATCATATGGGTCCAACGGCAAGGATGATGAATCTGCCTATGGTTAAAGAAAATGAAATTGGTTTTCCGAATATGAAATTCGGTGAGGATAAATGGTTTTTTACTGATGTTTTCTTTAAAGTTAGAGCAGTATCAACTACTAAAAAACCTATTTATTATGTCAATAGAACGTCTGAAAACCCCTCTTCTTTAACACGTGTCACGAATGTGTTGGACAAAAGGAAAGCGGATATTGAAATAATAAAGTATATTCAATCCAAGGATATTGCCATTGAATTGAAAAAGGTGGCTCTTAACCGGATTTATGAGTACGATATTGTAAAAACGTTCGACAGTCAAACCTTTGTGAAATCCAAGAATAAAGAAGATTTTATAGAAATATTAAAGGAAGCTGTCGAAACAGCGAAAAACTTGTCATATGACTTCAAGAATGAATTTAAAGTACCTATTTATAAATTGGCACTTGAATTATTCATGGAGGATCGTGTTGATGATTTCATAAAGTTGTTTGAATGGTTAAAGCGAGATTCCAATAAAAAATATCATATAAAAGATGGTTTACCTTATTACGAACTTCCATTTCTGGAAGGTGAATATCGCTTTGTCAGGATACCGATGCTTGCCCGTGCACTGGATTCTTATATTATGGATAATGTCTACCACCAAAGGTTTGAGATTTATGGTGATGATATAAACAACATAGATTCTGTATTGATACGTGATAGGACAAGAATCGACAATGAAATCAATTGCGGAGTTCAAATAGAAGGTAATAGAGGCCATTTCACTGTTTCATTGGATGAAATTGATAAAATGGAAAAGTCCTTATTTACGTTGTTCATTCGCTACAATGATTATCAATTGGTGAATATTAAAAGGATCCTGAAAAATAAGATGACGTATAATAAGAAAAATGTGGAGTTTTATACAACAGTGGCAAATAATTTGGGACTGGCAATAAAGTCTTTGGAGTAGCTGTTAGAAGCACACCAAAAATAAGCTCTCCCTTCTATTGGGCGAGCTTATTTTTAATTCGATTTATTAACATGGTTCACTTATCATTAATCAATAAAAAGGGAGATCGGATATGTCAAATGAAAAAATACAAACCTCAAAGAGACCTTCCTTTCTATCGCTAGTTAAAAATAAGGCTAAAGCAATTATTTTAAGAGGATATAAAATGGCCTTTGCATTGGTGGGGACAGTATTGCCAGTGGACCGGAAGCTGGTTATTTTTGAGAGCTTTTTGGGCAAGCAGTATAGCTGCAATCCCCGGGCGATTTATGAATACTTGCAGAGTAACCATCCTGAATATAAAATGTATTGGAGCGTAGATAAAAGATATACAGCTCATTTCGAAGAGGCAGGCATCCCATATCTCAATCGCTTTTCATTTAGTTGGTTGCTCAAAATGACAAGAGCCCAGTATTGGGTAACGAACAGCAGGCTCCCGCTTTGGATTCCGAAGCCGAAGCACACGATCTATCTGCAAACGTGGCATGGTACTCCATTAAAGAAACTTGCGGCGGATATGAATGAGGTTCATATGCCTGGAACAACGACGGATAAATATAAAGAAAATTTCCATGCCGAATCAAGTAAATGGGATTATTTAATTTCACCGAACGCTTATTCAAGTGAAATTTTTGCACGTGCCTTCAATGTCGATACTGCTAAAATTCTGGAAACCGGTTATCCTCGCAATGATATACTTTACAATGGGAATAATCGTGATACAATCGACTCATTGAAACAGAAGTTGGGTATACCAATAGAGAAAAGGATCGTTTTATATGCACCAACTTGGAGGGACGATGAGTTTTATAGCAAGGGAAAATATAAGTTTGAAATAAAACTCGATCTGAATCGAATGAAACAGGAATTGGGGGAGGAGTATGTCATTTTGCTCCGTCTTCATTACTTGGTTTCCGAGAACTTGGATTTATCGGCGTATCAAGGATTCGCTTATGATTTATCCAGTTACGAAGATATTAGTCATTTGTATCTTATTTCGGATTTATTAATAACTGATTATTCCTCCGTATTCTTTGATTACGCAAATTTACAGCGTCCGATGCTTTTCTATGTATATGATATTGAAAATTACAGGGACAAGCTTCGCGGTTTTTACTTTGATTTCGAAAAGAGTGCACCTGGTTTGTTAGTCAAAACATCTGATGCGGTCATTGATAGTATCAAGACGATGAAATATGAAAATACCAATGATATCAATCATTTTCACGAGCGGTTTTGTGCACTCGAGGATGGCCAGGCTTCACGCCGTGTCGTAGAAAAAGTGTTTTTAGGAAGGTCTGTGTAATTTATGAGTTCAGCTTTGACCGTTTTAAAAGAACAAATCAATAATTTTTATTTGGTAAGGCGTTTATCTGTTTATGAGATGAAAAGTGCCAACAGCAATAACTACCTGGGAGTCTTATGGGAAATCATCAATCCAATGATACAGATTGCGATTTATTGGTTTGTATTCGGATTTATAATCCTAAATCGCGGGGAAAATTTCCTTCCATGGCTGATGGCAGGGATCGTTGTCTGGTTCTTTGTGAATCCTTCGATAACCCAAACGTCCAAATCCGTCTATTCCCGACTGAATATGGTATCCAAGATGAGCTTTCCGATGAGTGTAATTCCATCGTACGTCATCTTTGCCAAGTTGTATCAGCATCTCATGCTGCTGGGAGTCATCATCATCCTATTAGGTTTTACTGGATACCTTCCAACAGTTTATATCATACAACTGCCGTATTATGTTGCCGCGACGGTCTTGCTATTATTTTCAATTGGGTTAATCTCTTCAACATTATCAACCATTATTCGTGACGTTCATAATATAATCGTGTCCTTAATGAAAGTCTTGTTTTATTTAACACCAATCCTTTGGGTATTGGATGCTAAGGAGCACCCTATCATACTAAACATCATGAAGCTGAATCCGCTATATTATATTGTGGAAGGGTATCGGGCTTCATTGTTGGGGGAATCATGGTATCTAATAGCGCATTGGGAATATACCCTTTATTTCTGGGCAGTCGTTATCATCTTATTTTTGATAGGTTCCTCGCTGCATGTCAGGTTTAGAGATCGCTTTGTTGACTTTAAGTAAACTGGAAGTGAGAAAAATTGGAAAAATCGGTAATTGTCAAAGATATAACGAAAAAATATAAATTATATAATAAAAACTCGGAAAAATTATTGGATCTTCTTTTGCCCAAAAGCTATGGGGAAGAGTACTTTGCTCTGAGGAATGTAAGTTTTGAAGCGGAAAAGGGCGATGTAATAGGATTTGTCGGGGTCAACGGGTCAGGTAAGTCCACATTGTCCAATATTATCGCCGGCATCATCCCACCCACGGACGGAAATGTCCAAACTAACGGGAAAACGGCTTTGATTGCCGTTGCATCGGGCCTGAATAATCAGTTGACGGGCAGAGAAAACATCGAACTGAAAATGCTGATGCTCGGATTCGATAAAAATCGGATCAAAGAACTTGAGCCTGAGATCATTGAGTTTTCGGAACTTGGTAAGTTCATTGACCAACCGGTGAAATCCTACTCAAGCGGCATGAAGTCCAGGCTTGGTTTTTCCATTTCCGTGCATATCGATCCAGATATCCTGATTATTGATGAAGCCTTATCAGTCGGGGATAAAAACTTTGCTGAGAAGTGTTTAGAGAAAATGAACGAATTTAAGGCAAAAGGAAAAACGATGTTCTTTGTCAGCCATTCAATCGGTCAGATGAAGAAATTTTGCCAAAAGGCTTTATGGCTTGAATATGGAGAGTTAAAGGCATATGGTGCCATGAACGAAGTAATGCCGCAATATGAAGCATTCTTAAAAGAATATAACGCCATGTCTAAACAAGAACAGAAAAAATACCGTGAAGAACAAATGAAAAGGCGCAGTTCAGCACTGGTATGAAAGTGAAAAGCAGACCCGGGCTACGGGTCTGCTTTTTTTAGTTAAGCACTTTTTCATAAGCTTTCTCAAACCGCTCGGCAGCTGAAAGGTGGGAGTATTCGCTTTCCATTTTATATCTTGCTTTCGCAGCTAAATTTGCTGCATATTCAGGATCATTAAGCAGGTTGGAGATGGCTTGTGCAAGTGCGTCTTCATTTTTTTCCGCTACTAACAGACCATCTTCTCCATCAATGAGAATCTCCTTTAAACCTCCGATTGCACTTGCGATGACGGGTGAGCGGCAACTCATCGCTTCTAAGGCAGAAATGGAAGTCGCTTCTTCCACCCCGTGGGAATGAACGCTTGGGATGAGTACGATGTCCGATGCTTCATAGAGGTTATGCATTTTCTCGAACGGCACTGAACCGAGAAAAAGTACGGAATCTGATATTTTGAGCCTGGCTGCGGTTTCCTCGAGCCGGCTTCGCTGTTCACCCGTCCCTGCATAGACCAATACTGTTTCAGGATGGTTTTCCAGCACCTCCGGCAGAGAAAGAAGCGGGTATATGACACCGTTCTTTTCCGTCATTCTTCTCGGAACGAAAAGCATCTTTTTATGTAGCGGTATTTGAAAGTCCCGGCGAGTTTGCTCCCGCTTTGCGCTTTCGGGTTTGAAAGCAGACACGTCAATGAAGTTCTTGATCGTATCCGCTTCTATATGTGCCAAATGATTGATATAGTCTTTGATCCTTTGATCGACCGTCACTACTTTTGCAGCGGACTGATAAGCTTTCCTTTCTAGTTCGCGAATGATCAAATCTTCTTCACTATCCGGAAGAAGGGCGCCCCTGCTGACTGCCTCGAATGAATAATACCCATGGACGGTTTGCACCGTCGGTATCCCGGATTCGATGGAGGCAAGCGTTGCGAAAATGTCTTGAGCATTAATGACATCATAGTTCTTTTTCAAGGCTTTAATAGATGAAGCCAACAATTTTTGGCGTTGCCGGTCATTGAAAAGCTGGCCGCTACCCTGTTTTACTTTATTTAATAAAAATCCTGGGGCCTGGGCGAGCATTTTCCTCTTGAAAGGGTGTAATTGAGAGAAAGATAAAATGTCCACATTATGGCCCCGTGAAATTAACCCCTTTTTTAACGTAGTGATATGACTCGATAGCCCTCCTTCATGAGGGTAGTTGAAAATCGTTGTGATTAAAATGTCCATAGTGGCACTCCTTCTTCTAATGCATTAATTTGATGATCTGATTCTTTTCAGAGCTTGCAGGCTGCTTACTTTAAAAAGAATGGATAATGCGAGATATAGTCCGAATACTAGCAGCGATATGAACACTAATTCCATGATGATGGGCAACTTTAGGGTAAGCGGGTGGACCCAGAGAGCCATTCCGTAAATGACGGTTCCGATGATGGTAAGCTTGCTGCTTTCCTGAAAAACATCCCTGAAAGCGGCCTTGTCCGCTCTTGCTGTCTTCAGCCATAGGTAGACGAAAAGGTAGAGAGATTGCAGGAGCATGGAAATGCCCGATGCTAAAGCGATTCCGCCGACGCCGAGATAACGTGATAGGACCCAGCTGAGCAGGACGTTAAGCAATACGGCAATCAAGCAGGAATACATCGCCACTTTCGTTTTCTTCAAGGCGTAGAAAGCGTTCATCAAATAATCCCTCAGTGCAAAGAATGGGAGGCAGGCAGAATAAAAGACGAATGCCCTATAAGTCATTTCGGTTGCTGAAGCATCGAAAGCCCCGCGTTGGAAAGCCAGAGTGATTAAGCTGTTTCCGCTGATTAACATGACGACCATGAACGGAATCGCTAAAAATAACAGCGATTTCAACCCCTTTAAGGTCAAATTAAGGAAAGATTGATAGCCTATAAGCGCGCGCTCGACGATTGAAGGGTACAATACGGTAATCAGCGGCGTGAGGACAATGCTTAATGGCAGCCAAAGCAGGCGATTGGCATAGTTCAAGGCCGAGACGCTTCCGGTTTCGAGCGAGGTCGCAATAATCCGATCGACGACACTATTCAACTGGATCGCCAAAGCGGCGATAATGATTGGATAAAAGGTGTACAGTGTTTGTGCGATCTGCCGTTTATGAGGCAGGAAAGAGACGATGGGCCGGATACCGTACTGCTTCAATGATGGGTATTGGATAAGGAACTGGCTTGCTGCACCGAGCACAAACCCCCAAGCCAACCCTTCAATCCCAAACGGAGCAGCCAACAATACGGTAGCTGCGATAATTACCGTGTTTTGTGCAGTTGAAGTGAGTGCTGGCAGAATAAAACGCTTATTCGCATTGAGGACCCCCGTCGCCATGTAAGAAAGCGTGAAAAATAGTAAACTTGGCAGCATGATCCGGGTCAGTGACTCCGTCAGGACCAGTTCCGAATCAGAGAAACCCGGGGCCGTCAACACGACGAGCGGCTTTATGAAAATCATGCAGGCAATGGTCAGGATTCCGGCAACCAGCATAAAGAAAGAACCTAAAACACTGATGAATTCATCAGCTTTCAACGGGTTATCCGCCTTCTTTTCCAAGTAAATGGGGATAACGCCGGCCTGAAGACCGCTGCCGATAGCCGTAAAAAGAATGGTTGGTATAAGGCTTGCCACGAAAAAAACATCTGCCATCGATGATGCCCCGAAATAGGCGGCTATGATCGATTCCCGCCCGAATCCGAGGACTTTTCCAATGGCAGCAATAATAGTGACGAGCCCGACCGATTTAATGACATGTGAAAGAGTAGGCATATTTTCAATCCTTTAATATGATGTCCTTCTGTAAACAGAATCCTAAACAACTATAAAATATCAGCGTAAACATTTTATCTTCGAGAATATTGTAGAAAAGTCCTGCTAATAATGCGGCCAACATCAGGCAGATGGTGAACGCTGCCAAAGTGCCATTTTCCGATTTCAGGATTGTACGGCAGGTGAAAAAGATGAATGCAAGAACCGCAAGAAAGCCCAGCACACCAGTTTGCACCAGAATCTGGATATATTGATTATCGGTATACATCCTTTCACCAATTTGATATTCCCGATAAATTGGTGAGGAAAAGGATAGTGTGGCAGAATCTCCGAAGGTTGCTAACCCTGTACCGATTATCGGGTGATCTTTGAAAATCTCAATTCCCTTGATCAGGACATATAACCGGCCCCACTCTGTACTCTGGTGCAGTGTCTTATCAGAGAACATATCTGAAAAACGATTGGAAAGGGCATGTTCGTGTTCAGTAGAGGGGGTGCTGCCGATTATCACATTTTCCATGGGAATCGATGCGGACACCTCCACTTTACTTGATGCAAATAAAGCTGGGTAATAAATAAGAAGCAGGCCGAGACAAAATGCTCCTACAGCATATTTGAAAAATGGTTTATTTCTGGTCCATATCATAAAGACAAGCGCCGCGAACCCGAATGCAATCATCGTGCCCCGTGAATAGGTAAGCAGTAACGTTCCGGAAAACAGGATGGCAGCAAGAAAGACGATCCATTTATATTTTTTCATCGACTGAAATAGAAAGAAACTAAGGAATAACTGAATGCTTAAGAATAAGGCGAATACATTGGGATTGGCAGGTGCTCCATAAATCCTCATCCGGTTTGTCGGCGAAAGATTCCACATTTCCCATGAGTGTGGAAGCAGGATCGTACGAGAAAAGATTTTCTCCACTATGCCATGCAGGCAAAGTAAGATTGTAAATATTAGCATTACCTTCAAAAAGCGAAAGATATCCTTTCTTTCTAGATTTAATTCACCGATAATGTAAAGAAGCAAGAATGTGATAAGCAATGCACGAAGTTCAAATATGATGGGGAGGATTCCCACTCCGTTCATGAGTGCAGCTGCGGCGCCAATTAAACAAAACAACCAAAATGGCGCAGTAAAATGATATTTCGAAAATTGCCATTCGTTCTTTTTGAATCTTTCAATAAGCAAAGAAATGAATAAGGTGAGGATGATCAGGTCACCTGTATAGGTTAAGCCGCTATTCAGTTCCATAAATAAGGGACGGGCAGGGAAATAAATGAATAGAATTAATAACAGGTTTTTTTTATTTATACCGATAAAAACGAGCATCAACGCCGTTGCCAAGTAACCGGCGATAGGGTGAGGCACTGCAGATGGGACGAGCAGGCACAGTAATAGAATGGGTAACGATTGTTTTTCTAGAAACTTCAATTGATTAACCACCTTTGAATCAAAAATCACGTTCTATGATGTGTATGAAAAAATTTCTTGAATAATACCCCACCCTTTAGATGTATAGTACATATGAAAGGCTGAAGTGAAATGACAGAAAAGTTTGTTGAGATACTATCCATACCATTCATTGATAGCAATATGGATGAATTCATGAATGGAATGATATATCCAAGATTGATGAATCAGGAAAAAACGTTTGTCGTTACGGCAAATCCGGAAATAGTTGAGTATGCAAATGAACATCAGGATTATAAAGACATAATTTTATCTGCTGATTACATCACTCCGGATGGCGTTGGTATTATTATGGCCTCTAAATGGCTAAATCAACCTTTACAAGAGCGGATTACAGGATTCGACTTGATGAATGAATTATTTCGGGTCGCTGATGAAAGAGCGCTCAAGGTATACATGCTTGGAGCGGAGGAAAACGTGATTGAAGCGGCGGCCCTGAAAGTAAAAGAACTATACCCGGGTCTCGAGTTGGTCGGATACAATCATGGTTACATTGATATCAAGGATGATACCCTGCCTAAGTCGATAGCGGAACTTGAACCTGACATCATTTTGACTGCATTGGGGTTCCCTAGGCAGGAAAAATGGGTTTCCAGGCACTATGAGTTATTCAATAAAGGGTTATTCATGGGAGTTGGGGGGAGCTTTGATGTACTTGCGGGTAAGGTGAACCGCGCCCCGGTTTTCTGGCAAAAGATGCGTCTTGAATGGTTGTACCGACTTATCCAGCAACCTTCACGGTGGAAACGGATGCTTGCACTGCCAAGATTCGTATTAAAGGTTAGGCGATTGAGGAAATCGGTGCAGCGTTCCTGAACATAAGGAGTGGACTGGATGAGGATCTTGCATTTAAACGCCGGTAATGAAACCGGCGGCGGTATGTTTCATATAATGTCCTTACTGAACCAATTGAATAAAGAGGAGTGTTTGCTTGGTTTATTTGAAGATGGTGAACTTTACCGGCGGGCCATGTCCTCTGGGATACAAACCGAACTTTTCAGGCAACATTCCAAATATGACCTTTCAATTTTGAAACCTTTAAGGGACTTTATCCGTCAAAATAATATAGACATCATCCATACACATGGTCCGCGGGCGAATATATATGGTGCCTTTATAAAGCGCCTCGTTAAATGCCCTTGGCTTCTTACTGTTCACAGTTCACCCCATCATGACTTTTTGGGGCAGGGTGTAAAAGGAAAATTGTTTACGGGCCTTCATGTAAGGTCATTTCAATATGCCGATCATATACTGGCAGTTTCCGACCGCTTTAAGCAGGACTTGATTGACCAAGGAATCCATTCGTCCAAAATAACAAAGATCCTAAACGGAATTGACTTTGAAAAGGAATTGCCTTTCCCATTTCAAAGAGAAGATTTTGGGTTTGGGAAAGACGATTTCATCGTCATCATGCCTGCAAGGCTTGAGCCGGTGAAAGGTCATGAATTTGCTTTAGAAGCATTAAGCGAAGTTGTATCAGAGTTCCCCCATGTAAAGCTGTTGCTTGCAGGGGACGGGAGCAGGAGATCCGCTTTGGAAGAGATGGTCTCGGAAAAGGGATTATCAGATCACGTGCACTTTTTAGGGTATCGTGAAGATTTAGATCGAATCTACCCGTTGGGGGACATCACATTATTGACTTCCTTAAGCGAAAGTTTTCCACTGGTTTTACTTGAAGGAGCAAGATCGGGTCTTCCGGTAATCACAAGTAATGTCGGCGGTGTAAAGGAATTGATTCCCGATCGGGGCAAGGGCTGGATTACGGATATCGGCAATGTCGAACAGCTGAAATTGGCCATCTGCAATGCTTTAGAATTAAAAAAATCCGGCAACCTGACAAAGATAGGGGCGGATTTACAAAAATTTGCAAAAAACAACTTTTCTATAGAGATTTTAGCCAATAACGTATATAATGTTTATTTGAGGATGAAAAATTAAAATAAGCATTTATATATAGGTTTTCTTATAGATCGTTACGGGTATTAGATTTTTAGTTGAATTGAGGTGGTTTTTGATGTCGTTCCTGATGTTAATAGGGGCCTTGTTGGTATCCTTTTTATTATCCATTTTTTTGACTCCTTTTGTCGGAAAGCTGGCCTTTAAATTAGGAGCTACCGATAAACCGAATGAGCGAAAAGTGCATAGTAAAGTTATGCCGCGCATGGGCGGTTTAGCTATATTTTTGAGTTTTTTCATTACTTTCTTGCTTTTCATGAATGATTTTTGGGAGAAGTTGCCCCTCATGAATGATTTTTGGGAGAAGTTGCCCCTCATGAATGATTTTTGGGAGCATTTGCCCCTTCTGGTGGGAGCCCTTGTCATCATTTTGATCGGGATGGCAGATGATATTTTTGAATTAAGAGCTGCACCCAAATTCCTGGGCCAGGTTTTGGCTGCCCTCATTATCGTATTATGGGGCGGTCTTGAAGTGGAATTCATCAATTTGCCGTTCTTTATAGATACACTTGAATTTGGTGTTTTAAGTATACCGATAACCATTTTGTGGATTGTCAGCATCATTAATGCAATTAACCTAATAGATGGACTGGATGGTCTTGCAGGCGGTGTCTCAACGATCGCATTAGTGACAATTGCAACAATGGCCCTTATTAAAGGGGACCTATTTGTTGCTATGGTAGCATTGATCGTGATTGGAAGCACTCTTGGCTTTTTGAAATATAACTTTCATCCGGCAAAGATTTTCATGGGAGATACAGGCGCATTATTCTTAGGTTACATCATTGCCGTTCTGTCCCTGCAAGGGTTTAAAAACGTTACGATGATTTCATTGATCGTACCGATCATCATTTTGGGTGTGCCCATTTCGGATACATTTTTCGCGATTATCCGCAGGGTCGTCAATAAACAGCCAATTTCGGCTGCTGATAAATCCCATTTACATCACTGTTTGATAAACTTGGGATTCACTCATAAGCAGACTGTATTGCTCATTTACGCTTTAGCTGCTTGCTTTGGCTTAGCGGCAATAATCTTTCAATTTGCAACAGTGTGGGGAGCTTTGATACTTGTAACGGGACTCCTGCTGATCATAGAAATTTTTGTGGAGAAAATTGGTTTGGTCAATTCAAACTATCAGCCGTTGCTCAAGATGCTTAACTTTAAAAACAAACCATGATCATTTTGGAAATAGATTACTAGATTAGCTAAATTCGCTAGTGTATATATGAAAAGCCACCAACCGTTTAATGATACGGCTGGTGGCTTTTTTGCTCCTAACTGGAGGGGGCGCAAAGATAGCAAAAAAGGAAACCCCCACTCATAAAGAGTGGGGGTTTCACTTTATTCTTGTATTTGTGATTGAACTGCTTCAGTTTGAGTGGCTTCAGCTGGTCCCAGGTTCAAGTGAGATTGAAGCAACAGCTTAGTGTTTGCTAATGATGTTTCGTTCAGCTGATAATAATAGGTTCCGCTAATGGTAGAATCCTGACCTTCAAGTTTGATGGTTTCAAGATTAAGGCCTTTATCGGTAGTTACATATTTTATGAAACCTCTCATTTGTGAGAATTGAAGGTTCGTTGTCATATTGTCACCGACAGCTTCCATTACGTCCGTATATTTCGTTAGTGATCCAGCCGAGGTTGCTTTGGCGATGATGGCTTTCAGGACTTCCTGCTGACGCTCACCACGTTGGATATCACTGTCCTTTTTACGTGTCCGTGCAAACGCTAATGCTTCTTCACCATTAACGGTCTGTATTCCTTCTTCAAGGTGGATGGCATTCTTCTTGTCATTTGAATCCATTTCATTCAATTCATAAGGTACGTCGACTTCGATACCGTCCAATGAATTCACGACATCGATGAAAGCATTAAAGTTCATGCGAACATAATAATCGACAGGGATATCGAGTAACTCCTCAACGGTGTCCATCGTCGCTTTTGGTCCGCCGGCAGCATGGGCAGCGTTGATTTTTGTGGTTACGCCTTTGGCTGGTACGTACACATAGGAATCACGGGGAATGCTTAGTAGTTTTATAGATTTCTGATCTTTATTGAAAGTGGCCAGAATTAAAGCATCCGAGCGTGAGTTGCCTTTAAAATCACGTTCCTTACTATCATCGATTCCGATGAAAAGAATGGAGAAATTATCTTCGAGCGGGTCGATTGCTGCACTTCGCTTTGCTGATGCTTCCACAGGGTCATAGGAATCATTGAATACATTCTGGGCTTTCATATACAGCGTTGCAGCATAAGTAGAAGCACCCAGACCAAGTACCAGCAGGGGAACAAGCAATAACCAAAGCCTCTTTCGCCTTTTTTTCTTTGTTTTTTTAATTTTATAAACACGCCTAGTAGTAGACATCTTTTTCTTCTCCTTTTAAATAACGAACATCAGACATATATCGCTATTTTTCGAATCCTGCAGTTTATATTTCGTCATTTATTACACCTAATTTTACAATGATTTAATAATTTCGTAAAATAAATATTTCTTTTCAATTATATTACAGCATAAAAAAGGAAAAATATGCAGGAGTATATCAGGAGAATTCCTCTTCCAAATAAAGCATTTCTTCCTCAGTGATGTGGCCTTGGCCATTTGTCAGCTCTGTAATCCAAGCGGTATATGTCTCTTTTTGTGTTTCCTCGACATATACAAGGATATTGACCTGATCAAGGTACTGAATTTCCTTTATTTGATAAATGGAAGATCGCAATTCGTTTTCCAATTTTCCAAGCCAGGTGTAGTCGACGGTTGTCGAAATGACACGCATTAGTTTTCTAATGACCACACCAGTGGAATTTATTCCTTCTGAAGTCGCTTTGCTGTAAGCGCGAATGAGACCGCCAGCACCAAGTTTGATGCCGCCAAAATACCGTGTGACCACAACTGCGGTGTCTTTCAGATCCTTTTTCTTAAGCACTTCTAGGATAGGGACGCCTGCCGTTCCGCTCGGTTCCCCATCGTCGAGGGCTTTTTGGATTTGATTTTGTTCCCCGATCATATAGGCTGAACAATTATGTGTAGCATCTTTGTGCTTTTTCTTGATTTCCTGGATAAAGGCCTGTGCGGCATCTTCGGTTTCAACCCGGGCGATGTGGGAAATAAAACGCGATTTTTCAATGACGATTTCATGTTCGCCGCGACCTGCCACCGTTAAATATTGAGTGAGCATTACTATTCCACCTTCGTACTTCCTATTAGTTGATTTATTATAAGGCTTTGCGGAAAAAGTGGCAATGACGATTCATTTACATACCGCATGTGTAAAGAAACTTTAATATAAGATAAAGCTGTACGTGTTATAATTAATTTCATTGCCTGTTATTGTTATTAGCTGGTCATATATGCTTAAAAGAATAACATTGTAGGAAAAACATGGGTTCTGTGCCATTATCCTGGCTTTACCTTAACGTGTCCTCTCTTTTCAAGGATTTTGCCATTTAATAAATGCATCTGTTTCATATGATAATCAATGGAGCGGAATATCCCATTTGATTGAAAAGGATAATTTGTATTAGGATAATAGAAATGGCTTTCTGCCTTTAAAAGGCAGACTTAATGGCCGGGAATATGAGATGTATAGTAAATATGTACATTTTATGGAAATCATAAAAGGAAATTAACGTATTTTTAAACTTTTTTTGGTACAATATGTTCATGAAGGTTACTTCATACAAAAGTTTCCTGAAATTTAACCATTCATGAAAAAGGAAAAGAACTTTTTTCCATATACATAGTCTTTAAGACAATAAATTGTTTAAGTCTTTTGGTAAGTGGAGGGATCTTAATGTCCATAAAAAAGGTTGATGCTAAAGCATTGGACAAGATCTTAGAAACAATGGTGAGCACTGTTAGTGAAAGTAAGGACGAAGTCTTTGATATCGGCGAACAATGCCGAAAGGATTTCGAGTCATTATCAAAAGAGCTTGATGATGTGAAAATCAGGGTTGCCATTGTGATAACCGACAGCGATGCACTGGATTCAAAAGCCAGGTTTGCTCGAAAAAGGCTTTCAGAAGTCAGTATGCACTTCAACCATTTTTCTGAAGAACAGGTACGCGATGCTTATGAAAGGGCACATAAGCTACAAGTCGATTTACAAATTAACCGGCAATTGGAGAAAGAGCTCCGTAATCGCCGGGATGAGCTTGAGTTAAGGTTAAGGGGTTTACAGCAGACAATCGATAAAGCGGTGCATCTCGTCTCGCAAATATCGGTAGTACAGAACTATTTGACACAGGATCTTAAATTTGTCGGGGAAGCACTTCAAGAAGCGAAACGCAAACAGGACTTCGGCCTGAAAATAATCGAAGCCCAGGAGCAGGAACGTAAAAAGCTCTCACGTGAAATTCATGATGGGCCGGCGCAAATGCTGGCAAACGTCATGATGCGCTCAGATCTGATAGAACGAGTGCAACGGGAGAGAGGCCCTGATGAAGCGTTAGTTGAAATCCGCAGTTTAAAGGTCATGGTAAGGAATGCTTTATATGAAGTGCGCAGAATCATCTATGACCTTCGTCCTATGGCGCTTGATGATTTAGGACTAGTTCCTACCCTCAGAAAGTACCTGCAAACGACCGAAGACTATAATAATGGCGTGAATCTTAATTTCGTCAATCTTGGGCAGGTCAAAAGGCTTCCTTCCGATATGGAGGTCGCTTTATTCAGGCTGGTTCAAGAGGCAGTACAAAATTCATTGAAGCATGCGGACCCAAAACAGATTCAAGTTAAACTGTCCATTTCCAAGGAGATGGTGACCGTTGTCGTCAAGGATGATGGAAAGGGGTTTGACTCTTCGATTCAAAAAGAAGGTTCATTTGGCTTGGTAGGAATGAGAGAAAGAGTCGAGCTACTGGAAGGTGAAATGACGATAGATTCACAACCAGGGGCAGGCACTTTAGTATTTATACAAATTCCCTACCATATATAAACGATAGAGAATAGACTTTTTAAATAGAAACTAGGAGGAAGAAGCCGTTGAAGACTAGTATCATCATTATCGATGACCATCAGCTTTTCCGTGAAGGCGTAAAGCGCATATTAGATTTTGAATCATCCTTTGATGTTGTTGCCGAGGGTGATGACGGAAGCGAAGCTATGGATCTCGTTGAAACACATAAACCTGATGTTGTTATCATGGATATCAACATGCCGAACATGAATGGGGTCGAAGCGACAAAAATGCTCGTGAACCGTTACCCTGAAACAAAAGTCATCATCCTTTCCATTCATGATGATGAAAACTACGTACAGCACGCATTGAAAACAGGAGCACAAGGCTATCTGTTGAAAGAAATGGACGCGGATGCGTTGATTGATGCTGTGCGAGTAGTAGCTGAAGGCGGATCATACCTTCATCCAAAGGTGACCCATAACTTGGTTAAGGAATATCGCCGATTGGCAGCTGAAGAGGGTGCTGATCGTGATTCCGTACATACAATAGAAATCAGGAGGCCGCTTCACCTATTGACTCGACGCGAATGTGAAGTGCTCCAACTTTTAGCGGATGGTAAAAGCAACCGTGCCATCGGTGAAACTCTTTATATCAGTGAAAAAACAGTCAAGAACCATGTAAGTAACATTCTTCAGAAGATGAATGTGAATGACCGTACACAAGCGGTTGTCCTAGCTATCAAAAACGGCTGGGTAGAAGTGAAGTAATTAAAACGATCGATAAGTCCGGCTCTTCAGATTCCGCAATGCGTGCTGAAGGGCTGGATTTTTTTTGTAGGAAGGATGACTAACTGGATTCATATTTTTGGTAATGGAGAAAGCAATTTAATGCAAAAAAATGCATTTTCAGATAGAATGGTGAGTATGATATGAAGTAAATTTTTATAAGGATGGTACTATTATGAAAACTGCAGTCGTAACAGATAGCACTGCATATATACCTGAGGAAATACGTGATCGTTTACATATACATATGATGCCGCTTAATGTCATTTTTTCCAATGAAGCTTATCGGGAGGAAGTTGATATCACTGCGGATGAGTTTTATGAGGAAGTAAAGAGGCAGGAGAAATTGCCAACCACTTCACAGCCTCCAATAGGGAAGTTTGTCGAGAAGTTCGAGGAGCTGCAAAAAGACTATGATGATGTTATTTCCATTCATTTATCGAGCGGCATCAGCGGAACGTTTCAAGGAGCGGTATCGGCGGGTGAAATGGTCGATGGAATTAAGGTTCATGCCTTTGATTCGGAGATCAGCTGCATGGTACAGGGGTTTTATGTGATCGAGGCGGCAAAGATGGCACTTGATGGTAAAAGTGCAGAAGAAATCATGGCCAGGCTTGAAGAGATGAAGCCATCGGTCAGGGCATACTTCATGGTAGATGACCTTTCCCATCTGCAGCGCGGGGGACGCTTAAGCAGTGCTCAAGCATTGATTGGCAGTTTGCTTCAAGTGAAGCCGGTTCTCCATTTTGTTGATAAGGTCATCGTCCCATTCGAAAAAATCCGTACAAGAAAAAAAGCGATGAAACGGATTGCCGATTTGCTTGGAGAAGACGCGGCGAGCGGCGAGAAATATAAAGCCGTCATCATTCATGCAAAACGGGAAAGTGAAGCTAAAGACTGGAAAGAGGAACTTGAAGCCCGGTTCCCGAATGTCGAGTTCGACATCAGCTACTTCGGTCCAGTAATCGGAACGCATCTGGGCGAAGGCTCGATGGGGATGGGCTGGTATAAAATTTAAGCTATTTAACGCCTTTCCTAAGTGGAAGGTGTTTTTTTTATGAAGCAAAAGGGAATTCGGGAGTAAAAAGCGAATGATAAGGAGGAGCGTGATATATCAAGAAAAGGAGGTTGCAGTTTGGAAAAAATGAGCATTTCCCCGCCATATTCCCCGGAACTTCAGAACCATCTCACCGGAAAACATCTTTTGGCATTCGAAATCCCCTTCTCTCAAGAACTCCTCGCAGAGCACCTCAAGAATGGGTATGTCTCAGAAACTTGCGGCGTGCAATACGGTAACGGCAGTTATCACTGTGTACGCTGCGGTAACAAAGATCAAACTTTGTTTTATACATTCCCTTGCAAGATTTGCGATCAAGATTGCACTTACTGCCGCTCATGCATCATGATGGGACGGGTCAGTGAATGTGCAAAACTATTTAGGTGGACCGGACCCGGCATTCAGTTTCAGATTCCTGACATAGTGATGTGCTGGGAAGGCACTTTATCGGAAGGTCAACAAACTGCCTCCGACCTTGTCGTTGAAGCTGTAAACGGAAAAGGTGAACTCCTGGTATGGGCTGTATGCGGGGCAGGAAAGACGGAGGTCCTATTCCCGGCGATTGAGGCAGCATTGCATGCCGGGAAACGGATTTGTTTGGCAACACCCCGGACCGATGTCGTTCTCGAACTATCCCCTAGGTTAAAAAAAGCCTTTCCTGCCATTGAGGTCGCGACCCTCTATGCCGGCAGTGGCGATCGACATGGATTTTCGCCACTAACCGTTTCCACGACACATCAGCTTTTCCGTTTTATTGAAGCTTTCGATGTCATCATCGTTGATGAAGTCGATGCGTTTCCCTACTCAATTGATGATTCGCTGCATTATGCGGTCAATAAATCAAAAAAGGTTTCTGCGGCAACCATCTACTTGACCGCCACACCTTCGAAACGGATGCAGCGGCTATACCGCAGCGGCAAATTGAAAGCCGTCATAATACCGGCCCGTTATCATCGTCAGCCAATCCCTGTCCCTGAAATGAAGTGGAGCGGCAATTGGCAAAAAATATTTCTTCAAAAAAAGATTCCCCCAGCAATCATCGGATGGGTAAGTGAACGCCTTGAGCAGAACATCCCCTTCCTCTTGTTTTTTCCAAGCATTGAAGTGATGGAGCAGGTCATTCCGCTGTTTCAAATGCTGTCCCCAAAATTATCGATTGTCCACTCCCGGCACCCTGATCGAAAGGAAATAGTAATGGCATTAAGGAATGGCTTGGTTCCAGGATTACTGACCACGACCATACTGGAACGCGGCGTGACTATTGAGCGGTTGGAGGTAGCCGTGATCGGTGCTGAACATGAAGTGTTTTCTGATAGTGCTCTCGTTCAGATTGCTGGAAGGGTAGGGAGGAGTTTTGCTAATCCTGCAGGGACGATCACCTTTTTTCATTACGGTAAAAGTAAAGCGATGGTCGAGGCGGTTCACCATATTCAAATGATGAATAAAGATGCCAAGATAAGGGGGCTGCTCTATGAATAGATGTCTTGTTTGTGATGAAGGAATGAAGCAGGCATTGACATGGAGGAGCTTGCTTAAGCAGGCCGAGGCAAGAGCAGTCTGCGCAAGATGTGAGGGGAAGCTTAATAGGATTACCGGAGAAACATGTACAATGTGTTCAAGGGAGCTTGGTGGGGTTCATATTACCGGTGACCTCTGTCTGGATTGTTCAAGATGGGAAAGGAATAAGGAATGGAGCGGTTATTTGTCGAAGAACATATCGCTATTTCATTATAATGAATACTTAAAAGATATTATTGCTAAATATAAGTACCGTGGGGATTATGCATTAGCTGAGGTTTTCGTCCCTTTTTTGAAAGAAAGGTTAAAGGACATGGAGTTTGACCTGGTAACGGTCATCCCGCTTAGCCATGAACGGCTTACGGAACGTGGATTCAACCAGGTACAGGCCTTGGCAGACCTTCTTGGAATTCATACGGTTGAGATCTTGACAAGAATCCATACGGAAAAACAATCAAAAAAATCACGTCAAGAGAGAATATCATTACCGCAGGTTTTTCAGGTCATGCAGTTAGATTTGCTTGAGCATAAATCAATTTTGATCATCGATGACATTTACACGACAGGCACCACTCTCAGGCATGCAGCAAAGGCATTGATAACGGCTGGGGCCAAAGAAGTATCATCCATCACCCTGGCTAGGTGAAAAAGCTTATTTTAATAAAACATCCTAAAGTATCGCAGGTATTATTCGATATATACAGTACTGAAGAATATCGCTGTGATGGTGAAGGAGGGTCCTCGATGGAAGTATTCAACTGTCCAAGCTGTAATTCGTTATTCGTTATGACTAAATTCCGTGATGTATGCGATGCCTGTTATAAAGAAGAAGAAGACCAATATGATAAAGTGTATGCATATATTCGCAAGAAAATAAATAGAACGGCGTCCATGATGCAGGTGGTTAAGGAAACCGGCGTTGAAGATACGTTAATTATTAAATTTGTGAGAACAGGAAAGCTTAGAATTTCGCAGTTTCCCAATCTAGGAATTCCATGTGAAAAGTGTGGCGCTAACATCAAGAGCGGAAGGCTATGCGGCAAATGCAGCGATTCATTGCGTACGGATTTGCAGGCATTTGAATATGAGGAAAAGCGCCTGACTGAAATTCAAGGAAATGATAAAAAAAATACGTACTACATGAAGGATGATCAAAAAGGATAAATCATGGAAACATGATGCAGTATTTGTTAAAATATTCGATATTGAGAACAAGATTCGACAATGGGTGTCGAAGGAAAGATTACAAGAAACAATTAAAGAAATCCATTCCTTGTCGATAATAACGATAGGGAGAATAACACATTCCAGAGCCATTTCATGTGTTAAGGAATCGAAACATTATGGGATTTATAAAATCGACCGAAGGAGAGGATCTGGAATATGAAAATCAATAACGTCGGTATGACAGGTGTTAACCCTTATAATCTTCAAGCCAATAAAACAGGGAATATCAAGGAATCCAAGGTCAAATCCTCGGATAAAGTTGAAATTTCTTCAGCGGCAAAAGAAATGCAGCAATCGTCACCGATTCTTGCTGCAAGACAAGCAAGAGTGGATGAACTGAAAATCCAAGTTGAAAAAGGAAATTATAAATTGAATGCACAAGCAACGGCTAAGGGTCTCATCGATTTTTACCGGAAATGAATTTTTAATGAAAAAGCTTGAATGAAGAGGACGGAGCCATTTTCCGTCCTTCATTTATGAGTGAGGAGGCAGCAAAATGTCTGCACGGAACATCATCGGATCGCTTGAAAAATTGATCAAGTTTCATAAAAGCTTCAATCAATTGGCGATAAGAAAAACGGCCATTTTGAAAGCAAATGATACAGAGGCAATCACTGCCCTGCTAATTTCAGAACAAAAACATATTAAAGCGATCAGTCAGACGGATAAGGAAAGAGAAAGGGAAGTCGAGGAATTCCTTTCAGCCAATGGAACGGTGGGACAGCCTGCCTCCATCCATACCGTAACGGAACTGACAGGACCTGAAGAAACGGAAATCCTTGAAAGGCTAAAAGCGGAATTGATTGATGAGGTGGCAAAGCTGAAAGAGCGAAACAGTTTAAATCAGCAATTGATCTATCAGTCCCTTCAATTCATCAATGTCTCTTTGGATATTTTGAGGCCGCAGCACCAGAACCTGAATTATGGGGATTCGGTTGGGAAAACGGCGAAAATCGGCATGGGAATGTTTGATTCCAAAGCTTAATAAGCAGAAAAAAGATGGAGGTGTGAGCAAATGATTTCAACCTTTATGGGTCTTGAGACTGCCAAACGCGGATTATCCACCTCTCAAGGGGCCTTGTATACAACAGGAAATAACGTGGCCAATGCCAATACATTAGGATATTCAAGACAGCGGGTCAACCTGGTCCAGACGTCTGGCTTTCCTACTGTCGGTTTGAACAGCCCGCGCGTTGCCGGCCAAATCGGGACAGGGGTGGCTGCTGAAACGGTTCAGCGGATCCGGGACAGTTTCCTGGACGCACAATACAGGACACAAAGTAATAAAATCGGTTATTACGGGGCCATGAGCGAATCCCTGACGAAAATGGAAGGCGTCATGAACGAGCCGACCGACAGTGGATTAGCCGCCACGATGGAGAAGTTCTGGAATTCGCTGCAGGGGCTGACGGCGAATACGGAAAACTCCGGGGCGCGTGAGGTCGTTGCCTCGACGGGCGTCATGGTCGCGGATACCCTAAACTACTACTATAACTCGCTAACGAATGTTCAAACGGATATTGGAAATCAGGTAAGCGTCAAAGCGAACGAAATCAATACGCTAATCAGCAGTATTGATCAGCTTAACCAACAGATCAGCAAAGTGGAGCCGCATGGATATATCCCCAATGACCTTTATGATAAACGTGATGTACTCGTAGACAATCTCTCACAGCTTGTCAGCATTAAAGTGAATAACGTCATTCCGACGGATTACGGCAGAGCAAGCGATGTGGCCACAGGGCTATACAATATCGAATTGATGAAAGAAGACGGTTCGTCTTTTGTGCCGCCCATCAATCTAGTCAGTGTTAACCAAACCGGGATGGTGGGAACTTCGAAAGTTGAAGTTAGCCATGATAAAACGACAGGTATGGTGGATGGATTGAAGTTTGGTTCGAAAACATTGACGGATTACAATTTCTCGGGAGAACTATCCGGTCTGATCAAAAGCTTTGGCTATAAGAAGGCTGATGGCACGATCGCCGGCGCTTATCCTGATATGCTGAAAAAGCTCGATAATATGACGGCTGCTTTCGTGAATGAATTCAATGCCATCCATAAACAAGGCTATGCCCTGGGTGATGACAGCACTTCCACATTGAACTTCTTTGAAATCGAACCGGGTAAGAGTGCCGCCCAAAGCATCAAGGTGAATGGTGAAATCGTTAAGGATCCCACAAAAATTGCCGCAGGCGGTAAAAGTGGAGGGGCATCCGGTGATAATGAAAACGCCAAACTCCTGGCTGACCTTAAAAAGAAGGCGTTCAGTGAGTACTCGACTAAAGACCAAAACTCCGACGAATTGACGGGTAGCTTCGACACCTATTATTCCGGTATCATCGGAAAGCTTGGTGTGGATTCCCAAAGCGCCCAAAAGAACCTTTCCAACTCTGTCGTGCTTGCTGCCTCAGTCAATCAAAATAGGGAGTCTGTCAGTTCCGTATCCCTTGATGAAGAAATGACTGACATGATCAAATTCCAGCAGGCATACAACGCATCCGCAAGAATGATGACGATGATGGATGAAATGCTCGATAAAATCATAAACGGAATGGGTACAGTTGGCCGATGATAGGAGGAGACGAATATGCGGGTAACGCAATCGATGCTAACCAATAATATGCTGAGCAATTTAAGCAGCAGTTACGAAAAGATGTCCAGGCTGCAAGAGCAGGTTTCCTCTCAAAAGAAGTTCTCCAAGCCTTCCGATAACCCTGTTGCGGCCATGATGGGAATGGGGTACAGGACAAACCTCAATCAAATAGGGCAGTATCAAAGTAACATTGCCGAGGCGACCAATTGGATCGACAGCACGGATGATGCCATTACTGAAAGTGTTTCCGCCCTGCAGCGGATTCGTGAATTAACCGTTCAAGGCAGCAATGGCACGTATGAAGGGGAGCAACTTAAAACAATTACTGAAGAAATTAAACAATTAAAAGAACATCTCATAACTCTAGGCGACACACAGATTGGCGGGAAGTATATCTTTAACGGCCAGGATACGAATGTGAGACCGTCGTCCGTTAAAGATGGGAATGGAAATACCGTGTATGGCACAGGGGACATAAACCTTGAAGTTTTTTCGGGGATTTCCCTTAAAATCAATACGGACGGTTCCAAGATTTTTGGTGATGCACTAGCTGCCGGCGGAAGCATCGACCAGACAATCGAGGCACTCGAAAACGGCGGGGACGTGAGCGACACACTGGAAGGACTTGACGCAACGATAAATACTTTCTTAGGCATGCAGGCACAGGTTGGCGCAAGGCAGAATCGGATTGAGCTGATGACGGACCGTCTCAAGCAGCAGGAGGTTTTTGCCACTGAAATCCTTTCGAAAAATGAGGATGTCGATATCGAAAAGGCGATCATGGATTTGACGACCCAGGAAAGTGTCCATAGTGCTGCTTTAAGCATCGGAGCAAAGATCATGCAGCCGAGTTTATTGGATTTTCTTCGCTAAGCTATTCTTAAATGGATAGCTTTTTTCTATAAGGAGTGTTGATAATGCAGATTCCGCAAATTAGATTGCAAACCACCCCAATGAAGATTGGAGTGAATATAGAACAGCCTGTACAGCAGATCGAACAGAAGGCTGCGGTCCAATCAATCAAACAGCCGCAAGCGATCCTCGAGATTCAAATGACCCCAGGCAAGCTGACGATCGATCAGTCACAAGCAAGGGAAGACATGGATTTGAAAAGCCTTTCAGTAAGAGTCGATGAATTTGCGGAGCAGGGATATCAGGATTGGCTGGCGGGTATGGCAAGACGTGCCCAGCAGGGAACTGAGCTGAGGCATATTGAAAAAGGGGGTAATCCACTCGCTGAACAGGCTAGGCAAAACAGCAAAGGCCCTGAGAAGCAGTTCAATCTCGGCTGGATTCCCTCTCCATTCAGCGTAAAGCTTGACTACCAGCCAGCAGAAGTGAAGGTTGAAGCAACCGCCCAAAAACCGATCATTGATGCTCAAATCAATAGGGTTAACCATACATACACACCAGGTAGTGTGAATGTCGAAATTCTACAAAAAAATGCGCTGGATATAGATTTCATCAATTTAAATCCGGATGAGATAAGGTAGTGAAAACATAGATGATTCTACAAACAAAATTTCATGGCGAACTCGAATTGGCAGAGAAAGAGATTTATGTATTTGAAAGCGGGATACCAGGATTTTTAGAAGAAAAAGAGTTTTGCTTGCTAGCTTTGGATGACACGCCCTTTTTCGTCCTGCAATCGATAGAAACAAAAGAGCTTGCCTTCATTGTGACGAATCCATTTGAGGTGTTTCCTGATTACGAAGTGAAGCTTACGGATGAGGTGTTATCTTCTTTACAAATAGAAACGGAACTGGAAGTCATTACTTTCGTCATTTTAACGATTCAAGACCCTTTCAATGAAACGACGGCGAATCTCCAGGCCCCAATCATCATAAACGGCCCAAAAAAAGTCGGAAAGCAATTCATCATGAATGCTAGTGAATACCGTACAAAGCACAAACTGTTTGAACCTCCAGCGGAACAGGGGGGGAAAGGATGCTCGTTTTGACCAGAAAACCAAATGAAGCGATCATGATTGGGGATGATATCGAAATTACGATCCTGTCCGTCGAGGGGGAACAGATCAAACTGGGGATCAATGCCCCTAAAAACGTCGATATCCATAGGAAGGAAATCTACCTGTCCATTCAGCAGGAAAATAGAAAAGCCTCTAAAACAGAAACTATTTTTCTGGAAGGTATAAATGAGTATTTCAAGAAAAAATCGTAAAATCCGCTAAATATGTTTCCATGCAGGTCGATATTAAGTATACAACGATGGGCAGTGAAATAGGCGGCCGACTTAGTCACTGCCCATCGTAAACAACCACATGGACGTGGGGACTTAAGACTCAAGGAGGAAACAAAAATGATTATCAATCACAATATCTCAGCTCTAAACACGCACCGTCAATTATCAAGTGCAACGAATGCACAATCAAAATCAATGGAGAAACTAGCATCGGGCATGCGCATCAACCGTGCAGGCGATGACGCAGCCGGTCTAGCAATCTCTGAAAAAATGCGTGGACAAATCCGCGGATTGGACCAAGCTTCCCGTAACTCACAGGATGCCATCTCATTGATCCAAACTGCTGAAGGTGCATTAAACGAAACGACTGACATTCTTCAACGTATGCGTGAACTTGCTACACAAGCATCAACGGATACTAATACAACTAGTGACCGTGGAGAAATACAAAAGGAAATGGATTCATTAACATCTGAAATCAACCGTATCGGTAATACTACTGAATTCAATACTCAGAAACTATTGAATGGTTCTAAGGATTCTGATACAAAACTTTCTACTGCTAGCTTGACTGGTTCAGGGGCGGCAGGTGCTGTTACAACTGGCGGTACATTAAGTCTTAAAATCGATGGGAAAGATGTCGATGTTACAATCGGAGATGGTGATGCAGCTGCTGATATAGTGACTGCTATTAATACTGCAGCAAATACTGCACTTGGAACAACTGGTGAAGAGTATGCGTCCCTTGATGGTGATGGTGCTTTAAAGCTTGATACCTTAACTGCTGGCGCTAAAGGTTCCGTTGAAATAGTTGGTGCATCTGCTGGTACTGCTTTAGCTGATTTAAAAATAAGTAGTTCTTCTTCTACGGGTACTGATGCTGGCGCAGGTCTTCAATTCCAAATCGGTGCAAATGAAAACCAAAGTCTGACACTTGAAATCGATGACATGCGTGCTAGTAATCTAGGATTAACTGGTATTGGTGATGGATTCACTGCAACTACAAATGTAAGCAATGGTACAGATTCTAAAGGCGTTGAATCCGGTCTGGATGTTTCTAATGCTAAAAATGCATCTGCAGCAATCACAGTTATTCAATCTGCAATTGACACTGTATCAGCTGAACGTTCTAAACTAGGTGCTAACCAAAACCGATTAGAGCATACGATCAACAACTTAGGTACTTCTTCTGAAAACCTGACTGCTGCTGAATCACGTGTTCGTGATACAGATATGGCTAAAACAATGATGGAGCAAACTAAAAACTCTATCTTGGCGCAAGCATCTCAAGCAATGCTAGCTCAAGCCAACCAGCAACCGCAGGGCGTTCTTCAGTTACTTCGTTAATTGAATAGTTAGCTTAACAATAAGGGACTGACACTTTGTGTTAGTCTCTTTTTTTTTGTACTGATTGAAGTGTTAAGTAACACTGCGATGTAGAAAAAAAGAGAATACTGCCCCTTAATAAGAAAGGGATCATTCGTTTATGTCACCAAGGAATCTTATGGCTACAATCCTAATAGAGTATGATGGTACTGCAAAATACATAGATGAAGATGTCAGTAATGTGTATGGTGGAATGACTGGTTAATACAGCTATCAATCACAAGCCGGATGGGATATATCGATTCCTAGTATGTTCGTTGATTCATTTGAATAAAAAGAGAAGTCCTATAATTAAATAGTCAGTCATATTTTTTTCCAAAAGTAGAAGTGATTATCACCTCAGTTTTAACTTAGGTAAAAATAGCAATCTAACTGTTAAAACAAAGTTGATTGGAACGGAAGGTGCGAGACTCCTGCGGGAATACGCGTCCAAGGGAGACCCCGCAGGCGCAATGGCGCCGAGGAGGCTCCCGGACCGCCCGCGGAAAGCGAGTGCCTGGAGTGGAAGTCAACGGTCACAGTATAAAATCCTCAAAACGTGTGGGCAATTGGGGTTCCATCTTAGATTTCATAATTTTAAAACCAAAAAACTGTAGACTCCAGATATTTTTCTGGAGTTTTTTAGTAGAATCTCTTTAATAGCAAAGGGTCATTAATGAATGTCTGCAGGTGCAACCAAGATCTAAGAGTGACTAAATATAAAATCTTAATTACCGATATAAAAAGTAAAGATATCATATTGGGGGCTATTTAGATGCTGGAGAGTTTGTCCACAAATATCCTTTCCTCACAACTTAGAACAGCAATCTCGGAAGGAATCAGTTCATTTTATCAGCGGGAAATGAATACGCTAGCCTATTCGGAGCAAAGTGTGGAATCTACTGATATGCCATCAAAAGAAAAGGTGCAGGAAATGGTGGATAGTTTGAACACCTTCCTGAATCCGACACATACGGCGGTTCGTTTTGAATATCATGAGAAGCTGAATGAGTACTATGTCAAGGTAGTGGATGATGTAACGGATGAGACGATCAGGGAAATTCCCCCGAAGAAGTTATTGGACTTCTATGCGGCAATGACGGAGTTTGTCGGCATAATGGTGGATGAAAAAATATAAGCGGGTGATCAATTTTGGTACGAATCAGTGGTTTAGCAAGCGGGATGGACATTGATGAATTAGTTAAGAGCATGATGCAGGCAGAACGGGTGCCATTGGATAAACTGACACAGAAAAAGCAGTATTCCGAGTGGCAGCGCGATGATTACCGTTCGATAAATACAGCTTTATCAGAATTGGATACGCTCATTCGTGATGGAATTGGGAAGCAGTCTTCCTTCATTAAAAAGAAGGTGACGGTATCGAATCCAGATGCTGTATCAGTGAGAAATGTGAATTCGACCAGTGATTTTTCCGGGAATATAAAAGTGAATGGACTTGCCAAGGCAGCAACCATGACAAGTACAGAAAAAACAGCTGTTACCGACCCCAAAAAGAAACTATCGGAATTGGGAATCACGACTCCTCAAGATATTACGATACTGTCCATCAATAAGGATGGCGGTTTTGATACGGAAGTAAAAGATGGCGCAACAGTGGAAAAACCGTACACTCTTACCCTTAATGCGGACGATACGTTAGAAAGTGTAATAAATAAAATTAATGCAAACTCGGGAGTGACTCTATTTTTCGATGAAACGTCCCAGAAGTTTTCCATCACTGCTAAAAATACAGGTGATATAAAAGATCGGCCTGAAATTGAGTTAGGGAGTACCGGAGATTTCTTCAATGTGCTAAAAATGAGCAGTAACAATGAAGGAACTGGCGGCACAATAGGGGAAAATGCATCGATTACTTATAATGGACTGGACATTTCCCGGCCTTCGAATACGTTTCAGATTAATGGAGCGGAAATAACGGTAAAGCAAAAAACGACGGATACAGTCACATTCTCATCAACAGCTGATGTGGATGCCATCCTGGACACGATCACTCAGTTTGTGAATAAATACAATGATGTCATTAAAAAGGTTCAAGATAAAACGGGTGAAGCTAAATATCGCTCCTTTACCCCGCTTACCTCTGAGCAAAAGAAGGCAATGACCGAGGATGAAGTGAAGCTGTGGGAAGAAAAAGCGAAGAGCGGAACGTTAAAAAGCGATTCGACGTTAAAAAGCCTCCTGATCACAATGAGGTCATCCCTATACACCTCGGTGGATGGGATCACAGGAAAAAACAATCTCAGCAGTTTGGGGATCACCACCACCAAAAATTATTTGGAGGGCGGTAAATTAACGATTGATGAGGACAAGCTCCGGGCAGCCATTAGTGAGGATCCGAATGCGATTTATGATATGTTCATGGCCAATGGGCCAGAAAAGAGCGACAAAGGCCTCGCGCGCCGGTTAAGGGATGATATAGAATCATCAATGAAGGCGATTACTGAAAAAGCCGGAAAGGCCGGATTTGTTAATAACAATTTTACAATCGGAAAATTGGTTGATGGGCTGAATAAGAAGATTTCAACATTTGAGGCAAAGCTAACGAAATTGGAATCGCGCTATTACAACCAGTTCACGGCGATGGAAAAAGCGATTCAAAAGGCAAACAGCCAAAGTGCATCGTTAGCTTCTTATTTTAGTTAAGGTAAGTCGGAAAGGAAGTTAAATATGGCAATAAATAATCCTTATCAATCGTATCAGCAAAATTCAGTCAACACAGCATCCCCGGGAGAGCTTACATTAATGCTTTATAATGGCTGTTTGAAGTTCATCATGCTTGGGAAGAAGGCCATTGAAGCAGGAAATATCGAAGCGAAGAATACGAACATCATCAAGGCGCAAAATATCATCCGCGAATTGATGGTGACGCTGAATATGGATGCGGATGTATCCAAAGCTATGATGAGTCTATATGATTTCATGAACCGGCGTCTGATAGAAGCGAATATGAAAAATGATGTTTCTACCTTGGAAGAAGTGGAGGGCCTTGTTACTGAGTTCCGGAATACTTGGAAGGAAGTAATTCAAATCAATCGGAAAAAACAATTTACCCAAAGCGGTCAAGTGTAATGGTGATTAGGACCTTTCATGATTTGACTGTTGAATTACTTGCCGTTCTGGAAAATCACACGATTACAGAGCGTGATGATAAAATAGAAAGGATCACAAAGCTGATCGATCAGCGAGATGGACTTCTTTCTCGAATCAAACCGCCTTTTACTGCAGAAGAGCAGCAGCTGGGACGTGCAGCACTGTTGCTCAACCAAAAGGTCGATCACTTGCTGAAGCTCCAAAAGCAGGAGATAAAGCGGGATATCCAGGAAATAAACAAGAAGAAACGATCATCTAATAAATACACGAACCCGTATGAAAGTCTATCAGTGGATGGTGTGTTCTATGATAAAAGAAATTGATTATACGACCGTTTGGATTCCAAAAGGTTTTTATGTTAATTATTTTTAAATTTTCTGTAAATAAAATAGGCTTAATTTTTTCTTTATAGCATAGCATTTGATATAATGAAGCTAGGGCAGACATCAACCCCTTTCCAAACCTTCCGACAATTGTTTCATTATTTCGACATATTTCATGATGTGTTTCTAAAAGGAACCGGAGGGGTATTGTAGAATCTAACTGTATAGTCTTAATTTAAGGAGGACTCACTTTATGAATTACAACGTACGCGGTGAAAACATTGAGGTAACTCCAGCAATTCGAGAATACGTCGAAAAGAAAATTGGCAAGTTAGAACGATATTTTAACAATACACCAGATGCAAATGTGTTAGTGAATTTAAAAGTGAACAATAATACATCAAAGGTCGAAGTGACGATTCCCATGCAGAATTTGGTTCTTCGTGCTGAAGAGGAAAATGCGGATATGTATGCTGCCATTGACTTGATCAATGATAAGCTTGAACGCCAAATTCGTAAACATAAAACGAAGGTCAATCGTAAGTTCCGGAACAATCTATCAGCTGCACCAGATGCATTCGCCTTCAATATGGAAGTTGACGAAGTGGTGGATGAATTCGAAGACGATAATGATATTGAAGTGGTCCGCAATAAGCGCTTTGATTTAAAGCCGATGGACAGTGAAGAAGCGATTCTACAAATGAATATGCTTGGTCACAGTTTCTTCGTTTACACGAATGCGGATACTAATACAACGAACGTAGTGTACCGCCGAAAAGATGGACGCTATGGATTGATTGAACCTAGTTAATTATTATTCTAAGATCAAAAGCACAGCCCAGCCTTTGGGTTGTGCTTTTTTAATGCCTGTTGATAGAATTCGTTTGAAAAGGAAAAGAATGATTGCTTCTTTTGTTCTCTATAAAATACAAATCAACGAAAAATCCTTTTGAAGAACAATTATTGTTCTTTATTAAGATAAATAGTCAGTTTTACCTATTTAATAACCCCCTTCTTTTGCACTATACTCAAATTGTAAGTTCTTTAAAAAGAACGGCTGATTTTTTATATAAAACAATTTGATCAAGGTGCAGAGGGGTTGGATTACTTGTATCGAAAGAATTGCCATACTTGCCATAGGGCTTCTTTTAGCAGTGCGGAATATGGAAAGTGGCTTTGCCCGACCTGCGGTGAGGATTTAACTGCGCAAAAAGCCTTGGATGCACTTACAATGGAGAGAATCAATACAAAGCAACGAAATATTAAGAAGAGCAATATTCACTATTATACAAAAAAACGAAAATGAATTAGTCTATGATAAATTACCTGCACTATGAATTTTCTTAATTTTGTAATAATTTGTCGGATAAAAGTTTTTGCATTTAGGTAGATTACCGACATAAAATAGCAATATATGGAGTGGGTATCCGTTATAATATGATTATAAGTAATGTATTTGGTAATAAATACCACGACAAAGGCAAACTTATTGAAAGATGAGGGCGCAAAGGCACAGGTCTAAGGTCCTCGAGACTATGATGGCTGGTCTGCCTGAAATACAAGGAGTATTTTAGGAGGTAGAAGAGGTGGCTAATGTGGAAGTGGATCAAGAATGGGTGAAATTGATTTCAGAAGCAAGGAGCTTGGGTTTCAAAAAGGAGGAAATCAGTGCTTTTTTGAAACGGGAAAGCCTTGAGGTAACATTAGAGGAGAACAATGGAAAATAGCTTACGAAAAAGTTCGAGAACATCCCTATAAACAGTAATTCGATTCATTAGCTGTTTATAGGGTTTATTCTTCCTTGAGATTCTACAAGTCTAGCTTATTCAAACTGTATTCTTCAGGATTATGTAGGTAAACTAGTGTACTACCACTCTACTCTTCTTTATCTTTTCTCCATTTATTAAACTCGATGAATTCCCTGAATTGTTGTTTTGAGACACCCGAATTCATGGCTTCCTCAACGATTTTCATCCAGTCAGTGTCCAAGGTTTCCTTATTTGGTGCATCATAAAGCAGGGCATCAACAGGAATGTTTAGTACGGCGGAGATTTTTTCAAGAAATTGAATAGAAGGATTCGTTTGTAAGTTCCGCTCGAGCGAACTTAAATAAGACTTTGCCACACCCGCTTTATCGGCAAGTTCAGTCATCGACATTTTCTTTTCTTCTCGCAGTTTTTTTACACGTTCACCAATCATCAATACCACCTCGAAACATGTTCTATTTATCTTCCGCTAATAAGTGTCAGTAGCCAATCTTATCATTCAAAACAAGACGACTGTAAGGTTGGATTACCTTGACATGCTATCGCTAGAGAGGACACACAGCATCTAGTGATGGAAGGTTATGGATAATTCTCATTTGCATATGGAATAGTGGGGAGTTAGCAACATATTTTTTATACTTCCTTCTATTTTAACAGTTTTACTCCTCATTTATCCATTGTTTTTCGCAAGAATTGAATTCAGGTCTATACCAGGGAAGTGACATGAAGTTGTACCTCTATGATAGAAGTGGTAAAATTAAGCGTGCATTAGTAATAATAGAAGTGTGTTTCTTCTTACTTATATGAATTTTGTCATTGAACGATCATTACCATAATAGAGGAGCGTTATTGAATGCTTAATATATTAAATAAAGTTTTTGATCCGAATAAGCGAGAAATCAAACGTTTAGAAAAAATCGCCGATCAGGTCGAAGCGCTGGCTGATGAGACGGCGGGGTTATCGGATGAACAGTTGCGTGCCAAAACGGGTGAATTTAAAGAGCGTTATCAAAATGGGGAAACCGTTGATGATTTGCTTGTTGAGGCTTTTGCGGTTGCACGTGAAGGGGCAAAGCGTGCTCTGGGTTTATATCCTTACCGTGTTCAAATCATGGGTGGGGCATCACTTCATGATGGAAATATCTCCGAGATGAAAACAGGGGAAGGTAAAACCTTAACATCCACCATGCCGGTTTATTTAAACGCGCTTACCGGTAAAGGTGTACATGTCGTTACTGTCAATGAATACTTGGCACACCGTGATGCCACCGAGATGGGTGTATTGTATGATTTCCTTGGTTTGACCGTCGGGTTGAATTTGAACAGTCATTCTAAAGAAGAAAAACAGGCGGCGTACAATGCTGACATTACGTATAGTACGAATAATGAGTTAGGTTTTGATTATCTTCGTGACAATATGGTGTTATATAAAGAACAAATGGTACAGCGCCCGCTGCACTTCGCTGTCATTGATGAGGTCGATTCGATTTTGATCGATGAGGCAAGAACGCCATTGATCATTTCCGGCTCCGCACAAAAATCGGCTCAGCTGTATATCCAGGCCAATGCGTTTGTAAAAACCTTGAAAAAAGAAACCGACTACACATATGATGAAAAGACAAAAGGTGTTCAGCTGACGGAAGATGGGATGAATCGAGCTGAAAAAGCGTTTAATATCGATAATTTATTCGATATTAATCACGTTACTTTGAATCATCATATCAATCAGGCGTTAAAGGCACATGTTTCCATGCATTTGGATGTGGATTATGTTGTCCAGGAAGGCGAGATAGTCATCGTTGACCAATTCACTGGCCGTTTGATGAAAGGCCGCCGTTACAGTGAAGGTCTCCACCAAGCGATCGAAGCGAAAGAAGGACTTGAGATTCAAAATGAAAGCATGACTCTTGCGACGATTACATTCCAGAACTATTTCAGGATGTATGAAAAGCTTTCAGGTATGACCGGAACAGCCAAAACGGAAGAAGAAGAATTCCGCAATATTTATAATATGAATGTAATTGCGATCCCGACAAACAGGAATATCATCAGGGACGACAGGGCAGATCTTATATACGCGACAACTGATGGCAAATTCAAGGCTGTTGTGGAAGACATCGCCGAACGCTATACAAAGGGTCAGCCTGTGCTTGTCGGTACGGTTGCCATCGAAACATCTGAAGTCATATCTGCCTATTTATCAAAAAAAGGAATCCCTCACGATGTTTTGAATGCCAAGAACCATGAGCGTGAAGCGGAAATCATTGCGAATGCAGGTAATCAAGGCTCAGTTACGATCGCTACGAACATGGCAGGGCGCGGTACGGATATCAAGCTTGGAGAAGGTGTCAAGGAGCTTGGGGGCCTTGCTGTAATCGGTACGGAACGTCATGAAAGCAGGCGTATAGATAACCAGCTGCGTGGTCGGTCCGGCCGTCAGGGAGATCCAGGGGTCACTCAATTCTATTTATCAATGGAAGATGAATTGATGCGCCGCTTCGGTTCGGATAACATGAAAAACATGATGGCGCGCCTTGGTATGGATGATTCCCAGCCAATTCAAAGCAAAATGGTGACAAGGGCCGTTGAATCCGCACAGAAACGGGTCGAAGGCAATAACTTCGATTCACGTAAGCAATTACTGCAGTATGATGATGTTCTCCGTCAACAACGGGAAATTATCTATAAACAGCGTTTCGATGTCATGGAAAGTGACAACTTACGTGAAATCGTCGAAACGATGATCACGGCATCCATCCAGCGAAATGTTGTCGCGTTTGCACCAATGGGTGATGAGGAAGGCTGGAATTTACAAGGCCTTGTCGATTACCTGAATGGTAACCTATTCAATGAAGGTTCAATCACTGTAGCTGATTTGGAAGGGAAAAATGAATCGGAATTGGTTGAGTTCATTTTAGCAAAAGTGAAAGAAAGCTATGACCAAAAAGAAGAAGAGCTATCTGAAGAACAAATGCGTGAATTCGAAAAAGTAATCGTTCTTCGTGCCGTCGATAGCAAGTGGATGGACCATATTGATGCGATGGAGCAATTGCGCCAAGGGATCCACCTTCGTGCTTATGGCCAGATTGATCCGCTTCGTGAATATCAATCAGAAGGTTTCGCAATGTTTGAAGCGATGATTGCTTCAATGGAAGATGAAGTCGCAAAATACATCATGAAGGCCGAAATCCGAAACAATTTGGAACGTAAGGAAGTCATAAAAGGACAAGCGGTCAATCCGAAGGAAGAAGACGGGGGAAAAGTGAAAAAAGCCCCTGCCCGTAAAAAGGAAGACGTTGGCCGAAACGCGTTATGCCCATGCGGCAGCGGTAAAAAATATAAGAATTGCCATGGCAATTTAGGTTAAAGTTAGGTGTATAATGATTATGGGACGGTTAAGTGTAAGGCTTGCCGCCTCTTTTCATGTTTTGTTTGCATAAAGGTATACATTTGCATATAGTTTGTAGAGGTTTTATTTGTAATGAAGGGAATCCCTCTTCAGGGATTTTTTTTAACATACTTAATGAGGTGAAGAGAAATGGAATTAGCAGAAATTAGAAATGAACTTGAACGGACAGCGCAACGATTAACGGACTTTAGGGGGTCTCTTTGACTTAGATGAAAAAGAGGCACGAATCGCACAGCTAGAAAATGAGATGACACATCCCGATTTTTGGAATGATCAGCAAAAGGCACAAACTGTCATCAATGAAACGAATGGTTTAAAAGAACAAGTCAATCAATTATCCGACCTGAATGAATCATATGAAAATCTGGATTTGACATATGAATTAGTGAAAGAGGAGAACGATCAAGAACTTTTAGCGGAGCTGGAAGAAGAGATCACGGTTCTTGCACAAAAGATGAACGACTTTGAACTTCAACTTTTACTAAGTGAAGAATATGACTCGAAAAATGCCATTCTTGAACTGCATCCTGGTGCAGGCGGAACGGAGTCCCAGGATTGGGGTTCCATGCTGCTGCGCATGTATACAAGATGGGGTGAAAAAAGAGGCTTTAAAGTGGAAACCCTTGATTACCTTCCAGGTGATGAAGCTGGTATCAAGAGTGTCACTTTAATTTTCAAAGGCCATAACGCCTATGGTTATTTGAAAGCGGAAAAAGGGGTACACCGTCTTGTTCGTATTTCTCCTTTCGATTCCTCAGGACGACGCCATACTTCATTCGTTTCATGTGAAGTCATGCCGGAATTCGATGAAACGATCAATATAGAAATACGTACGGAAGATTTGAAAGTCGATACGTACCGGGCAAGTGGTGCAGGTGGTCAGCATATCAATACAACGGACTCGGCAGTCCGGATCACCCATATACCTACGAACACCGTGGTAACGTGCCAAAACGAGAGATCTCAAATCAAAAACAAGGCCCAAGCAATGAATATGCTGAAAGCCAAATTGTATCAACGTGAAATTGAACAGCAACAAGCGGATTTGGATGAAATCCGTGGTGAGCAAAAGGAAATTGGCTGGGGAAGCCAAATTCGTTCTTATGTTTTCCACCCGTATTCCATGGTTAAAGATCACCGTACCAGTGCGGAGACCGGAAACTTGGGAGCAGTCATGGATGGGGATATCGATATGTTCATTGATGCGTACCTGCGTTCAAAATTATAAGATCAGCCAGTCGGACCGGTTTCCCCGGTCCGGCTTTTTTGTGTTTTTTTCTTTTTAACGAATCTTCTGGCTGACATTTACAGGATTGAAAAGGGATGCTCTACCTCGTTCGGCCAATACTAGATAATAATGATGGTTCGAGGAGACTTATGCAAAATGAAGAAAAGATACCGGGAGCAGAAGCACCCTTTAATTCAAAAGTTAACGGAGTATGGATTGGTGATTGTCGGTTCATCCATAATTGCCATTGGTTTTAATGTATTCTTACTGCCTAACCAGGTCGCATCTGGCGGGGTCAGCGGGATTAGCACGATTCTCGATTCAACACTCGGTTGGGAGCCAGCCTACGTCCTTTGGGGTTTTAATATCCCTTTGTTCATTGCAGGGCTTATTATCCTTGGTAGACATTTTGGAGCCAAAAGCTTGATTGGAACCTTATTTCTGCCTTTAGTGGTATTTCTGACAAAGGATTGGGATGCATGGACGAATGATGCATTGCTTGGTTCAATTTGCGGGGGGATGATGGTCGGACTTGGGTTGGGGATCGTCTTTCGCGGGAAGGGTTCCACAGGGGGGACCGATTTGGCGGCACAGATTTTCCATAAGTATACCCATCTGTCATTGGGGACCTGTGTGGCTGTCATTGATGGAATCATCGTTTTAAGCGCTGCCATCGTTTTTGATATTGAAAAGGGGCTTTATGCATTGATTGGATTGTATGTGACAAGCAAGACGATCGACCTCGTCCAGATTGGATTGAACCGTTCGAAGATGTCATTAATTATCACGAATAAAGAAATGGAAGTAAGGGATGCTATCATACATGAGCTGGACCGGGGTGTAACAGGCATATCCGGGTATGGCGGCTATACGGATGTTACTCGTCCAATTTTGATGTGCGTAATAGACCAGTCGGAATTCACCAAATTGAAACAATTGGTGAAACTCGTTGACCCTAAAGCGTTTGTAATTGTAATGGATGCATCGGAGGTACTTGGGGAGGGTTTTAAACTGGATTGAAATTGGTATAATGTTCTTGTGCTGGTATAAATCAGAGGGGGTAAATTCAATGAAAATGAAGTGGTTAGCCTTAGTTTTGGGTACTTCTTTGGCCTTGGCTGCATGCGGTGGAAACGATGATGCTGCAGATAAAGAGCCTGCAAGTGAAAATAATGAAACGACTACGGCAGGTGCCGGTGATGCCGCAAAAATTTATGAAAACAAATGTTCAAGTTGTCATGCAGTGAATCTTGAAGGCGGCGTAGGACCGAATTTAACGAAGGTCGGTTCTAAGCTATCAAAAGCAGACATCGAAAAAGTCATTGCGAATGGTCAGGGCGGAATGCCAAAAGGTATAATCCAGGGCAAGGAAGCGAGCATGGTCGCTGAATGGCTTGCTGATCATAAATAATTATTAATGAAACGTTCTGCTTAGCAGGACGTTTCATTTAGTCTCCTTTAAATCCTCGAACAACTCACATTTAACCCCCTTTTCAAGCAATCAAATCCTGGAATTATTACATAGATGTTGATATATGTCTAACTGAAATGAAACTGTAATATTTTTTATGCTTAATTTGACAAAATATGATGTTATAATGTTTCTGTGCTCAAGTAAGAGAAATTCCTGTCAGATTTCAGTGAAAATTGTCGAAATAGCTGTCGATACATAGTGATAATCCAAGCAAATTAGGTGGTTTTAGAATGATAGAAATGATAGATGTGAAAAAGACATATCCAAATGGTGTAATTGCCATCAATGGAATCAATGTGAAAATAAAGCCAGGCGAGTTCGTTTATGTAGTGGGTCCGAGCGGTGCCGGAAAATCGACCTTCATCAAAATGATGTATAGGGAAGAAAAGCCTACAAGCGGTAATATCTTGGTCAATGGCCTTAGCCTGCCAAGTATCCGTAATTCGAAAGTTCCTCTATTCCGCCGTAATATCGGTATGGTATTCCAAGATTTTAAACTCCTTCAAACATTCACTGCATATGAAAATGTTGCTTTTGCCATGGAAGTTATTGAAAAGGAACCAGAAGAAATCAAAAAGAGAGTCATGGAAGTCCTTGATCTGGTTGGCATTAAACATAAAGCAAGAATGCTGCCCTCCGAGTTATCGGGTGGAGAACAGCAAAGGGTTGCAATAGCCCGTTCTATCGTAAATGATCCCAAGGTAGTCATAGCCGACGAGCCTACAGGTAATCTTGATCCCGAAACATCATGGGAAATCATGAACATATTTGAAGAAATTAATAAACGCGGAACTACACTTGTCATGGCCACTCATAATAGGGACATCGTCAACAATATTAAACGACGTGTCATTGCCATTGAAAGTGGAAAAATAGTTCGCGATGAACATCGAGGTGATTACGGATATGAAATTTAGAACATTGCTCCGTCACTTCCGTGAAAGTTTTAAAAATATTGGCCGTAATGGATGGATGACGTTTGCTTCAGTCAGTGCAGTAACGGTCACTCTAACTTTGGTTGGCGTCTTTTTAGTGCTCATGATGAATTTAAATCATATCGCGGGAAATGTGGAGAAAGATGTCGAAGTTCGTGCACATATTGATAATGCGGCGAATGATGACGATATAAAAACTATCGGTAAGCAAATTATGGAGATGAACGGCATTGAATCAGTGATCTTCTCTCCAAAGGATGAAGAGCTTACGAATTTAATAGATGATTTAGGAGATAATGGCGAGGCGTTTAAACCATTTGAACAGGATAACCCATTAAGGGACGTTTATGTTATCAAAACCAAATCTCCGCAAGATGTCATCAAGGTGGCAAAAGAAATCGAAGGTTTGGAGTATATCCAAAGTGTTAAATATGGACAAGGCTACGTCGAGAAACTATTCAGCTTTGTTAATATTGCTAGAAACATAGGGATCGTACTTATTGTAGGTTTACTATTTACTGCAATGTTCCTGATATCGAATACGATTAAAATTACCATTGTAGCCAGAAGAAAAGAAATTGAGATCATGAGATTGGTAGGAGCAACGAATACGTTCATCCGTTGGCCATTCTTCTTGGAGGGACTGTGGTTGGGAGTCCTCGGTTCCATTATTCCGATAGGTCTGATTGCAGTACTCTACTATAATCTTTATAAATACGCAGCACCGCAGATTACGTTCAAATTCATCGATTTCCTGCCTGCAAATCCGTTTATTTATCAAGTTTCGGCCATCCTCATCGTAATTGGAGCCGTTATCGGTATATGGGGCAGCTTGATGTCCGTCAGGAAGTTCTTGAAAGTATAAAAGTGTATCTTTGCTCGAAAGCCAAAAGAAGACAGACATAAATAGAGAGACGTTACAAGGCACGGATGTAACGGGTTGAAAGGGGAAATGAATCGTGAAAAAAAATATCATTGCCATGAATGCCTCCATCATGATCGGGTTGGGAAGCATTCTAGCGGCACCTTCGGTTTATGCTGAGTCGATTTCGGACTTAGAAAAACAGAAAGAATCCATCCAGGAAAAACGTTCGGGTGTTGAATCGAATATTTCCGACACGGAAAAGAAAATCGATAACCTGCAGGATAAGCAAATGACAGCAGAAGACCAAATCGCTGCCATTGAAGCAAAAATTGCAGAGTCCGCAAAAAAAATCGATGCTAAAAATGCTGAAATTAAACAAACGAAAAAAGAAATCGAGGCATTGAAAGAAGAGATTAAAGTATTAAAAGAGCGGATCGCCAAACGTAATGAAGTATTGAAGGAAAGGGCACTTTCTTTCCAGGAGACTGGCGGGGACGTGAACTACCTTGAAGTATTATTCGGATCATCCAGTTTTGGGGATTTAGTTGACCGTGTTGGAGCTGTAGCGACAATCGCTGAAGCGGACCGCGATATTTTAAAGCAGCATGAGCTGGATAAAAAGGATCTGGAAGAAAAGCAAAATGCCGTTGAAACGAAGCTTGCCAGTTTAGAAGTGGCAAAAGCTGAACTATTGGAAATTCAAAAGCAACAAAAACAGCAGAAGCAAGAAAAGGATGCTTTAGTTAAGAAATTAAAGCAACAAACTGAAAAGCATGAACATGAGAAGATGGGTCTAGAGGAAGAAAAAGCGAATCTTGCTGCTCAAGAAAAGGCCATCAAATCGGCCATCAGCTTAGAGCATCAACGTCTAGCCGAATTGGAAGCAGCTCGTAAAAAAGCGGCAGCCGAAGCGAAAAAACGTGCAGAGCAAGAAGCTGCTCAAGCGGCTGCACAAGCAGCATCACAAGCATCCGAATCAAAAAAACAATCCACTTCTTCAGGATATAGTGCAAAAAGCAACAGTTCATCATCATCTTCACAACCTTCGTCTAATGTAAGTCAAGCGCCAGCGCCAGCAGTATCATCGGGCACTTTCACTAGACCAAGTGCAGGATATGTATCTTCAACAATGGGTGAACGTTGGAATAAACAGCATGCTGGCATCGATATCGCTGCTAGCGGAACGGTTCCAGTTGTAGCGGCAGCCGACGGAGTCGTAAGCCGTTCTTACTTCTCAAGTTCATACGGTAACGTCGTCTTCGTTACCCATTCAATCGGCGGTCAGCAATGGACTACTGTGTATGCACACTTAAGTTCTAGACAAGTAGGCGAAGGTGCTGTAGTTGCCAAAGGTCAACAAGTTGGCATCATGGGTAACACAGGACATTCCTTCGGTCAGCATTTACACTTTGAGCTACATAAAGGCGCATGGAATTATAGCAAGTCAAATGCTGTTAATCCATTAGATTATATACCTAATTAATACCCAATATATGAACGAAAAAACAGATCAGGAAAAATTCCTGGTCTGTTTTTTTGTGTAATGTCATCATTTTCTATAAGCATATTTCTTCCATTCCCCTCATATAGTGAAATACATATCAGGTCAGAAATGGGGATAAATATGGTCAAAAAATGGGTACTTCCTCTAGCAATCGTCATGTCACTAGCCATTGGAGCAGTGGGGGGCATATATTGGACAAGCTTTCCGGCTAAGAATGAAGCAAAGGATGAAAGTCAAGAAATAACGAAGGATAAGGAATGGGCAAAAGTGGAACAAGCTTACGGTTTGATCGTAAGTCAGTATGTAGAACAGGTGGACGGCTCCAACCTGGTGGAGGGTGCCATCCAGGGCATGCTGTCAGCGCTGAAAGATCCTTATTCCGTATATATGGACAAGGAGACCGCCAAGCAATTCAATGAAACCCTGGACTCCTCTTTTGAAGGGATCGGGACTGAAATCGGAATGGAAGATGGTAAGGTCATAATTGTTTCTCCTTACAAAGACTCGCCTGCTGAAAAGGCTGGATTAAAGCCGAAAGATCAAATCCTTAAGGTGAATGGTGAAAGTGTAGAAGGTTTGGATCTGTATGAAACACGCCTGAAAATCCGCGGCAAAAAAGGATCTCCCGTCAAAATGGAAATAAAGCGGGCAGGGGTGGACAATCCACTTGAATTCAATATGGTGCGTGCCGAAATTCCGTTGGATACCGTATTTTCATCAATTAAGGAAGTTGCCGGAGAACAAATCGGTTATATCGAGTTGACCACTTTCTCGGAAAATACTGCGTCTGATTTCAAAAAGCAGATGAAAGAGCTCGAAAAGAAGGGAATCAAGGGCTTGGTCATAGATGTACGCGGCAACCCAGGTGGCCTTCTTTCTAGTGTGGAAACGATTCTTGGCGAGTTTATCACAAAAGACAAGCCTTATTTGCAAATTGCAGAAAGAACGGGTGAAAAACAATCGTTTTTTACAAGCCTTAAGAAAGCGAAAAGTTATCCCATTGCCGTCTTGACGGATAAAGGCAGCGCCTCGGCCTCGGAAATCCTAGCCGGCGCGATGCAAGAGGCGGGAGGCTATCCATTGGTTGGCGAGAAGACCTTCGGGAAAGGCACAGTACAGCAAGCTGTACCAATGGGTGATGGCAGTAAGATTAAACTTACATTATATAAGTGGCTGACGCCTTCAGGGAACTGGATCCATAAAAAAGGGATCGAACCGACAATCAAAGTGAAACAACCGGAGTATTTTGATGCCCATCAGCTGGCCATTGAGAAGGTGTTGCAGCGGGATATGAATGATGAACAAATCCAGTATGCCCAAAGCATTCTGAAAGGACTTGGATTTGAGCCGGGCCGTGAGGATGGATATTATGATTGGAGTACAGAAATCGCAGTAAAAGCATTCCAAAAACAATTTGGCCTGGAAGTGACTGGTAAGCTGGACGCTAAAACCGCAGCACATTTGGAATCCGCCATTCTGGAAAAGATCCAGGATGAAGATAATGATATTCAGTTACGCACGGCTTTGAATTATTTAGTGAAATAACTTGATGGCACCGTTCCCTTGGAGCGGTGCCTCTTTTGCATTTGTTTGAGTTCGCCTGCGAACATGGAGGCAGTATAGGGGAAACTTAAGATAAAGCTACTTTTTCTGCATCTTAATAGGCATGGAGGCTACATTTTTGATAGAATAGGAGGTAACTGACCAGAACGAAATTGACAAAATTTTGATTACTTTTGAGGATGGTGGAAAGAAATTGACAACGGATTGGCTGATAGCATGCTTAATGGGATTAGGAAAACTCTTCCTTCATCCTTTGCTTTATGTTTCGATTGCCTATTGTTTATTCATCGGCTATCTTCGCGTTAAACGGGAACGCCATGATTTTAATACGAAGATCTACAGTTTTTCCATGGAGCTGCGTTCCATGTTACCTCAAGGATTGATATGGGGATTGATCCTTTCCTTCCTTACGTTGGCTACTGGACTCGCCATTCCTATGGCGGCGCTGTTCATCATGGCAGTGGTAACGGTCTTGTCCATGCTATCCATGAAAAGGAGGTTTGTTTCCCCCGTTTATACAGTGGGACTCACCTTCTTTATCCTTTTCTTTTTATATGATAGAGATATCAAGCTTACGTTATTTCAGGATGCCTTTAATCAGCTGGATCGGTCCGTATATCCGACACTTGTCATTTTAATAGGGTTATTACTGATTGCTGAAGGGTTTTTGATTGTTGGCAACGGAAGTAAAAAGGTCTCTCCTCAGTTGGAGGTATCCAAGAGGGGGCAGCCGATAGGTGTGTATGTTTCACAGCGGATCTGGCTAATTCCCATGTTCGTTATGGTTCCTGGAGGACAACTTCCAGTGCCTTTCGAATGGTATCCGGTTTTTTCAATCGGGGACATATCCCTGTCGCCGATCGTACTGCCCATTTTAATCGGCTTTAAGCAAAAAGTGCATGGGACGCTCCCAGAACTGGCCATTAGGGCGCAAGGCAAAAAGGTAGGGGCATTGGGAATTGTGATTACGCTTTTGGCGGCAGTTGGCTACTGGTACCCCCCATTGGCAATCATGACGGCTGTATTAGCAATCCTCGGTCGTGAATTTCTGCATTATTCCCAAAAGGCAATGGATCAAAAGCTTCCTTTTTATTTTTCGAAAAGTAAGCTGGGTGTCCAGATCTTAGGCGTTATCCCTCAATCTCCGGCAGATAAAATGGGGTTGCTAAAAGGCGAGGTCATTTCGAAAATAAATGGTGTCGTCGTCAGGGAAGAAGAAGAGTTATACAGGGCGCTCCAAATAAACCGGGCACATTGCAAGCTTGAGGTCATCGATAATAATGAACAGATACGTTTTGTGCAAAGAGCTCTATTTGACGGGGAGCATTACGAATTGGGCCTCTTATTCGTTGACGATCAATTGAAGGAAAGCGGACAAGTGGGTTAATTGTGATTTTTCATAATCACTTGGAATAGCGTCTTAATTCCAGACTAATAATATTTAAAGATACTTTTATTTCGATGAAGAGACAAAACCTCATTGAAATGAATTTGAAAAAAAGAAACGGCCTTTCTCGATTTATATATCGAGAAAGGCCGTTTCTTATTATGAATATTACTTTTCAAGCATTATTTTTTCTATATCATCTAGCATTTTGTTAGCTGCAATAACACCGCCAGCCGTATTCCAAAATGCGTCATTAACCTCATATGCATTTCCTTTTTTCACTGCATCTAGGTTTTTCCAAAGAGGATCATTTGTCATTTCTTTTGCTGTACTTAGGGCTTGTTTGTCACCTTCAGGTGCGTATGTGAAGTAGAAAATAATATCTCCATCCATTTTAGGTATAACTTCTTTTCCTACCTCAATAGCAAAGTTTCCAAGTTTATTATCTGCAGTAAATAGTTCTTTCTGCTGCTCTGCACGTTTAAATCCTAATTGATCCAAAATTGCTCCAGAGAATGTATCTGTGTAATAAATACGTGTTGTTCCAGCCATAAAACGAACTACAGAAACTTCTTGATTTACCTTATCGCCCAGTTTAGTCTTTACATCTTCTGTGTGGGCATCGAATTCAGCAATTACATCGTTCCCTTTTTCTTCAAGGTTTAATGCTTTTGCATATAATTTAAAGTTTCCTTTCCAATCTGCATTAAGTGTTTCTGAAAAAACAGTAGGAGCAATGGCACTTAATTTGTCATATACGGCTTCCTGGCGAACTTTAGTGCCGATAATTAAATCAGGTTTTAATGCTGCAATTTTCTCTAAGTTTACCTCATGCTCAACACCAACAACTTCAACGTCATCCATATCCTCTTTAATATGATCGTACCAAGGATCTCCAGTCCAAGATTGAGCAGCTCCAACTGGTTTTACTCCTAAAGCTAGTAATGCTTCTGTACCTTCATTTGTTAGAACGACGACTCTTTCAGGCTGTTTTTCTAATTTTGTGGTTCCCATTGAATGCTCAATTGTATAGCTTGTATCTTCTTTTTTGTCATCAACCTTGTTTCCCTCTGCTTGATCATTCGAACTTCCGCAAGCTGCTAGTAGGAAGGCTGCAAATAAAGAAATAATAGTAAAAAGTGATCTAATCTTAAACATCTTATGTATTCCTCCTAATTTGAGCAAATGATAATCATTCGCACTTACCAGCATCATCATAAAATGAATATACTTTTATGTCAATATATAATTGAAAATGATTCTCAAAATCATTGGCATATACAAATTGGACGGCGAGCATTACGAATTAGCATACTGTTTGTTGACGATCGATTGAAAGAAAGTGGACAAGCAGGGTAATTGTGATTTTTCATAATCACTTGGAATAGCGTCGTAATTCCATGCTAAAAATTTATTATTCTTGATGTGATCGATATAGAAGAAAATAGTTGCCGAGACGATTTCATGTAGGCTAATAATAATTTCAATAATACTTATACTTCGATGAAGACAAAACCTCAATTGAAATGAATTTGAAAAAATGAAAAGGCCTTTCTCGAATTATATCGAGAAAGGCCTTTTTCAATAGAAATGTATTATTACTTTTCAAGCATGATCTTTTCTATATCTTCAAGCATTTTATTAGCTGCAATTACTCCGCCAGCTGTATTCCATGTTGCGTCGCTAACCTCATGGGCATTTCCATTTTTGACTGCATCAAGGTTTTTCCAAAGTGGATCATTCGTCCATTCTTTTGCTGTGCTTAGGGCTTGTTTGTCGCCTTCAGGAGCGTAAGTGAAGTAGAAGAGAATATCTCCATCCATTTTAGGGATGACTTCTTTCCCAACCTCAATGGCAAGGTTGCCTAATTTATTATCTGCAGTGAAAAGTTCCTTCTGTTGTTCTGCACGTTTAAATCCTAATTGATCGAAAATCACTCCAGAGAATGAATCTGTGTAATAAATACGAGTAGTTCCAGCCATGAAACGAACAATGGAAACTTCTTGATTTACTTTATCACCCAATTTAGCTTTAAGATCTTCTGTGTTTTTATCGAATTCTGCAATTACATCGTTCCCTTTTTCTTCAAGGTTCAAGGCTTTTGCATATAGTTTAAAGTTTTCTTTCCAATCTCCTCTTAACGTTTCCGAGAAAACGGTAGGGGCGATTGCATTTAATTTATCATAAACAGCTTCTTGGCGTATCTTGCTTCCGATAATCAAGTCAGGCTTCAGTGATGCGATTTTCTCTAAATTAACTTCATGTTCAACACCAACAACTTCGACCCCATCCATATCATCTTTAATATGGTCGTACCAAGGGTCACCAAGCCATGATTGAACGGCACCAACAGGTTTAATTCCTAAAGCAAGCAATGCTTCAGTGCCTTCATTTGTTAGAACGACCACTCTTTTAGGTGTTTCTTTTAACTTGGCAGTACCCATGGCATGCTCAATTGTGTAGCTTTTTTCCTCTTTCTTGTCTTCAGCTTTATTTCCATCGGCTTTCTCATCCGAATTCCCGCAAGCTGCTAGAAGGAAGACTGCAAATATTGTAAAAATCGTTAATAATGACTTAAATCTAAACATCTATGTATCCCTCCCAATTTTCCGGCAAATGATAATCATTCGCACTTAACAGCATCATCATAAAATGAATATACTTTTCTGTCAATATATAATTGAAAATGATTCTCAAATTCGTTGACATAATCCTGTTTAGACCAGTAAAATATTACTATACAAACGTGATTGGAAAGGTAACTGGATATGTTATTAAAAAATTCATGGCAGAAATGGATGGGGCTGTTCATTACCATTCTTTTGCTGCTATTTTTACTGTGCTCAAGCATTGTATACGGTTATACAGATACAACGTGGAAAATGGCCATCGATGCTTTTACCGATTTCAATGGGACGAACGAACACATTGTCATTCAATCAGTCAGACTTCCGCGGGCCCTGATAGCTTCGGCAATCGGTGCAAGTTTGGCCATTTCCGGGGTGTTAATGCAAACGCTAACTAAAAACCCCCTCGCATCTCCAGATATATTCGGGGTCAACGCCGGGGCGGGATTGGCGGTTGTAACAGGTGTCACCGTTTTTGGAATAAGTAATCTTCAAGTATTCACATGGCTGTCATTCATAGGGGCGGCCATAGCCGCGATAAGCATATATCTGATTGGAAGCATGGGACGAGGCGGCTTGACACCTATGAAGCTGACATTGGCTGGTGCAGCCATGACGGCCATGGTAGCTTCACTTACACAAGGTCTTCTTGTTTCTAATGAGGCTCTTTTAGAGCAAGTCCTATTCTGGCTTGCCGGATCCGTCTCCGGTAGAAGTCTGGACAATTTAGTTGCTGTCCTGCCTTATCTTGTCGTAGGCTGGGGCCTTGCCTTGATCATGTCCGGTAAAATGAATGTGTTGTCCATGGGTGAGGATGTTGCAAAAGGTCTTGGATTGAATATAGTTTTCCTTAAGCTGGTTCTGGGGCTGGCAATCATCCTTCTCGCTGGCGGATCAGTGGCGGTTGCGGGTCCGATTGGCTTTATAGGAATCGTCGTTCCACATCTTACCCGTTCTATAGTAGGCATCGATCATCGCTGGCTGATTCCCTTCTCTGGACTTTTCGGGGCGGTGCTTTTGATTGCGGCCGATGTCATATCCAGGTATATCCTGATGCCTCGAGAGGTTCCGGTCGGAGTCATGACAGCCATAATAGGGACCCCATTCTTTATTTATATAGCTAGAAAGGGGTTCAGCGGTCGATGAAGTCATATAAGAGCTTTCGTTTGTTTAATGAAAAAATATCATTCTTGATGGATAAAAAAGCTATGATCGTGATTTTCATATTATTTGTAGTCACTTCACTAGTGTTTGTGATCAGTACTGGCGTGGGTGAAATGAATATAAATCCGCTAAGTGTCCTCCAGGTCCTTTTCGGAGGGGGAACGGAGAGCGATCGGCTTATCATCCAATCTTTCCGCCTGCCTAGAATAATTGTTGCCCTGTTGGTGGGGATGGGCCTTGCTGTTGCTGGCGGAATCCTTCAAGGGATGATTCGGAATCCACTTGCTTCGCCTGATATCTTGGGGATAACGGGAGGAGCGACAGTGGCGGTCGTTGGATTCTTGGCCATTTTTAGTGATAAGAATCATTCATTAACGGTGAGCATCAATTGGCTGCCGTTAGCTGCGTTCATTGGGGCGACAGTCGTCGCCTTACTTGTTTATTCATTAGCCTGGAAAAATGGAGTTCCCCCGATCAGGCTTGTGTTGATCGGAATTGGGGTGATGGCCTTAATGAAGGCACTCACTACGATGATGATGATTCTTGGTCCAGTCTATCAAGCGAGCCAGGCCAACCTTTGGATCACGGGGTCAGTGTCTAACTCCACCTGGAATAATATCGCTGTTCTGGCACCATGGACGATTCTATTCCTATTAATCGCCTTCCTGTATGCCAGAAATATTAATTTACAGGAGCTTGGCGATGACCTTGCAACGGGTCTTGGGGGACATGTCCAAAAACAACGGTTTACATTATTGATGATCAGTACGGCCTTGATTGGGGGTTCCACAGCTTTTGCTGGAGGAATAGGCTTTGTTGGATTAATGGCCCCACACATGGCCAGAAGGCTTGTTGGTTCTAGTTTTGGAGTGTTACTGCCCACTTCAGCTTTGCTTGGCGGCATCCTGGTTATGGTGGCGGATTTGATTGGACGGACCCTATTCTCACCTTTGGAAATACCGGCTGGTGTCTTCACAGCGAGCATCGGGGCACCATACTTCATTTATTTACTTTATAAAACGAGGAATTCGTAACACCGGTAAATGTAGAAAGAAGCAGCCATCCCTAGGATGGCTGCTTCTTTATTAATTAAGCTTCTTTTGCAACTTCGATTTCGATGGTAAGCGTGATTTGATCGCCGATCAGTACGCCGCCTGTTTCTAAAGCTGCGTTATAGGTTAAACCATAATCACTGCGTTTGACTTTACCTTTTCCGCTAAAGCCTGCTTTTTCATTTCCCCATGGATCTTTTCCTTGGCCTTCGAAGGTGATGCTGAAAGTTTCTTCTTGTGTGATTCCATTAAGAGTCACATTTCCAGTTACATCGTATTCATCTTCATCCGTTTTCACAATTTTTGTTGATTTGAATGTTAATGTAGGGTTTTTTTCTACATCAAAGAAGTCAGCGGAACGCAAGTGATTATCCCGGTCTGCATTGCGTGTGTCAATACTGGCCACATCAACGGTAAAATCGATCTCTGCAGTTGTTAGATCCAATGGGTTTGCTAGAATGTTTGCTTCGAACTTATTAAAACTTCCTTTTACTTTAGCGATCATCATATGTTTTACGGAAAATTCAATAGCACTGTGAGTCGGGTCGACTGTCCATTTTGTATTGGTCATGATAATTCCTCCTAATTATTAATCTTGAATTTATATATCTTTAATTTGAGATATCTTAACTTAATGTAATTATAAGAGGTGGAAGCAATAGTGTCAAATGAAAGTTTTCCTTAATTTTGAAAACATGAAAAACCCTGTGCATTTATGAGGCACAGGGTTTTTCATTATGAAGAAAAGTAAAGCTGACTACCTTAATTAATTGGCATGATCTTTCTCTTCTTGATCGGTCACTTTACTTGGCCAAAAGGCATGGCGGCCAAGCAGGGCGGTAATCGCAGGAACAAGGAACGGGCGCACAATGAATGTGTCCATTAACACACCAAGAGCAGTAATGAGCCCGAATTGAACCAATACTTGAATCGGAAGTGTGGCTAGAACGGAAAAAGTGGCTGCCAAGATTATTCCGGCAGAAGTGATGACACCGCTAGTTTCGGCAACGCCTTTTCTGATGGCCTGCTTGATTGGCATCGTTTCTTTCTTACGCCAAATGCTTGAAACCATGAAAATGTTATAGTCTTCTCCAAGTGCAACAAGGAATACGAAAGAATAAAGTGGAATCGTCCCCTCTATGGCATCGACACCCATGAAATAGTGCAGGATTATCCAACCTAAGCCCATAGCGGCAAAGAATGAGAGAATCACTGTCCCCATTAAATACACCATGGCTGTCACAGATCGCAAGTAGGCTAAAAGGAGTAAGGAAATCAGGACGATGATGATCGGGATGATCATGAATTCATCTGCCTTTACGGTATCCCTTTTATCGAATTGCGTCGCAGTTTGCCCGCCAATCCAAACCTTATCTTCGACGGAAGATATATTGGCGGCCTTCAATTCTTTCTCCGCAATTGTGCGGATTTCCGGAATGGAATCAATTGCCTCGATATCATATGGGTTGATGTTGAATTTGACCTCATAGGATTGCAGATCTTCATTGGATTTACTTGTGACTGGATCGGCCACACTTTCAACAATATTCATCCCTTCTAATGTCGGCGCTAAATCGATATCTTCACCATTCGTGTCTACAACCACTGTGGCTGGTGCCAGTTCACCCGGTGAGTACGAGTCGGAAATGACAGAATAGCCTTCACGGGAGTTCATATCTTCAGGAAAGGAAGAGAGAATATCATATGAATATTTTATTTGTGAAGAATATCCAGCTAATACACTGAAGATGATCAAGCATGTAAGAATGACGGTCCATGGCTTGGTTGTGACGATATGACCAATCCAGTTACCGATGCGGCCTTCTTTATGCTTTTTGACGGCTTTTCCCTTTTTCTTAGCCCGTATTTCTTCCATTTCTGGTGTACGCGGAACGATTGGGTAGAAGGAAGCCCTTCCGAATACAGAAAGCAATGCCGGTACAAGTGTTAAAGCTGCCAGCATCATAATTAAAATGGACAAGCTGAATGGTACAGCGAAACGGTGGTAGGCTCCGTATTTCGCTACAAGCAATGTTAGCAGCGAGATGACGATCGTAAGGCCGCTCATCGCAATGGCGCCTGATGAATCTTTAAATGCGGCGATCATGGCTTTCCGTTTGCTTTCATGATTTCTTAATTCACTTCTGTAGTGAGAAATTAAAAATAGACAATAATCCGTTCCGGCACCGAATAATAATACGGTCATGATCGAAATGGCCTGTGAATCGACTGTAATCCAACCATGATCTGCCATGAATCCAAGGATCGGGCTTGTGACAATATAGGCGAAGCCTACTCCGATTAAAGGGATGATGGCTAAAAGCGGGGAACGGTAAATGAGTAATAATACGACAAGTACAAGTATTACGGTCGCTAATAGCAATTTGAAATCAGCACCTGAAAATAATCCTGTTGCATCGACGGATATCCCTACAGGGCCTGTCACTCGAAGTGATAATTCATCTGAATCTGTAGGGACCTTGAATGGGTCAGATCCAATGCGTTCCGAAACTATTTCATTAATGCTCTCAAGATTTTTTTCAAGAATTTCAGTCTCGGTCTTTTCTTTAAAGAAAAGCGGCTGTACGAAAGTCGTTCCATCTTCTGAAACCGAGCCTTGAAGAGCAGGCAACGGAATTTCATGAAGCGGCGGTAAAAAAGACTGCTGTGTCAAAGGGTTATCTGTCAATTCCTTGGAAAGGTACTGGATTTCGGCCAAGTCGGCCTCTGTCAGTCCACCTTCCCGATGCCATGTAAGCAGGGCAGGTATTCCAGAGGAATTTGGAAACTCTTCTTTAATAAGTTCATCAGCCACGACGGAAGGTGAGTCTTCAGGCAAGTCGGCGGCATTATTTGCTGTTCGATCATTAACGGCAGGCAATGTGATGGTTAATCCAATTGCTGCAATTATCCATACAGCAATGACAACCCAACGACTGATTTTTCCTGTCATCATCCTGCCAAGTTTTCCTAATATTGATTCGTCCAATGAAGGCACCCCGCTTTTTGATTTTTTTATCCTTAGTTCATTATAATGGTGTGCTGTTGACATATACAAAAATGGGTATGCTCACTCCAACTGCTAAATGCTTCAAGTCGTTAATGGCATGAAAATCTGCTCATCGATATATAGGGGAAAAGTACTTATTTACTAATTTCAATTAAATTTTGAAGATTGAAGAGTTAAATATAGGAGATGGGGGAAAGTATAGTAGTATTGTGGCTTTTATTAACAAGGGAGGGATTTTTTTGTCTGATAAATCAAAAAAAACAAATGATGAATCGAAAGAAACATTAACGAACAGGCAAGGGCACCCGGTAACGAATAACCAGAGTATTAGAACTGTAGGGAACAGAGGACCTAGTACACTTGAGAACTATGATTTCCTGGAAAAGATCAGCCACTTCGATAGGGAGCGTATCCCTGAACGGGTTGTGCATGCCCGCGGTGCAGGTGCGCATGGTTATTTCGTTCCGACCGGTAAGGCGGGGGACGAGCCGATTTCAAAATATACGAGAGCGAAGGTTTTTCAGGAAGAAGGTAAAAAAACCCCGGTATTCGTGAGATTTTCATCTGTTATTCATGGAGGGACGTCCCCGGAAACGTTACGTGACCCAAGGGGATTTGCCGTTAAATTTTATACGGAAGACGGAAACTGGGATCTTGTAGGCAATAACCTGAAAATTTTCTTTATCCGTGATGCCATGAAATTCCCGGATTTGATTCATGCCTTCAAACCGGATCCGGTCACGAATATTCAGGACGGCAGGAGGATTTTCGATTTTTGCTCGAGTTCGCCTGAAACATTCCATATGGTTACCTTTGTGTTTTCCCCATGGGGCATTCCAGCTAACTATCGCATGATGCAAGGATCAGGGGTCAATACTTATAAATGGGTGAATGAGGAAGGGAAAGCAGTGCTTGTCAAGTATCATTGGGAACCGAAACAAGGGATCAAGAACCTGACACAGCAAGAGGCCAATGAAATTCAAGCTACGAATTTCAATCATGCCACACAGGATCTTTATGAAGCGATCGAACGCGGGGACTATCCTGAATGGGATCTCAACGTACAAATCATGAGTGATGATGATCATCCTGAGTTGGATTTCGATCCGCTGGATGATACGAAGATCTGGCCGAAAGATGAGTTCCCTTGGCTGCATGTCGGTACGATGGTATTGAATAGAAACCCTGAAGACTATTTCACTGAAGTCGAACAGGCTGCATTCGGCACAGGTGTCCTAGTGGATGGACTGGACTTTTCTGATGACAAGATGTTACAGGGACGTACATTCTCTTATTCCGATACACAGCGTCACCGTGTTGGCGCGAATTATCTGCAATTGCCGATCAATGCTCCGAAAAAACGAACAGCCACGAATCAGACTGGCGGACAGATGCAATATGAAGTTGGCAGAGGCAGCCAAAGCCCCCACATCAACTACGAACCATCAACTGTCGGCGGCTTGAAAGAAGCCAAGCAGACGGGCAAGGAGCATACACCTATGGTGGAAGGGAAACTTGTTCGTGAGACAATCGATCGTCAAAATAATACGAAACAGGCCGGGGAAACATTCCGTGAATTCGAGGATTGGGAAAAGGACGATTTAATTTCCAATTTAGTGGCGGCATTGGCTCCTGCCGACAAGCGCATTCAGGAAAAAATGATAGCACTTGCCGAAGAGGCCGATGAAGAGTATGGCCGCAGATTGAAAGAGGGACTGGCCTCGGCTTCTGAACATACGGAATCTTCAAAACCACTGGGCGGGACGGATAACCCTGAGGATGCCGTTAGTAAAGGACATGAAGCGGATCCATATTGATGGGACTAAAAAAGAGGCAAACTTCCCTATAAAGGGGTTTGCCTCTTTTTTTAATGGGCATAATTGATGGAAGTGTGGAAGGTTCTTCTGATGATGCCTTGAAAATCAAGTGGGAAATTGATTGGCAAAAAACTTGATAATCATTTAAACTGAAACTACTCTATTTTTCTCTTATAAAGGAGATGAAAAAATGATTAAATTTCTTTCTGCCCTTTTCCTTCCTTGTCTACTCGTCATGCTATTTTCAAGGGTCACCTATAACAATGTCGTGGGCCTTGTTTTAACTGTTGCCTTGATTACAGCTTCCGCATATAAAGGTTATACGCATACAAACTTATTGATCATCGTCGATGCCTTATCCCTAACAGTGGGATTTTGGTTATCAAAAAGAATGATGAAACGTACATCCAAGAGCGCCTGACACAAAAGGTGCTTTTTTTGTACCCAAACTTGTAATTCCCCTCAACACATCATGAAGTCCATAAAACAAAAATAGAATGGATGTTCGCTTATTGCTGGTTTGTTTTAAGGCTATTGTGGTAGAATGTGTATATATGCTTTATCAAACCGGAATAAATAGAAGGGATATAGTTATGTCCCGTTTTCATATAAAAATATTTCAATAGGAGGCTATGCTTGGTGAAGGATAAGTTTGAGTTAGTCTCAAAATACTCTCCTCAAGGAGATCAGCCGGCAGCAATTGAAATGCTGGTCGAAGGGATTAAGGAAGGCAAGGAAATGCAGACGTTATTGGGGGCAACGGGGACAGGGAAAACGTTCACCGTTTCCAATGTGATTCAAAGAATCAATAAACCGACTCTTGTCATTGCCCACAATAAAACGTTGGCAGGGCAGCTTTATAGTGAGTTCAAAGAGTTCTTCCCTAATAATGCCGTTGAGTACTTCGTTAGCTATTATGATTACTACCAGCCAGAGGCTTATGTTCCATCCACGGATACATTCATCGAGAAAGATGCAAGCATCAATGATGAAATCGATAAACTGCGTCACTCGGCAACCTCGTCTTTGTTCGAAAGGAAAGATGTCATCATCATTGCCAGTGTTTCGTGCATATATGGACTCGGTTCTCCTGAAGAGTACCGGGAGATGGTCGTTTCCCTCCGAACAGGCATGGAGATAGACCGGAATGCCTTGCTGCACAGACTCGTGGATATTCAATATGAACGTAATGATATTGCTTTCCAACGGGGGACCTTCCGCGTTCGCGGCGACGTGGTCGAAATTTTCCCGGCCTCACGTGATGAACATTGCGTACGGGTCGAGTTTTTCGGGGATGAGATTGACCGTATTCGTGAAGTCGATGCCCTGACTGGCGAAATTACCGGTGAACGGGATCATATCGCCATTTTCCCGGCTTCCCACTTCGTAACCCGCGAAGAGAAAATGCGGATAGCCATTCAAAATATCGAAACGGAACTGGAAGAACGATTGAAGGAATTAAGGGAAGATGAAAAACTCCTTGAAGCGCAGCGCTTGGAGCAGCGGACCCGTTATGATTTGGAAATGATGCGTGAAATGGGCTTTTGTTCAGGGATCGAGAACTATTCCCGCCATTTGACGCTTCGTCCCTCAGGTGCGACACCATACACTTTAATAGATTACTTTCCAGAGGATTTCCTATTGGTCGTGGATGAATCACACGTAACCCTCTCGCAAATCCGCGGAATGTTCAATGGAGATCAGGCGCGTAAGCAAGTGCTCGTCGATCATGGCTTCCGTCTGCCGTCTGCGAAAGATAACCGCCCGCTAAGATTTGAGGAATTTGAAAAAAAGGTCCATCAATCCATATTCGTTTCGGCAACTCCGGGACCATATGAACTCGAACATACCCCGGAAATGGTTCAGCAGATCATCCGTCCTACCGGATTGCTGGATCCGACGGTGGAAGTGCGGCCGATTGAAGGGCAAATAGATGACTTGATCGGTGAAATTCAGGAACGCGTCAAAAAGAACGAGCGTGTGCTCATAACGACCTTGACGAAAAAGATGTCTGAGGATTTAACTGATTATTTAAAGGAAATCGGCATCAAGGTCCAATATCTTCATTCGGAAGTGAAGACCTTGGAAAGGATAGAAATCATCCGGGAACTTCGAATGGGCAAATATGATGTTCTAGTTGGAATCAATCTTTTAAGGGAAGGCCTCGATATTCCGGAAGTGTCGTTAGTGACCATTCTGGATGCCGATAAAGAAGGGTTCCTTCGCTCGGAACGTTCGCTTATTCAAACGATGGGCCGTGCAGCCCGTAATGCGAACGGCCACGTCATCATGTATGCAGACCGAATCACGAATTCGATGGAACTTGCCATCAATGAAACGAGGCGGCGCCGTGAAATCCAGGAAAATTATAATAAAGAGCATGGAATATTGCCTCAAACCATTCAAAAGGATATCCGCGACTCCATAAGGGCGACTCATGTTGCCGAAGAAGGCGAAGAGTATAAGGAAGACCTTGCACCAAGCCTCGCGAAGCTTCCTAAAAAAGAGCGTTTAAAAGTGATGGCAAGCATGGAAAAAGAAATGAAGGAAGCGGCAAAGGCACTGGACTTCGAGCGAGCTGCCGAGCTGCGTGATTTATTACTAGAGTTAAAAGCGGAAGGGTGACGAAACATGGCAATGGATAAAATTGTGATAAAAGGCGCCAGGGCCAACAATTTAAAGAATATTGATATCACGATACCGAGAGACAAACTTGTTGTGCTGACCGGATTATCCGGATCTGGAAAGTCTTCCTTGGCTTTTGATACGATTTATGCAGAAGGGCAAAGACGTTATGTGGAATCACTTTCCGCTTATGCTCGTCAATTCTTAGGCCAAGTGGATAAACCGGATGTCGATGCGATAGAAGGTTTGTCACCAGCCATTTCCATAGACCAGAAAACGACCAGTCGAAATCCTCGTTCAACCGTAGGGACTGTTACGGAGATCTATGATTATTTAAGGCTGTTATTTGCACGGGTCGGCAGGCCGACCTGTCCCATCCATAATATAGAAATCACCTCACAAACGATAGAGCAAATGGTGGACCGCATTCTTGATTACCCTGAGCGAACCAAGCTTCAAGTATTGGCACCGCTAGTCTCAGGCAGAAAAGGGACACATGCGAAAGTTTTGGAGGAAGTTAAGAAACAAGGATATGTCCGCATTCGTGTGAACGGGGAAATGCATGACCTCAGCGATGAGATCACTCTCGAAAAAAATAAAAAACATTCGATTGAAGTCATCATAGACCGGATCGTCATAAAAGAGGGTATCATGGCCAGGCTTGCAGATTCATTGGAAAGTGCTTTGCAGCTTGGCGAAGGTAAAGTCATCATTGACGTCATGGGTGAGGAAGAGCTGCTGTTCAGTGAACATCATGCTTGTCCATACTGCGGATTTTCGATTGAAGAGTTAGAGCCTAGAATGTTTTCCTTCAATAGCCCGTTTGGGGCCTGCCCGGATTGTGATGGCTTGGGGGCAAGGCTGGAGGTGGACCGTGATCTGGTCATCCCGAATAACGAATTAAGCCTCCGTCAACATGCAATTGCGCCATGGGAGCCGACTAGTTCTCAATATTACCCTCAGCTCCTTGAAGCGGTGGCAAACCATTATGGGATAGATATGGATGTGCCCGTTAAGGATTTACCGGAAGAGAAGATGGATAAGGTCTTGCTTGGTTCAGGCAAAGATAAGATATATTTCCGTTATAAAAATGATTTTGGAAGAGTGCAAGAAGGATATATTCCTTTTGAAGGAGTTTTAAGAAACATCGAAAGGCGCTTCAAGGAGACGAGTTCTGACTTTATTCGTGAGCAAATGCAGAAATACATGTCAGAACATCACTGTCCAACCTGTAAGGGTCATCGATTGAAAAAAGAGAGTCTTTCCGTGCTCATTCAAGGGGTCCATATTAGTGAAACGACAGCTTTATCAGTGGAGGATGCGTTAGTATTTTTCGATGAGCTTGATTTGACTGAAAAAGAAGCTGCAATTGCGAGATTGATTTTACGTGAAATTCGTGAGCGGCTCGGTTTCCTGGCTAATGTAGGTTTGGAATATTTGACGTTGAGCAGGGCAGCGGGAACTTTATCAGGCGGTGAAGCGCAGCGTATAAGATTGGCGACGCAGATCGGTTCCCGATTGACGGGAGTCCTATATATTTTGGATGAACCTTCAATAGGGCTGCATCAGAGGGATAACGATCGATTGATCGAAACATTGAAGAATATGCGCGAAATCGGGAACACCCTCATTGTTGTCGAGCACGATGAAGATACGATGATTGCTGCGGATTATTTGATCGATGTTGGTCCTGGAGCAGGAGCGCATGGAGGGGAAATAGTGGCCGCTGGAACTCCGGAAGAGGTCATGAATAATCCTAAATCCTTAACGGGGCAATATTTAGCAGGGAAGAAATTCATTCCATTGCCATTGGAACGCCGGAAAAATGATGGCCGTGTCATTGAAATAAAAGGTGCCAAGGAAAACAATTTGAAAAACGTTAATGTGAAATTCCCGCTTGGGGTCTTTACAGCCGTAACGGGAGTCTCCGGATCAGGGAAAAGTACATTGGTGAATGAGATCCTCCATAAGTCATTGGCTCAAAAACTGAATCGGGCAAAAGCCAGACCAGGTGATTTCCGTGAAATCAAGGGAATTGAGCATTTAGATAAAGTCATTGATATTGACCAATCACCTATCGGCAGAACCCCACGATCGAATCCAGCTACCTATACGGGTGTATTCGATGATGTTCGTGACGTGTTTGCCTCGACTAATGAAGCGAAGATCCGCGGTTATAAAAAAGGAAGGTTCAGTTTCAATGTTAAGGGCGGCCGCTGTGAAGCATGCCGTGGTGATGGGATTATCAAGATTGAAATGCATTTTCTCCCAGATGTCTATGTTCCATGTGAAATCTGTCATGGTAAAAGGTATAACCGGGAAACACTTGAAGTGAAATATAAAGGAAAAAACATATCCGACATTCTCGATATGACAGTCGAGGAAGGCGTTAGTTTCTTTGAAAATATCCCAAAAATCAAACGGAAGCTGCAAACGATTTATGATGTTGGTTTGGGTTATATCAAGCTTGGACAGCCTGCCACCACTTTATCAGGCGGTGAAGCGCAAAGGGTGAAACTTGCTTCCGAATTGCATCGCAGATCCACTGGGCGCTCCTTCTATATCTTGGATGAACCAACTACCGGTCTACATGTCCACGATATAGCAAGGCTGCTCCAGGTTCTGCAGCGGCTGGTTGACAATGGGGATACCGTTTTGGTGATCGAGCATAATCTGGATGTCATCAAGACGGCGGACCACATTATTGACCTGGGACCTGAAGGCGGAGATAAGGGCGGTACGATCGTCACTTACGGAACACCTGAAAAAATATGTGAAGTTTCCGAATCGTACACGGGAAAATACTTAAAACCTGTACTTACCCGTGATCAAATCCGCATGGAAAATTGGATTGAAGAAAAAGAAACTGAGCATGAACATGCTTAAAAGAAGCCGGTTGGCGAGTTTCAGTTTATCCACTAAAGGGGGTTCGGAAAACGTATCTTTTCATCAAATGGATGTCCGAACCAACTGACCCAAAGCAGTTCAATTCCTTATGTATGGATTTCTAGCTTAATTTTTTAAACGAAGTTGATTGTAGAGGAAGGTGCGAGACTCCTGCGGGAAAAGCACGTGCCTGGATCGGAAATCAACCTGAATTGTAAAAGTAATAATAAAACTGCAGGCAAACTCGTTTTCTTCGAATTTGTCTACAGTCAGGAACAAGCCATCAGGCTTGTTTTTTTGTAGAAAAATGACAGTGTGCATTTAATCAATCATTTGATTAAAGAATGGGAAAACAAGATATTTCCGGGGAAATCATACATCTTCCTTTTCGGAAATTGTCATTTTCCTTTGTCGAAAGATGGGAAAAACGGTATTTATGAAACTTTTTAGATATCTAGGCGTATGTATGAATAAAATGGTAGAAGAAAGCGAGGAATGTTCATGCAGGAGGAAAGAAAGAAGATTTTAGAAATGATTCAGGATGGAAAGTTATCGGCGGAAGAAGCCTTGGGCCTTTTGGAAGAATTAGAAAAAGCCAGTCAGGAAAGTGAAGCTAAAGAGCAAAAATTGCAAAACGAATTATCGACGGTAGTCGTGGATAAGAAAAGTGAAGGAAGCACTCAGGATACGTTTAAAAAGAATATCCAGTCATCGAAAGAAAAGATTATTGATTTCGTTGAAAGTGCTTTTAAGAAAATCAAAGAAACGGATCTTGATTTCAATTTCGGGAAGTCTGTGGAGGTCAGTCATATTTTTCAGCATGAACATGATTTCTTGGATGAGGTTGATGTAGATATAGCAAATGGGAAAATAAAAATCGCCGCATGGGACCATGATGATGTTCGGGTTGAATGCCAAGCTAAGGTATACCGTGTGGAAGAAATAGAAGAAGCCAGGAAAAACTTTTTGGAAGAAGTCGATTTCACGATTGAAAATGGAAAATTGAAGTTCAAGGTTCGTGAAAAATCCATAAAGGTTGATACAATCATGTACATTCCAAGGAAGGAATATGAGGACATCCATGTAAGGATGTTCAATGGCGCAATCACGACTGAATCACTGAAATCAGAGAAGCTTAAAGCGAAAACGGCAAATGGTGCCATTCATATCATGCAGGGTACGGGTGATTTCTGTGAGCTTGAAACAGGTAATGGGATGATCACCATTTCAGATACCAACTTTAATGACTTGGAAGCCGAGACCCTGAATGGAGCGATTAATGCTGCTGGATACTTCAAGAAATTGGATGTCCAAACGTTCAATGGGGAAATCATCTGTACGAATTCAGGGATGGATTGCGATTCGATCCATGCAAAGTCAGTCACTGGAAAAGTCCAGTTGACCCTGCCGCCAGGTAAGGCGATCGAAGGAGAATTGAAGTCAAATTTAGGAAGCTTTAATGTAACTTTGGAAGGGATGACAATCATCGAAGAGAAAAGTGATGTGGTTCAGAAGGTCCTTAAGTTTAAGACGGTTAAAGAAGAGGTTCCTGTGCTTCATGTTTTTGCAGAAACCAAAACTGCAGCGATAACGGTTTCCTGAAGAAAGGGAAAGGCCGTTGATACCACTGGTGGCTCAAACTGTAGGCAAACTCGATGGAAAACGAGTTTGCCTGCAGTTTTTTTATGGCTTGTTCTAAATTTAATAACAAGATTGATTGGAGAGGAAGGTACGAGATTCCTGCGTGAAAAGCGCGACTAGGTGAAACCCCGCAGGAGCAAGCCGAGGAGGCTCCACGACCGCCCGCGGAAAGCGAGTTTCTTGAGCGGAAATCAACATCCAATTTGTATCGGAACCATACCTAAGGAGTTGCTTTGGAGTTGGTTCGGGAACATCATTTGATGAAAGATACGTTTCAGATCCCTTTTGTCTGCAAAGTGAGCCTGCCAATATAAATTGGCTGGCTTTCTTTTATTTTGATGTAAGGATTCATGTATGTTCCTCTCATCTCTTTCCAGTTCACTTGGCCCATCCGGGTGGAGTGAATAAAAAAACAATAAATCGATAATGCTTTGTTTGGTTATTAACAGAAAAATGCTAAAATAGAAAAAGTATCTCAAAAAATAGCATCACTCCAAAAGGAGGAAAGATATATGGCAAAAGTCCGTACAAAGGATATAGTAGAAGCGTTCGGTCTAGAACTTATCAGTGGGGAAGAAGGAATTAACAGACCGATCGTCACGAGTGATTTATCTCGTCCCGGACTTGAAATAGCCGGTTTTTTTGATTATTATCCCGCAGATCGAGTACAGCTTTTAGGTATGACGGAGATGTCCTTTTTTAATCGGCTGAATGAACCGGATCGAGTACAGAGGATGGAAGAGTTATGCAGGGACTTTACTCCAGGCATCATCATTACGCGTGGTCAGGAAGTGCCGATAGAATTGATCGAAGCGTCTGAGCGGGAATCCGTTCCTGTGATGAGATCTAATATGAAGACAACAAGGTTATACAGCCGTCTGACCAATTTCCTGGAAAGCAGGTTGGCACCAACTACTGCTGTTCATGGTGTTTTGGTGGATATCTATGGGTTAGGTGTGTTGATCACCGGGAAAAGCGGCGTCGGTAAAAGTGAGACAGCCCTGGAATTAGTGAAACGGGGTCATCGTCTCGTAGCCGATGACTGCGTCGAAATCAGGCAGGAAGACCAAGATACGCTGGTCGGGAATGCCCCGGATTTAATCGAACATCTTCTAGAAATAAGAGGATTGGGAATCATTAATGTAATGACACTTTTCGGAGCTGGCGCAGTCCGCAGCAATAAAAAGATCTCAATCGTCATCAATCTGGAACTATGGGAAAAAAACAAGCAGTATGACCGGGTTGGCCTTGATGAAGAAAAAATGAAAATCATTGATACGGAAGTGACGAAAATTACCGTACCTGTCCGTCCAGGGCGAAATTTATCTGTCATCATTGAAGTGGCAGCCATGAATTACCGCCTGAAGCGAATGGGAGTAAATGCAGCGGAACAGTTTTCAGATCGCTTGAACCACGCAATTGCAGATCCGGAACATGATGAATTTTAAAAGGTTATAAGAAAAGAGGGGACAAAATGGAACAAGGAATTCAGCCGCTGAATCCAATAGCGATAGATCTAGGTCCCATCCAGGTACATTGGTATGGACTCATCATCGGTTTCGGTGTGTTATTGGGTCTTATAATCGCTTTAAGGGAATCTGAGCGAAGAGGTCTTGATAAGGAAATTTTTACTGACATGATTTTGTTTGCTGTCCCAATCGCGATCATAAGTGCCCGTATTTATTATGTGATCTTTCAATGGGAGTACTATTCACAAAACCCGGGAGATATCATTAAAATATGGAATGGCGGAATCGCCATACATGGTGCGTTGATTGGGTCGGTACTGACTGCAATCGTGTTTGCCAAGGTCAAGAAAGTGTCATTTTGGAAGCTGGCGGATATTGCTGCACCGAGCTTATTGTTGGGGCAGGCGATTGGCCGTTGGGGTAATTTCATGAATCAGGAAGCGCATGGGGGAGAAATAACAAGGTCATTCCTTGAAAATATGCATTTGCCTGAATTCATCATAAATCAAATGTACATAAACGGTACGTATTATCACCCGACCTTTTTGTATGAATCGATTTGGAATATCCTCGGTGTCATTATTCTCTTAAGTTTACGTAAAGTGAACTTGCGCAGGGGGGAACTGTTTTTAACCTATGTAATATGGTATTCCATCGGACGTTATTACATTGAAGGATTGCGGACGGACAGTTTGATGCTGACGGATTCACTGCGTATCGCACAAGTGATCTCGATTGTATTGGTAGCTGTAGCCATCGCTTTGGTGGTCTATAGAAGGGTCCGCGGGCATGCAGACAAAAGATATTTAGATGCATAGGTAATATGTGTAAAGGGAGAGGGCATAGTGATAGTAGATTCGGTTAAAAAGGGACTTCTTTCAGGCTTGAATACAACCTGGTCTTTGGGGAAAGTGATATTTCCGGTTACTCTGATCGTCACTGTGCTTCAATATACGCCTGTATTGCCATTCATCATCAACTTGATAGCGCCTTTGATGAATCTCATCGGTCTTCCAGGGGATGCTGCAATTCCTCTTGTATTAGGGAATTTCCTGAATTTATACGCAGCGATTGCTGGCATATTAACGCTTGATTTGACTGTGAAAGAAGTTTTTATCATCGCTATGATGCTATCTTTTTCACATAATTTATTGATTGAGTCAGGTGTTGCGATGAAAACCGGTGTCAAGCTGTGGGTCATCCTAACAGTACGGATCGGGCTTGCGCTTTTGTCCGCGGTCGTCATCAATCTTGTTTGGCAGGGCGGATCTGAAATGGCCCAGGGAACGGCTATCGGGGAGGCTGCAGAGATTAACGGAGCGGGAGCGATCCTTTTGCATGGGGTCATCCAGGCCCTTTCAGGAATTGGCCAGCTGGCGGTCATCGTTATTCCGCTCATGGTGGCTGTTCAAATCATGAAAGATTTAAAGTGGCTGGAAGCCTTCTCGAAAGCCCTTGCACCCTTCATGAAGGTCCTGGGGATGAAGCCGAATGCTTCCATGCCTTTCGTTACAGGCCTGACTCTCGGTTTGGCATATGGGGCAGGGGTGATGATTCAAGCGGCTAAAGAGGATAATGTTTCGAAGAAGGATATGACGATTGCATTCATCTTTTTAGTTGCCTGCCATGCTGTTGTAGAAGATACATTGATTTTTATTCCGCTGGGGATTCCGGTCTTGCCGTTATTACTTATTCGGATACTCACTGCCATTGTTTTAACGATGGCCGTTGCGTATATATGGAATCGGGCTGACAGGGTACAGAGAAAGGAAGCTGTATATGAACAGTAACATAAATACATTATTATTTGATCTTGACGGGACGTTGATCAATACAAATGAATTGATCATCGCCTCATTTACAGAAACGTTAAACCACTTTTGTCCTGGAAAGTTCAATCGGGAAGATATCATTCCATTTATCGGACCGACTTTGGTCGATACTTTCTCTTCCATTGATCCAAAACGAGTGGATGAAATGATCGCTTACTATCGGGAGCATAATTGGAGGAACCATGATTTGCTTGTCACACAATTTGACGGTGTGTTCGAAACCGTTCAAACATTGAAGCAGAGCGGCTATAAATTGGCAGTCGTTACGACAAAGAAGCGTGATGTCGTCGAAAAGGGCCTGCGTTTAAGCAAACTGGATCAATTCTTTGATGTGGTGGTCACACTGGATGAGGTGGAAAAAGCAAAGCCGGATCCAGAGCCTTTGGTAAAAGCTTTAAATCAACTCGGTTCGGTGCCTGAAGAGGCGATCATGATTGGGGACAGTTATCATGATATTCTGGGAGGGAAGAACACAGGTACAAAAACGGCAGGGGTCTCATGGTCCATTAAAGGCCGTGAATTCCTGGAAAGCTATCACCCTGATTATATGCTTGAGCATATGGCGGATTTATTGAATATCGTTGAGGTTGAAAAGCTCACGGAGGCTAGAAAATGAGACGCACGTCCCGCTATCAAGTTGAAGGGGCTAATTCACTATGGCATGTATATAAGACCGTTCCGTTCTGGAAAGTCGTCAAGAATTTTGTGGTGATACAGCTAGCGCGCTATACGCCTTTTCTGGGCATGAAGAATTGGCTGTACAGGACTTTTTTACATATGAAAGTCGGAAAGCATACTTCGTTTGCCTTGATGGTCATGCCCGATGTGATGTTTCCGGAAAAAATATCAGTTGGAAGAAATACTGTCATTGGCTATAATACGACGATTCTTGCACATGAATATTTGATTCAGGAATATCGTTTAGGAGATGTAGTCATTGGGGATGAAGTATTGATTGGAGCCAATTCGACCATTCTTCCAGGACTTTCAATCGGAAATGGGGCGATTGTCTCTGCAGGTACGCTTGTCCATAAGGATGTTCCAGAGGGAGCTTTCGTCGGGGGAAATCCAATGAAAATCATATATACCAAAGAAGAAATGCTTGAGAGGGAGCAGCAAACTTCCTTGTGAAAAAAGGACTTGCCCATATATGCGGCAGGTCCTTTTTAATGGCATTTTGGGTATAACGGAGTCAGTTCATTCTTTAGATGCTTCATGACTTCGTTGATTGATATATATTCCTGGTTCACCGTAGCTTCATACGTTTCTTTTAAAACTCGAAAAAACCTTTCCTGTGCCTGTTTATCCATATTGAGCTTGTCCTCCTATCATCTATTTATCAAGAGGGGGCTGAACAACTTCAGCCCCATATCTCATTTAACTATTTCCGATTTCAATAAATCGGCAACCAATACGTACCGTTCCGGTGCACTACCAATATATGAAAAAGGATAGCAGGTTGTTACTGTAAGTGTGGCTTTAGGCTTGGGAACGATCACGGTACGGTCATCTGCATCGACGATACGAACCTTCCTCACTTTATATGTAAATGAACCGGCTTCTGTCTTGGCAATCAGCAAGTCGCCTTCGCCGACTTCACCTAGATCTCTGAAAATTGTATCTCGGTGCCCGGATAAAACGGAATTATCCTTTTCACCTGGGAGGACGGAGCCTGCATAATGACCGACGCCCTTTTCAAGTTCATCTTCGTCCGTTCCGTGATAAATTGGGAGTGTTGCCTCAATTGTTGGAATATAAAGCTGACCCATCAAATCTCCTGTCTCCGGCCGTTCTTCATATAGTTCAAGCCCATCGGGAATATTTGCCTTCGTCTTCGGTTCGGGGAGCTTAGCTGTAGCTTCCGTTGTGGCAGATTCATTCCATTTATACAGGGCATAGCCTTTTAACAGTGTATAGGCGTTTGTCGTTGTAAAATAAAAACCTAAGGTTAAAAAGCAAACAGCAGTGACAAGTAACCATTTTTTCTTATGCCTGGATTGCCTATTTTTACTCATCTTAATTAGTGAGTCTTGCTTTTCTAATTAATCCGAAAGCGATACCCATCAACACTAAACCGATTAAAGCACCGAATAAGTAATGACCGGCCGTTTTAGGAAGCACTCCGCCTTTTTCCGTTTTGTGTTCAGGTTTTGCGGGTTTCTTCTTTTCTTTTTGTACCTCAGCCACTTTAGAAATGACCTCGGTGGACTGTTTAATGTCATTACCGGTTTCTTTCACTAAATCGGAACCGATCATTTTACCTGTCAATATAAAATCGAGCAAAAAATTGCCGTTTAAATCATAAATCGAAACTAGTAAACTAGCATTCGTTATTTCCTTAAGCTGGAATAAAGCCTCAAGGGATAGGTTTGTTGTGACACCATCCTGAATTAAGGCGAATTTGAATTGAATTTGCAGCAAGCTTTGAAGATCATTATAAATAGAAAGCAATTCAGCCACTTGTTCTGCAGACAATTCATCAATTGTTTCGAAATTATCAAGTTGATTCATTCTATCGGAGATCGCCATTAAACGAGCTTCAAAAGAAGGGTCTTCGATGATAGGCAAGAGATGATTCATGAATCTGTCGAGCTCTTCGTCTTTTAGACCGATATCAGTAAAGAGGCCATCCATTAAATCGATGATCTTTTCCTCATCATAATCCATCGCGTCCTCATCATAATCCATTTCTAAATCGATGATATCCTCAATGTCGTAAATGAAATGGAAGGTATCGATGATGGAATCTCCCTCTTCCAGTTCACCGTATTCTATTAATAATTCCGTTAGTTCAGCTTCTGTCATTTCATATTGTTTAAGTAGATTCTGTAAGGTCTCAGGAGTGACGGCCGGTCCTAATGTATCACGCAACTCTTCTACCGATTTCAGTTCATTCAATGTTAAGTCGTAATAGGATAAATACTCTTCCAATTCTTCTTGTGTCATTCTAACTTCAGAAAGGTATTCATTAAGCTCATCCTGGTTGATCTTAGTTGCGGCAAAACCCATCGTCCCGCTTGAACCCAGTGAAAAAAGAACGATTAGAGCCACAAAAAATGAAAAATATTTTTTCATTCCCATTTCCCCCTAAAATTTTATAATATTACCAAACTCCTAAATATTATAAAGCAGCTATACCAAAAGGTATACATTAATAACAATGAATGGCTAAAGATAGGGAGAAACATCTAGGTAAAAAGGTGCAACTCCCTGAGTTTGGACTTAAACCGATCATGAAGAATATTAAAGACAGCTGTAGTTTGAAGTAATGGAATTAGGCATATTTTCCTTGACGTAAGATGGGAGCGAGAGTAAACTATTAGTAACTTCAACCTGCTACCATATTAGCGAACTAAAGTGATTTAATAGATTATTGTGAGTATTAATATGATTATGTCATTTTATTTGATACTATTTTTATATGTTATCCGAAATTTGGATTTAAGCGTGAAACCTTGGAATGATAAAGAGATAAACAAAATAAGGAATGGATGCATCGGTTTGTGCCTACAGGCGGACCGATTGGATATAGATAGTAATCAATTCAAAAGGATGTGCAGTCGTGACAAAGCCATTTATGTTTGAAAAACCGTTAGGCATGAGAGATACATTGCCGGTACTGTATGAAACGAAGGTGTTGGCCAGAAATAAAATGAGTGATGAAATCAAGAAGTGGGGCTATCAATTTATTGAAACGCCTGCTTTGGAATATTATGAAACAATTGGCGAGGCTTCGGCAATATTGGATCAACAGTTGTTTAAACTTCTCGATTCCCAGGGGCATACGCTCGTACTCCGTCCCGAGATGACAGCCCCCATTGCACGGGTGGCAGCATCCAAACTGTTAAAACAGCAAATTCCGCTTCGCCTGGCCTATTCCGCGAATGTATACCGGGCACAGCAGCGTGAAGGAGGCAGGCCGGCAGAATTCGAACAGATTGGTATTGAGTGCATTGGAAATAAGTCTATAAGTGCCGATGCTGAAATGATTGCCCTGCTTGCGGATGCTCTAAAGGCTGCCGGGCTTCAGGAATTTAAAATTTCCATTGGGCATATTGGATTTCTGCAAGAATTTTTCTTGAGCATTCTAGGTACGGAGGAAAGAGCCTCTATATTAAGGAAGTTTTTGTATGAAAAGAATTATGTTGGTTATCGCGAGCATGTTAAATCACTGCCGCTTTCATCCATTGATAAGCAACGGCTTATCGAATTCACCTCATTAAGGGGCAGTGAAGGGACCCTGATGAAGGCGCTGGGGTTGGTTGAAAATAATAAAGGGCAGGATTCTTTGGCTGAACTGAAGGAATTGTCTGCGCAGCTGAAAGAATTTGGCGTTGAACAATATGTGAGCTTTGACTTAACATTGGTCAGTCATATGAGCTATTACACAGGAACTTTATTTGAAGTGTATGCCGGACAAGTCGGTTCGCCAATCGGCAATGGCGGCCGGTATGATAATCTGCTTGAGAAGTTCGGCTGGAATGCTTCGGCCACAGGTTTTGCAATCCGGGTGGATCGTCTTGCAGAAGCTCTTGGGGAGCCGATCCAGCCTGTCGCGCCAGAATGTATTTTATATAGTCCCGAACGAAGATTGGAAGCCATTGAATTTGCAAGAATTAAACGCACCGAAGGAAAATTGGTAACGATTCAGGATATTACGGTCGTCCAAAATGTCGATGCCTTTACACGGACATTTTCTGAAGTTCATTTATTCGTAGGGAATGGGGGGTATGGAAAAGATGAATAATAGCTTTTTAACGATTGCCATGCCGAAAGGAAGAATCTTTGAAGAAGCGGCAGAGCTATTAAGAAGGGCCGGTTTTCGTCTCCCTCCCGAGTTTGATGATTCCCGGAAATTGATCCTTGAAGTGGAAGAGGAAAATCTGCGGTTCATTTTAGCTAAACCGATGGATGTCGTAACCTATGTGGAACACGGCGTCGCTGACATTGGAATTGCAGGAAAGGATGTCATGTTAGAGGAAGAACGTGATGTCTATGAGTTACTAGATTTGAAAATCAGTGCCTGCTATTTAGCTGTAGCTGGACTGCCTGGTACGAAGATAAGTGACATCGCCCCTAAAATTGCCAGTAAATATCCGAATGTTGCCTCCAGTTATTTTCGCGAGCAGGGGGAGCAAGTCGAGATTATAAAGTTGAATGGGTCTATTGAGTTAGCACCGTTAATAGGTTTGGCTGAACGAATCGTCGATATCGTTTCTACGGGGAGGACATTGAAGGAAAACGGTCTTGTGGAATATGCGAAAATTGCCAATGTGACTTCGAGGCTGGTGGCAAACCCTGTCAGCTATCGAATTAAAGAAGCAAGGATTACCGAAATCGTGGAACGGCTAGCAGAAATTATTGAATAGTAAAGAATAGCTAATGAGGTGAAGGTATGAAAATAGAACGGTTTGCTGAAGGGATTTCACTGAAACGCTCGGTTGATGCAGGTACTGCCGATCAAAGAAAAGCGGTTCAGGATATTATTTATGATGTCAGGAAAAGCGGAAACGCCGCTTTACATACCTATACCGAACGTTTCGATGGTGTCAGTGCAGGGGAATTACTTGTATCGGAACAGGAAATGGAAGAAGCGACAGCATCTTTAACTGCTGAGCAGCTTGATATTATACAAGAAGCCGCGAATAATATCCGAATGTTTCACGAGAAACAAATTCGAAATTCATGGTTTACGACTGATGATACGGGAACGATGCTAGGACAAAAATTGACACCTCTTGATGCTGTAGGTGTTTATGTACCTGGAGGCACAGCAGCCTATCCTTCGTCAGTACTGATGAATGCGTTGCCTGCGAAGGCCGCGGGGGTGGAAAGGATCGTTATGGTGTCTCCGCCAGGGAAGGATGGAAAATTATCGCCAGCGGTTTTGGCAGCTGCCAAAATTGCCGGGGTGAAGGAAATCTATAAAGTTGGAGGGGCACAGGCAATAGCTGCTCTCGCTTATGGGACGGAAACGATTAAGAAAGTGGATAAAATAGTGGGTCCGGGAAATATATATGTGGCGTTAGCGAAGCGGGAAGTATTTGGAGATGTCGCCATTGATATGATAGCAGGTCCAAGTGAAATAGCGATATTGGCGGACGAAACCGCCATCGCTGCAGAAGTTGCGGCAGACTTGCTGTCACAGGCGGAGCATGATGCCCGTGCTTGCAGTGTTTTGGTGACGACGTCAACGACTCTTGCCGAAGAAGTGGCCGCAGAAGTGACCAAGCAGGTGGCGTTACTTCCACGCCATGATATTGCTGCAGCATCAATAAGGGATTATGGAAGAATCGTTGTATGCGGGAATATGGCGGAAGCTGTTGAAGCGATTAATGAACTTGCACCGGAACATTTGGAAATTGTGGCCCATGATGCACTTGAAATCATGTCTAAAATCCGTCATGCCGGAGCAATCTTCATTGGCCGATTTAGTTCGGAGCCCGTCGGTGATTACTTTGCAGGTCCCAATCATGTGCTGCCTACCAATGGAACCGCCCGTTTTTCCAGTCCGCTTAATGTGGATGATTTCCAAAAGAAATCAAGCATCATCATGTATAGTGAAACGGCCTTCCGCAAAAATGCAGAAAAAATCGCAGCATTTGCCCGAATGGAAGGACTTGAGGCTCACGCCCGTGCCATTGAATCACGTGGTGTGAATGAATCCGGTAAATAGTCCTGAAATATTAAAATACGCGAAATCATTGATATAAAGACTTTTGACATGCTTTTACATCTTGGGAAAAGGGGTCTTACCCCGTTGAGGAGGAGTTGTAATGGAACGTTTTGCTAGTGTGGAGCGAAAGACGAATGAAACGGAAATAAGTTTGAAGTTTGGTGTGGATGGGGAAGGTAATTCCTCCATTAAGACGGGCGTTCCGTTTATGACGCATATGCTTGATTTGTTCACGAAACACGGGAAGTTTGATTTGACCGTAGATGCAAACGGAGATACAGATGTCGATGATCACCATACAACTGAAGATATTGGCATTTGCTTAGGTCAGACGTTATTGGAGGCCCTTGGGGACAAGCGCGGGATAAAGCGTTACGGAAATGCTTTCGTACCCATGGATGAAGCACTCGCCCAGGTTGTCATCGATTTAAGCAATCGTCCGCACCTAGAGTTCCGGGCTGAGTTTCCTTCGCAAAAGGTGGGTACTTTCGATACTGAACTCGTGCACGAGTTTCTTTGGAAATTCGCTCTTGAAGCCAGGATGAACCTGCATGTAGTCGTTCATTACGGTCACAACACACATCATATGATCGAAGCAATATTCAAAGCGCTGGGACGTGCATTGGATGAAGCTACGACTATCGATCCACGTGTCAAAGGCATCCCTTCGACGAAAGGAATGTTGTAAAAATGATCGGAATCGTCGATTATGGCATGGGGAATTTATTTTCTGTAAGTAAAGGGCTTGAACGCCTTGGTGCCGATTCATTCATTTCCGATGACCCAAAAGAACTTTCAAAGTCGAAAGGAATCATACTTCCCGGCGTTGGATCTTTCAGGGATGCAATGAGCCTCTTGGAAAAACAAAAGCTGGATGAATTCCTGCGGGAATATGTAGCCGATGGAGGTTATCTATTAGGGATCTGCCTTGGTATGCAGCTTCTCTTTGATGAAAGTGAGGAAAATGGACCGGCTAAAGGATTATCCCTCATCCCGGGAAAAGTCGTTCGTTTTAAGGGAGTGGATGCGAATGACCAGGTTTATAAAGTGCCGCACATGGGCTGGAATCGTCTTGAATTCAAACACGCTTCACCAGTGAATGAGGGGCTGGAAGAGGAGCATGTTTATTTCGTCCATTCCTACTACGTCGATACCGATGAATCATTCGTCACTGCTTCGGCAAGGTATGATGTGGAAGTGCCTGCGATCGTCGGTAAAGGGAATGTGTTCGGCATGCAGTTCCATCCGGAAAAAAGCGGGAAGATGGGCATGTCACTGTTAAAAAATTATCTGTCATTAGTAGAAGGGAAGGAAGAAGCATGAGCAACTTTACTATTTACCCGGCGATTGATATGCGTGGAGGCAAATGCGTCCGCTTAATCCAGGGAGATTACAATCAGGAAACCGTTTATGGCGATTCCCCCTTTGATATGGCAAAAAGCTTTGCGGACCAAGGAGCCGATTGGATACATATGGTCGACCTTGACGGAGCTAAAGAGGGAGTGCGCATCAATGATTCATACGTAATCAAAGCTGCAAGTGAGTTAGGGGCCCGCATTCAAATCGGCGGCGGCATCCGTACGGAACATGATATAGCCCATTACCTGGATAATGGTGTGGAACGTGTCATTCTTGGCAGCACGGCCGTTTCAGACCCTGATTTCACTAAAGATATGATTAGGAAATATGGAAGCCATATCGCAATCGGGATCGATGCGAAGGATGGCAGGGTTGCCACTCATGGTTGGCTTCAAACGTCTGGGACCCTTGCGATAGATCTTGGTAAATTACTGGCCGATGCTGGTGCAGAGACATTTATCGTGACTGATATCGCGACGGATGGGATGCTTTCAGGTCCGAATGTGAAAGGTATATTGGCCATGGCGGAGGCAACCGGTAAAAACGTTATCGCTTCGGGCGGCATTAGTTCACTTGAAGACCTTATCACCCTCAAAGAGTATGAAGCCCAAGGCATTGCAGGGGCAATCATTGGCAAGGCGCTTTATACCAATCGCTTTACTGTAGAAGAAGCACTAGAAAAGGTGCGTGGTTAAATGCTCACTAAACGAATTATTCCATGTCTCGATGTAAAGGATGGGCGGGTAGTCAAAGGGATACAATTTGTTTCCCTTAGGGATGCAGGAGACCCGGTCGAACTTGCAGCCTTTTACGACCAAGAAGGTGCCGATGAGCTTGTCTTCCTGGATATTTCCGCATCACATGAAGGCAGGGAAACGATTGTCGACGTCGTTCAAGCGGTAGCGGGCAGTCTGGCAATCCCGTTCACGGTGGGCGGCGGCATTAATTCATTGGCGGATATGAAGAAGATCTTACGAGCTGGAGCCGATAAGGTTTCCTTAAATACAGCAGCCATTCTGCGCCCTGATTTAATTAATGAAGGTGCTGATTACTTTGGTTCCCAATGTATCGTGGTCGCCATAGACGCCCGATATGAAGAAGGGCTTGGCTCATGGCGCGTATATACCCACGGCGGCCGGAAACCGACTGAATGGGAAGTGATCGATTGGGCGAAGGAAGCTGTGTCCCGAGGTGCAGGTGAAATACTATTGACAAGCATGGATTGTGACGGCGAGAAACAAGGGTTTAATATCGCTTTGACAAAAGCGGTATCTGAAGCCGTTTCGGTGCCGGTCATCGCCTCAGGCGGGGCGGGCAACGCTGGGCATTTCCAGGAAGCCTTCCAAGAAGGTAAAGCCGACGCAGCATTAGCCGCATCGATTTTTCATTATAAAGAAACATCCGTCAAAGAAGTAAAAGCGTTTCTCAAACAACAAGGAGTGGTTGTACGATGAATCTTGAAACTATTAAATACGACGAAAAAGGCCTGATACCGGCAATTATTCAAGATGCAGGAACCGGCGAAGTGCTGACACTTGCTTATATGAATCAAGAATCACTGCAATTGTCGATTGAAAAAGGTGAAACGGTTTTCTTCAGCCGTTCGCGCAATGAATTATGGCATAAAGGAGCAACCAGCGGTAATACCCAGAAAATCATCGAAATGAAGTATGACTGCGATCAAGATGCATTGGTCGTTCGGGTCGTTCCTGCAGGACCTGCGTGCCATACAGGGGCAACAAGCTGTTTTAGCGAAACGATTTATCAAAACGGTGAAGCCGGACAAGACGTGAAGGCGAATGTGACTTTCTTGACGGAATTGGAAAAATTGATTGAAAGAAGAAAATCGGAAATGCCTGAGGGTTCATATACTACCTATCTATTCGAAAAGGGCGTTGATAAGATCCTGAAAAAAGTCGGTGAAGAAGCGGCAGAAGTGATCATTGCTGCTAAGAACCGCGATGCAGAGGAACTTTCGATGGAAAGTGCCGATCTCCTCTATCACTTATTCGTTCTTCTTCAGGAGCAGGAGTTGCCTTTCCAAGCAGTGCTTGATGTATTGAAGGCTAGACATGCCGATAAGGATGAACCGAAAGAAACTGAATGAATGGTGAGTGCCCTCCGTCAAGGAGGGCTCAGACTGAAGACAAACTCGATGAAAGTCAAGTTTCTCTTCAGTTTTTTTATGGCTTGTACAATTTGGACGTTGATTATCGATCCAGGCACCCGCTTTTCCCGCCGGAGTCTCGCACAACCGCCCCAATCAACTTTTGCTACAAACTTTTGGTAGAAACCATATCTGAGATTTCAAGGTGTTGCTTTGTTCGGGAACATGAAAGAGATATTTCCCAACCCCTTTTGTGTGTATTTACGACAACGAGATCAATCCTGGCTCCCCATTTGACTAGGAATATACCTCAATTTTTTCTTGAAGAAAGCATGGTGATTCCCTTTTTCCATTTTCTTGAATTGTTCGGCAAATTTACTCCAATATGTTATAATACTATGGTTAATCAACTTGAAGATGGAGGATTACATGAGTAAAGACTCTAAATTTGGCCAACAGGCAAAAATTCTAACTTTTCACCCAACAGGTGAGTATTATTTCACCAAGGGTTTAAAAGCTTATCATAGACGAGAACTACCTAAATCAAAAAAATACCTGGAACGTGCGCTGGAACTTGAACCCGCTGAACCGATGATAGCCTGTCAATTGGCAATCACTTGCTCGGAAATCGGAGAATATAATTATTCAAACAACCTCTTGGAAAACATCTTGGATGTGATGGATCCCTATATGTCGGAATGTCATTACTTCCTGGCGAATAATTATGCCCACTTAGGCATGTTCAAGGAGGCTTATCGTCACGCCAGTGCTTATCTTGATAAAGAAGAAGACGGGGAGTTCAGCGATGACGCAGAGGACCTGCTTGAACTGATAACTTTTGAGTCGGATGAGTCAGAAGAAAATCCCTTTAAGCATGATGGGCTCATTACCAAACAGGAACAAGCCCGTGAGTACCTTGAATCAGGCAATTTTCCAAAGGCAATCGAAGTATTGAAAGAGACGATTGCCGAGTACGAGGATTACTGGTCCGCTTATAATAACCTGGCACTTGCCTATTTCTATCTTGGTCAAGTAAATGACGCCTTTGCAACACTTGATGAGGTACTTGAAAAAAGTCCAGGAAACCTGCATGCGCTTTGTAACCTTGTTGTTTTTCATCATTATCAACAAGATGAAGAGAAGGTTGAAGAGCTCATACACATGCTGGAGAAAATTAGGCCGATGCTATCCGAACATCGTTTCAAGCTTGGAGCGACCTTCGCTTTGATAGGAAACTATGCTTCTGCATATAAATGGTTGAAAGTACTGCAAAGGCAAGGGTTCGAGGGAGATGGAACCTTCTACTATTGGTTAACCATTTCCGCTTACCACCTAGGCCATGATCAGGCTGCCAAAAAGGCATGGAAAAAGGTCGTGGAAATGAACCCGGAAAAGGAAGGCATGGAGCCTTGGGGAGATATGAATGCAACTTCAGATGGTTTTGAACATCATTTTCCTTCTATTATAAAAAGGCTGGAAAGTGAATTCATTGAAGAAAGGCTGTTTGCCATTTTCCTTCTGAAACATTCGGTTCATAAACAGAAGCTATTGAAAAACCAGGTCCTCAACCTTAATCAGAATTTCACTGATTTGGAACGTGATTATGCTGAACTTGTTCAAGCTCCTGCTAAAGATCGTCAATTAACACCGATTGATTTTGCCGATCGCACAGCTGAGTTATTATATCAGCATTTCCAACCGATACAATTAAATGAAGCCGGGCTGTATTTAATGTGGTTTTCCGTCTTCATCGAAGCGGTGAAATCAGAGCAAAAGCTAAATAATCCAGCAGGATGGGCATCAGCGGTGGAGTACGTGTGGAATCAGCTTAAAAATGAGAAGGCGAGCAAACAGGCAATCGCAGACAAACATTTCATATCCGTGTCCACCTTATCAAAGTACGTAAAGTTGGTTCAAACCCTGCTTGGATGAGCAGATATTTGGACGAAAAATTATTTGTTATATAGGATAATAGGTAGGGAACACTAACCGTAGTGAAGGTTCCATTTGTAATGGAATATGGAGGAGTGAAAACATGTCTGAAAAAATTTATGACGTTGTTATTATTGGAGCTGGTCCTGCAGGGATGACGGCGGCTGTCTATACATCACGTGCGAACCTTTCAACATTGATGTTAGAACGCGGAGTACCGGGCGGGCAAATGGCCAATACAGAGGAAGTTGAAAATTATCCTGGATTCGACACTATACTCGGACCTGAACTTTCAACGAAAATGTTTGACCATGCAAAGAAATTTGGTGCGGAGTATGCCTATGGGGATGTTAAGGAAATCATCGACGGTGAAGAGTATAAAACGATCAAAGCCGGTTCCAAGGAATTCAAGGCACGTTCAATCATCATTTCATCTGGTGCCGAATATAAGAAAATCGGTGTTCCCGGCGAAAAAGAATTGGGCGGCCGCGGTGTATCGTATTGTGCAGTTTGTGATGGTGCATTCTTCAAGCAAAAGGAACTATTCGTTATCGGCGGCGGAGACTCTGCTGTTGAAGAGGGTGTGTACTTAACCCGCTTTGCTTCAAAAGTGACGATCGTTCACAGACGTGAAGAACTTCGTGCTCAAAAGATTCTTCAAGATCGTGCATTTGCCAATGAGAAAATAAACTTCATCTGGAATCACACTTTGAAGGAAATCAATGAAAAAGGCGGCAAAGTCGGCGGTGTCACACTAGTTTCCACTGAAAACGGGGAAGAGACAGTGATGGACGCAGACGGTGTATTCATTTATATCGGAATGCTTCCGCTAACTAAACCATTTGAGAACTTGGGCATCTTGAATTCCACAGGCTATATTGAAACGAATGACCGGATGGAAACACGCGTCCCTGGTATTTTTGCTGCTGGTGATGTTCGTGAAAAAACATTGCGCCAAATCGTTACAGCTACAGGCGATGGAAGCATTGCCGCTCAATCCGCTCAGCATTTTGTTGAGGAACTTCAAGAAAAATTGCAGCCTAAGGCTTGATTTCACTAGAATATACAATCGTAATTCCGTTTTAACGATGTTGTAACACGCGTGAAATAATGATTGGGTATAGTATGGATAGAAGTTGACCCCCTTTAATTATAAACGTTTAAGGACACAGATTAAGTTTCTGTGTCCTTTTTTTTTTTGTTTCCTGCTTTAAGACTAAATCTTTAGTTCCAATTTTTAGGATGTACCAAATGATTTTTAATGAGAAGTAAGTCCGCCCTTTGCATTTAGGCAGCGAAAGTGGAGAAGAATAGGAGTTAAGCAGGATAAAGGCTTATCTACGTGATTCCTTGGGAATGAATATTCCCCCAATGCAGGAAGTTTACTTTATTGTTAGCTCATTTCAAAAATAGTATAATGTTAAGATATACTAAACATATATATATCTTTCATAAAGGTAAGAAGATGAAAAATACAACTTGTTTGAACTATTAGCATTTGTAAATCGCCAAATGGATATCTAGCGGCGGTTTAAGGATATAAACTGAATCTCTTCAACACGGGGGTGAAGGTTTCTATAGTCGAGCAGAGCCAATTGAGGTGAAGAACGTGCAACGTGTCACAAACTGTGTATTGATCAAGGATAATCAAATCCTCTTATTGAAAAAGCCTAGACGCGGATGGTGGGTAGCTCCAGGCGGAAAGATGGAGCCTGGGGAATCTGTACGCGATGCTTGTATTAGGGAATATCGTGAAGAAACGGGCGTTTATTTAAAAAACCCTTCCATCAAAGGTATTTTCACCTTCATTATGAAGGACGGAGATAAGGTATTGTCGGAATGGATGATGTTCACTTTCTTTGCAACGGATTCCGATGGTGTAAATGTTGATGTTTGTGAAGAAGGGGAACTTAGCTGGCATCCGGTCGAAGATGTTAAAAAGCTGATGATGGCTGAAGGTGATTTTCACATCCTGGACTATATGGTTCATGGAACTGGGATCATTTATGGAACCTTTACCTATACACCTGAGTTTAAACTACTTTCTTACCGATTGGATCCAGGTTAATTTTCACATATAAAAAAGATTGCTATACATGGGGGCGGAGAAACTATGAGTACAGGGCAGATCAGTGAAACGCAATTGGTCATCATTACCGGAATGTCCGGAGCGGGTAAGACAGTGGCGGTTCAAAGTTTTGAAGACCTCGGCTTTTTTTGCGTCGATAATTTGCCGCCCACGCTATTGCCAAAGTTTTTGGAGTTAATGAAGGACTCAGGGAATAAGATGAATAAAGTGGCTCTTGTCATGGATTTGAGGGGTAGGGAGTTTTTTGATTCCTTATTTCTTGCACTGGATAATTTAACGGATTCAGCTGCAGTATCACCAAGAATCCTTTTTCTTGAAGCTGATGACGATTCCTTGGTCCGAAGATATAAGGAAACGAGAAGGACCCATCCGCTTGCTCCATTAGGCCGGCCATTGGAAGGCATTAAAATGGAGCGGGAACTATTGGACGAATTGAAGGGAAGGGCCCAGCTGATCTTTAATACTTCCCAACTGAAACCGCGCGAATTGAGGGAGAAAATCGCATCGGAGTTTTCTGCCGATAAAAGTGTCGGTTTTACAGTCAATGTCATGTCGTTCGGGTTCAAGCATGGTCTACCCATAGATGCCGACCTTGTGTTTGATGTACGCTTCCTGCCAAATCCATATTATATTGACCATATGAGGCCAAGGACTGGCTTGGAACAGGAAGTGTCGAGTTACGTTTTAAAATGGAGTGAGACGCAAAAATTCTTGGAAAAAGTGACCGATTTGCTTGCGTTCATGCTTCCATATTATAAACGTGAAGGAAAAGCACAGCTTGTTGTTGCGATAGGGTGTACAGGCGGTCAGCACCGTTCTGTAGCATTGACGGAGTATATTTCAAACCACTTCAAGAAGGATTACAGGGTTCAAGTATCACATCGCGATATCGAAAAAAGTAAGGGGAAAGCAGATGTTAGATAAAAAGAAACAACCTAAGGTTGTGATCATTGGAGGGGGAACCGGCCTTCCCGTTTTGTTGAGAGGGTTAAAGAAGCATCCGGTTGATATAACGGCAATCGTAACGGTAGCTGATGATGGTGGAAGTTCAGGCCGCCTTCGCGAGGATATGGATATTCCCGCTCCGGGTGACATTCGTAACGTGCTGGCTGCGTTATCGGATGTAGAGCCCCTTGTTGAACAAATGTTTCAACATCGCTTTCAGAGTAAAAATGAGTTGTCCGGGCATTCGCTGGGGAATTTGATACTGGCGGCAATGACCTCGCTGACCGGGGATTTCGTCCATGCGATCCAGGAAATGAGTAAATTTCTTAATGTCCGCGGTAAAGTGCTTCCGGCGGCCAACCAAAGTGTGGTTCTCCATGCGGAGATGGAGGACGGAACGATTGTTACAGGCGAATCCAAGATCCCCTTCTCAGGAAAGAAAATAAAAAAAGTATTTCTGTCTCCTCATCATATAAAGCCGCTCAGTGAAACTCTCCAGGAAATCAAACAGGCAGATCTTATTGTCATAGGTCCAGGGAGTCTATATACTAGCATTCTGCCTAACTTACTTGTTCCTGGTTTAGGAGAAGAGGTTGCCCGTTCGAAGGCGAAGAAGGTGTACATTTGCAATTTGATGACACAAGCCGGAGAGACGCTGGATTATAGCGCGAGCGATCATATAAAAGCGATATATGACCATATGGGAAATGCATATATTGACAGGATACTTGTTAATAATGAGGAAATACCAACCGAAATTCAGCAACGCTATCAAGCTGAATATGCTAAACCGGTCATGTATGATGTGGAAAGCTTAAAAATGATGGGGCTTGAAATCATACAAGAACGCATTTTCAGCTATGAAGGGAATGTAATACGCCATGACACGAAAAAAGTGGCGGATTTGCTCTATAATATGCTTGTAAATGAAACAAAAAGCCACATTGCACCGTAGATATAAGCGGGGACGGTTTTTTGATTGATAAAAATAGATTACCTGCGTTCGATTGGAGGTGAAATGGATGTCTTTTGCTTCAGAAACGAAAAAAGAGCTTACTACATTAGAGGGAAAGGATTGCTGCGGTAAAGCGGAATTGTGTGCGCTTATCCGGATGAACGGATCCCTTTCATTTTCTAATCGGAAGCTTGTTGTGGATATTCAAACTGAGAATGCTGCGATTGCCAGAAGGATTTATACGCTGCTGAAAAAAAGTTATGAGGTCCAGGTCGAGCTGTTGGTCCGTAAAAAGATGAAGCTTAAAAAGAATAATGTATATATTGTCAGGATGTCATCTGGAGGGCAGCGGGTTTTAACCGATTTGGAAATTTTAGGCGATGGATTTGAAATTCTCCATGCTATATCCGATACTATTGTTGGGAAGAAATGCTGTAAGCGTTCTTACCTAAGAGGTGCATTTCTTGCGGGAGGTTCGGTGAATAATCCGGAAACGTCTTCCTATCACCTTGAAATTTTCTCACTTTATAAAGAGCACAATGATGCCCTTTGTGAGCTAATGAATAAGTTTGGCTTGAAGGCCAAAACTCTTGAACGCAAGAAAGGGTATATCATTTATTTGAAAGAAGCCGAAAAGATTGCCGAGTTTTTAAGTATAGTTGGCGCCCATTCAGCTTTATTAAGGTTCGAAGATGTAAGGATCGTCCGTGATATGCGTAATTCAGTGAATCGGCTTGTGAATTGTGAAACAGCCAATTTGAACAAAACGATTGGGGCCTCATTACGCCAGGTTGAAAATATCCATTATATCGAGGATACGGTGGGATTAGGCATTTTACCGGATAAGCTTCGGGAAATTGCGGAGCTTAGGATTGCGTTTCAGGATATAACCTTAAAGGAACTTGGGGAAATGGTTTCTGGGGGAACAATCAGTAAATCCGGGATTAATCACCGATTACGTAAGATTGATGAAATAGCTGACAGGCTCCGTGGGGGAGAGGCTATTGCTGCGAAAAAATAAAGCTAACAGGGGAGATCAAGATGGTGGAAAAACAAGTTGAGGTAAAATTGAAAACGGGTTTGCAGGCGCGGCCGGCAGCTCTTTTTGTACAAGAAGCTAACCGCTTTCATTCAGATGTTTTTCTTGAAAAAGAAGGAAAGAAAGTGAACGCAAAAAGTATAATGGGGTTAATGAGCCTTGCCATCAGTTCTGGCGTGACCGTGAAGTTAATCGTCGAAGGACGCGATGAAAAAGAAGCGTTAGAGGCATTGGAAGAGTTTGTTCAGCAAGAGGGTTAAAAGAAAAGGATGCTTAAAAGAGCATCCTTTTTTTCATTATGCAAAAAAGCTCCGGAAGTCGCTAAAGGCGTTCTCCGGAGCCGGTTGTTGCATGATTATTTAGAGTCTTTTTTATCATCAAGGATGCTGCGCGTGATGACTTTGTCGATCAAGCCATATTCAAGAGCTCTTTCGGAAGTCATGAAGTTATCACGTTCCGTATCTCTTTGAAGGACTTCAATAGGTTGACCAGTACGTTCTGCCAAGATTTGGTTCAGTTTATCTTTCAAGTGAAGGATACGGCGGGCAGCAATTTCAATCTCCGTAGCTTGTCCTTGAGCTCCTCCAAGTGGTTGGTGAATCATGACCTCACTGTTTGGCAACGCATAACGTTTGCCTTTTTCACCAGCGGCCAATAGGAAAGCACCCATGGAAGCGGCCATACCGATGCATACTGTGGATACATTAGGTTTGATATATTGCATAGTATCGTAAATGGCCATACCGGAAGTGATGCTTCCGCCAGGGCTGTTGATGTATAGAGTGATATCTTTTTCAGGATTTTCCGCTTCTAAAAATAGTAATTGAGCAACAATGGAGTTGGAAACATTATCGTCAATTGCACTTCCTAGCATAATGATCCGGTCTTTTAATAAACGGGAGTAAATATCGTAGGCACGCTCCCCACGACTTGTTTGTTCGATAACTGTAGGAATTAAATTCATGTTCATTTCCTCCTTCGATTAAGAGAATCATTTAAATTCTTTATGTATGTATGATACACTTTTTGGTCAATTTAGGTCAAACAAAACAAACCCTATAATGGATAATTTGTTCGACAATTTTCTGGCTAAGGCTCCTTTCCGATAGATTACTTTATATATTATGCCGCACAGGGATGAATTTCCACATTACCCATAATACCCAAATGACGAAGTTTTAAACCTGATAACCCTTGCAAAGGAAGGGAATCTATCATATAATGAAGTCTGTTGAAAAAATATTTTCTATTACGCCCTCGTAGTGCAACGGATAGAACGCAAGCCTCCGAAGCTTGAAATGCAGGTTCGATTCCTGCCGAGGGCATTACCAATCTTCTGCTTAATAAAGTGGGGGATTTTTTATTGGTCATTTTTAAGAGGGGCCCTAAAATTTTTGGCGAATTCACTCGATTTCCGTAATATTCCATCGGATCCTGTAATGTAAGCCCTGTCTTGAAAATATACGCGCACACTATTGAAAAATGGTGATTTTTCAATAAAAGTAGTTGTTTAATTTGCATTTCTAACATATAGTATTTAAAACAAATAAACTATTCAGAAAAAAACGTAAGCGTTTTCATGGGTTTTTGTGTAGAATTTTCTCCTGATAATGTAAAATGGAGTGGGGGAGGGATGAATCGATGAGTATGAATATGAAAGCAGGACTTTTTCAACAGCAAACATTAAAGATGGCAATGACGCAGGAGCTTATGCAAGCTATTACATTGCTGCAATATTCCTCGCAGGAGCTATCGGCTTTTTTAGAAAATAAAATGGTGGAGAATCCATTACTGTCCATAGATCAGCCAACATCGGCTTTATTTCAGCCAACTTTTGACCGGAAAAAGGGAAAACGGACTCTTAAGAATACGTATGATGCCAACTATTGGATTGAACAGATCAGTGAAGATACTATATCGCTTGAACAGCATATCATGTCCCAGGTGAATCACCAGCAACTTACCGGTGAGCAGCAGAAGGCGTTGCTGCTATTAATTCATAACCTTGATGAAAACGGTTACTTGAGGACTGAGCTGGATGACATATGTATCCCTGGTATATCTCGGATAGTTTTGGAAGAAAGCCTCACAATTTTACAGGAACTCGAGCCGCATGGAATTGGAGCGAGAAATCTTCAAGAGTGCCTTTTGCTTCAGGTGCAAGCAGAAGGGGTGAACCTGCTTGCAGAATCGATCATAGAAAACCATTTCCTCGATTTTGCTGAAAAGCGCTGGAAAGACCTAAGTAAGAAAATCGGTGTTACAATGAAGGAGATTCAAGAAGTATTTGATTATGTCCAGACATTGAACCCGCGACCCGCATCACTCTTTTTTCAGGAAAAACCTTCTTATATAGTGCCGGATGTGGTCGTGGAAGTTCGGGATGGTATGCTGCTTGTCGGGAATTATGATGGTAACACACCTAATCTTAATGTGGATAAAGGGTATTTAAACCGTATGAAGAGCCATAAGGATCAGGGGGTTCAACGGTTTATCCAGGATAAGTGGCAGGAATACCAATGGATATCCAGAGGGATCCAACAGAGGAAAGAAACTATATTGAAGGTCATTCAGTGCATCGTCGATAAACAGCCGGCGTGCTTTCATCATGGCCTGAACTATTTGAAACCGATGACGATGAAGGAAATCGCCGACGAACTTGGTATACATGAGTCCACAGTAAGCCGGGCGGTCAAAGGGAAATACGTGCAGACACCATTTGGCACGATAGAGATGAGGATATTTTTCACTACTTCTTTACAGTCAGTCGGCCTTGATGAGGATATGTCGGGCATGCAGGCAAAAAAGAGCCTTCAGGCAGCCATCAATGGGGAAAATAAACAAAAGCCGCTCTCGGATCAGGACCTGGCAGAACGGTTGAAAGAAGAGCATGGAATTATCCTGGCACGCCGAACCGTTGCCAAGTACCGGGAACAATTAGGGATCCCTTCTTCATCTAAACGAAAAAGATATGATTGAAAAGGATGAGTGGTTTTGGAATCAAATGCGTTTGTTTTATATAGTAGGGATAAATGCCCGTTATGCGATAAAGCCAAGCAAGTGCTTGAAGAAGTGAAAGAGGAATCAGGCATAGGCTATAAAGAAATCGATATCCACACCGATGATGATTTGCTTGAGAAATTCGGGCTGATGATCCCTGTCGTTGAATGGAAAGATGATATCGTTCAATTCGGAAACGTTGATAAATCAGCTCTAAATAGGCTTTTGGAAAAATAATTTTTCAAATCATTTGAAGAAACATTCCGTTCCTGCTAGAATAAAATATGTAGCAGGAATATTTTTTTGTTTTAAGTGGGACAGAAAATGACTACGCGGGACATTATACGTCCAACTTAACTTTTTAGGAGTTTTAAATATGCGTACATTACTCGAGGTACAAAGAAAATTATTACCAGATTTCCTTTTGGTTATGCAAAAAAGATATGATATCCTGCGTTATATCAAAATGATGCAGCCGGTTGGAAGGCGCAGTCTGTCCGTGAGCCTTAATTTGACGGAGCGGACGCTCAGAGGCGAGGTTGATTTTCTGAAAAGTCAGAACCTGGTTAACATATTCAGCTCTGGCATGACGCTGACTGATGAAGGGATTGAAATCCTGGATAAGTTAGAAGGAATAATGCGTGAAGTAATGGGTATAGACATAATGGAACGGCAATTGCAGGATTTATTGCAAGTGGATGAGGTCATTATTGTCTCAGGAAATTGTGATGAGACCCCATGGGTGAAAAAAGAATTGGGTAAAGCTTGTGCAATCCGTATGAAACGAGAATGGAACTCAAAGAATATCATTGCGGTTACTGGCGGATCGACAATGGCCGAAGTGGCTGATTCGCTGTCACCTGATGAAGCGTCGAAGAAATTGACATTTGTCCCGGCCCGCGGGGGAATTGGTGAAGCAGTGCAGAATCAGGCCAATACGATTGTCGAAAAAATGGCCCAGAAGGCACAGGCCTCATACAGAGTATTGTATGTACCCGATCAATTAAGCGGTGAGGTTTATGCTTCATTTCAGAAGGAACCTGCAATTAAAGAAGTGATTTCCCAAATCAAATCTGCCGATATGATCATTCATGGAATCGGTGATGCCATGGCGATGGCAGAAAGAAGAAATTCTTCGCCAGAAATGTTAAAGAAGCTGTTAGATGGAAATGCTGTAGGAGAGGCATTCGGTTATTATTACGATGAAAACGGTAAAGTTGTTCATAAAGTTTTGACAGTCGGCATCCAGTTAGATGATCTTAGCCCTGAAAAGCGAGTGATAACTGTGGCAGGTGGTAAAACTAAAGCAAAGGCTATCCGTTCCTACATGAAAGGCGCACCTTCATCAACCGTTTTAATCACGGATGAAGCGGCGGCACAAGAGTTAATTCAGGGGAATTACACCCCTTAATATATTTGCGAACTTAAAAGGAGGAATTTTTCATGGCAGTAAAAGTTGGTATTAATGGTTTTGGACGTATTGGACGTAATGTATTTCGTGCAGCATTGAGTAATCCTGGGGTAGAGATTGTTGCTATTAACGACTTAACGGATGCTAATATGTTAGCGCACCTTCTTCAATACGATACAATTCATGGATCTCTTAATGAAAAAGTAACAGTTGATGGGGATTACCTTGTTGTTGATGGTCATAAAGTCAAAGTATTGGCTGAACGTGACCCTGCACAATTAGCATGGGGTGAACTAGGAGTAGAAGTAGTAGTAGAATCTACAGGACGTTTCACGAAACGTGCAGATGCAGCTAAGCATTTAGAAGCTGGCGCGAAAAAAGTAATCATCTCTGCTCCCGCATCTGATGAAGATATCACAATCGTCATGGGTGTAAACGAAGATAAATATGATGCAGCTAACCACCATGTAATCTCTAATGCTTCTTGTACAACGAACTGCTTAGCTCCATTTGCTAAAGTGCTTCACGAACAATTCGGAATCAAACGCGGTATGATGACTACTGTTCACTCTTATACAAATGATCAGCAAATCCTTGATTTGCCACATAAAGATTACCGCCGTGCACGTGCAGCTGCCGAGAATATCATTCCTACAACAACTGGGGCAGCAAAAGCTGTTGCACTTGTCCTTCCTGAACTTAAAGGGAAATTGAATGGTATGGCAATGCGCGTACCTACTCCAAACGTGTCTGTTGTCGACCTTGTTGCAGAACTTGAAAAAGACACAACAGTTGAAGAAGTTAATGCAGCATTCAAAAAGGCTTCTGAAGGTGAATTAAAAGGAATCCTTGAGTACAGCGAACTTCCGCTAGTATCAACTGACTATAACGGTAACCCATCATCATCTACAATCGATGCCCTTTCCACAATGGTAATGGAAGGAAACATGGTTAAAGTATTATCTTGGTATGATAATGAAACAGGATATTCAAGCCGTGTTGTTGATTTGATCGACTATTTGGCTAAAAAAGGATTGTAATTAGAATAATAAAAAACCTCACCAAGGTGAGGTTTTTTTTATCACACCTCTAAAAAAACTTGGCAGAAGATGATATTATTAGTAAGTCATTAATCAGTCAAGCGTTTACATTTCTTGTTTTTGGATAATTTCCTGGAAACCGACTATAATGAAAAAGAGAAAAGGGGAGTTGGGAAATTTACCCTCTCCCTTTTTGGCTAAAAGAATCAAAAATATGATAACAATATCTAAGGAGGTTCTTGGATTATGAATAAAAAGTCGATTAAAGATATTGAATTAAAGGGGAAACGCGTATTTTGCCGTGTTGATTTCAACGTGCCGATGCAGGACGGAAAGATTTCGGATGATACGAGAATCAAGGCTGCACTGCCGACGATTTCCTATTTGACAGAACAAGGCGCAAAAGTCATCTTAGCCAGCCACCTTGGCCGTCCTAAAGGACAAGTCGTAGAAGAATTGCGTCTAGCACCTGTTGCGGAAAGACTAAGCGAACTTAGTGGCAAGGATGTGCAAAAGGCAGAAGAAGCATACGGTGAGACCGTTCAATCAATAATTGATAACATGCAAGATGGCGAGATCTTGTTGTTGGAAAACGTTCGTTTCTATCCAGGAGAAGAGAAGAACGATCAAGAATTGGCGAAGTCATTTGCTGCACTTGCTGATGTTTATGTTAACGATGCATTCGGAGCTGCGCATCGTGCACATGCTTCAACTGAAGGAATAGCGCACCATCTCCCAGCCGTTGCCGGATTGCTGATGGAAAAAGAGCTTTCAGTACTTGGAAAAGCCCTATCCAACCCAGAACGTCCTTTTACAGCAATAATTGGCGGAGCAAAAGTAAAGGATAAGATAGGCGTTATCGAAAACCTTTTGGAAAAAGTCGATCACTTGATCATTGGTGGTGGATTGGGTTATACATTCATTAAAGCGCAAGGTCATGAAATCGGTAATTCTTTATTGGAAGAAGACAAAATAGAATTGGCCAAATCTTTCATCGAAAGTGCAAAAGAAAAAGGCGTAAAACTTCATTTGCCTATCGATGCAGTCGTAACTGCTGAATTTTCACCTGATGCAGAGACGGATAATGTCGATATCGATGCTATTCCAAAGGATAAAATGGCTCTTGATATCGGACCAAAAACAAGCGAATTATTTGCGGATGTAATCAAAAGTTCCAAGCTTGTCATTTGGAATGGACCAATGGGTGTATTCGAGTTCGATAAATTTGCGAATGGAACGAAAACCGTTGCTAAAGCCTTGGCGGAAGCAAAAGATACGTACAGCATTGTAGGCGGAGGGGATTCAGCCGCAGCCGCAGAAAAGTTTGGCTTGGCAGAAAAGATGTCCCATATTTCAACTGGCGGCGGTGCATCTCTTGAGTTCATGGAAGGCAAAGAGTTGCCTGGCGTTGTGGCCTTGAACGATAAATAAGACTGACCGTTACATATTTCAACTTTAGAAGGGATGAGAAACCAAATGCGTAAACCGATTATTGCAGGAAACTGGAAAATGAATAAAACACTATCTGAAGCGACTGCCTTTTTAGAAGAAGTGAGCAATTTGATTCCGAAGCAAGATGTAATCGATACGGTTGTATGTGCTCCAGCTTTATTTTTGGATCAGCTGGTTCAAGCAGCAAAAGGAACTGATGTGAAGATCGGGGCGCAGAACATGCACTTTGAAGAAAGCGGTGCTTTCACAGGAGAAATCAGCCCGATCGCATTGGCTGATCTTGGTGTATCCTACGTCATACTTGGTCATTCCGAACGCCGTGAAATGTTCAACGAAACGGATGAAGCCGTTAATAAAAAAGCTCATTCCGCTTTTGCCCACGGATTGACCCCAATCGTTTGCTGCGGTGAAACATTAGAGCAAAGGGAAGCTGGCGAAACGAATGATTTCGTAGGCAGCCAGATAGAAAAAGGCCTTGCAGGATTATCTGACGATCAATTGAAACAAGCCGTTATTGCTTATGAGCCGATTTGGGCAATTGGAACAGGAAAATCGTCATCTGCTCAAGATGCTAATGAAGTTTGTTCGCATATCCGCTCGGTTGTTGCTGACAAATTTTCAAATGAAGCAGCTGCAGCCATCCGCATTCAATACGGTGGCAGTGTAAAACCTGAGAATATTAAAGAGTACATGGCACAACCTGATATAGACGGTGCGTTGGTTGGCGGTGCAAGCTTGAAATCCGATTCATTTTTACAATTGCTGGAGGCTGGTCACTATGAGTAAGTCGCCTGTGGCACTTATCATCTTAGACGGTTTTGGCTGCCGTAACGAGGAAAAGGGAAATGCTGTTTTTCATGCGAAAAAACCGAACTTTGACCGTTTTTGGGAACAGTATCCGCATTCCCATTTAACTGCAAGCGGGGAAGCGGTCGGCTTGCCTGCCGGTCAAATGGGGAACTCGGAAGTGGGGCATTTGAATATCGGGGCAGGACGGATCGTTTATCAAAGTCTGACCCGTGTGAACCTGGCTATCCGTGAAGGTGAGTTTGCCAAAAACCCAACTTTGATCGATGCCATGAGCCATGCCAAGAAAAAAGGCACGGACCTTCATCTTTTCGGTCTACTTTCAGATGGCGGCGTGCACAGTCATATCGATCATATGTATGCCCTGCTGAAATTGGCCGCTAAAGAAGGAGTTAAAAATGTATATGTACATGCATTTTTAGATGGTCGTGATGTCGGGCCGAAAACGGCGCAAGGTTATATTAAGGAAGCGGAAGCGAAAATGAAGGAAATCGGTGTTGGACAGTTTGCGACCATATCCGGAAGATATTATTCGATGGACCGTGATAAGCGCTGGGAACGTGTGGAGAAATCCTACCGTTCGATGGTGTATGGTGATGGCCCTGCTTACTCTTCCGCGATGGAATGTGTCGAGGATTCCTACGAACATGGTATTTTTGACGAGTTCGTGATACCTTCAGTCATAACGGCGGAAGACGGTAAACCGGTGGCAACGATTAAAGATGATGATGCCGTAATCTTTTATAACTTCCGTCCAGACCGGGCGATCCAGATTTCCAATACGTTCACCAATGAGGATTTTCGCTCATTTGACCGCGGTCCTGGACATCCGAAGCATCTCCATTTTGTCTGCTTGACACATTTTTCAGAAACAGTTGACGGATATGTTGCATTTAATCCGACAAATCTTGATAATACATTAGGGGAAGTACTTTCCCAAAACCAGCTTACCCAGCTTCGTATCGCTGAAACTGAGAAATATCCGCATGTGACATTTTTCATGAGCGGCGGACGTGAAGAGAAGTTTCCTGGTGAAGAGAGGATTTTAATTAATTCTCCGAAAGTCGCTACATATGATTTAAAACCTGAAATGAGTGCTTATGAAGTTACGGATGCATTGGTGGAACAAATTGAGGCTGATCGTTTTGATGCCATTCTCTTGAATTTTGCCAATCCGGACATGGTTGGTCATTCAGGGATGCTTGAGCCTACCATTAAAGCGATTGAAACAGTGGATGAATGCCTAGGCAGGATTGTCGATTTAATCGTCTCAAAAGGCGGTACGGCAATCATCACCGCTGACCATGGGAATGCTGATGAAGTCGTAACGCTTGAAGGCAACCCGATGACAGCCCATACTACGAATCCCGTGCCTGTCATTATCACTAAAAATCAGGTAACATTAAGAACAGGTGGTATCCTAGGTGATTTAGCTCCAACGATGCTTGATTTGCTTGGAGTCGAAAAACCTGTTGAAATGACAGGGAAATCCCTATTATCTAAATAAAATTGTGAATAGGAAAAGGAGAGATTTATAATGCCGTACATCGAACATGTATATGCACGCGAAGTGCTAGATTCCCGTGGTAATCCAACAATAGAAGTAGAAATCCAAACAGAGTCCGGATACTTCGGACGTGCAATCGTACCATCAGGTGCTTCAACAGGAGAACACGAAGCGGTTGAGCTTCGTGACGGAGATAAATCTCGCTACCTGGGTAAAGGGGTACAAAAAGCAGTCGATAATGTAAATGATATCATTGCTGAAGCTGTCATCGGTTTGGATGTTACGAACCAAGCAGGACTTGACCTCACTATGATTGAATTGGATGGCACTGAAAACAAAGGAAACCTGGGAGCTAATGCAATCCTTGGCGTATCAATGGCTGCTGCCCATGCCGCTGCGGAATTTTCAGGTTTACCATTGTATCGTTACCTTGGAGGGTTCAATGCGAAACAACTTCCTACTCCAATGATGAACATCATTAACGGCGGATCACATGCCGATAACAATGTTGACTTCCAGGAATTCATGATTCTTCCTGTAGGTGCTCCTAGCTTCAAAGAAGCAGTTCGTATGGGTGCAGAAGTATTCCATGCCTTGAAATCTGTCCTTTCTGCCAAAGGCCTGAATACGGCAGTCGGCGATGAAGGCGGCTTCGCGCCAAACCTTGGTTCAAACCGTGAAGCGCTTCAAGTCATCATTGAGGCAATTGAAAAAGCTGGCTACAAAGCAGGCGAAGATATCTACCTTGGCATGGACGTAGCTTCATCTGAATTCTATAACAAAGAAACAGGCAAATATGATCTTGCTGGCGAAGGCCGCAATGGTGTTACATCAGAAGAAATGGTAGCTTTCTATGAAGAGCTAGTGAATGAATTCCCTATTATCTCCATCGAGGACGGCCTGGATGAAAATGACTGGGATGGCCACAAACTTTTAACGGAACGCATCGGTTCTAAAGTTCAGCTTGTTGGTGACGATCTTTTCGTAACGAACACGAAAAAATTGGCTGAAGGCATCGAAAAAGGCATCGGCAACTCCATCCTGATCAAAGTGAACCAAATTGGTACACTGACTGAAACGTTTGATGCAATCGAAATGGCAAAACGCGCAGGCTACACTGCAGTCGTTTCCCACCGTTCCGGTGAAACGGAAGATGCAACGATCGCTGATATCGCCGTTGCAACAAACGCAGGACAAATCAAAACTGGTTCCATGTCCCGTACAGACCGTATCGCTAAATACAACCAACTTCTTCGCATCGAAGACCAGCTTGGTGACTTGGCTGTATACGGCGGCTTGAAATCTTTCTATAACCTGAAGAAGTAATTATCAAGCATAAAATACGTCCGAACTTTGTCATACAAGGCACTTTTGGACACTTTGAGTTATGTAGTACATCAACTCGAACTTAGCAATACAAATGTTTAGTATCAACCCCTGATTTATAAGTGAGTGATATCGCTTATGAATTGGGGGTTTTTGCGTGTTAATACAGGACTTGTTGAAAGAATTTACATTTGACTTACAAATTGAAAATTATTCCAAGCGAACTATCGAGACCTACAATTACAAAATGGTATGGCCTATTGGATATTGATATTGCTAAAGATATTGACGATAAGGTCAACTTGTTAAAAGAGGAATTGGGAATTGGATATTGGATAGCCAAAAAAGGCAATCACCAAACTCCAAGGAGTTTATAAAAAAACACAAGGAAATCCACGCATATTATGGCATTCGCTTTAAATATGATGCTTACTGTGCTTATTTAACGAAAACTGAAAGTAAAGTTCGTGAAAGCCTAGAGCTGCCTAAAACTCAAGATGATGCAAAACTTGTGTTCGATATTGTGGCTAGAAAATATAATTTGCAATTAGCAGAAAGGCGACAAATCAACGGTTTCGGTAAAGTGGACAGAGCAATACATCAAGCAAAGATAGATGGAAAGTATGTCCCACTAGCCACGCTTGTTTATGATTACATGGTAGATGGTCATGAGCTGGATGTTAAAAACACAGACGAAAAATCTTATATGCCAAACTTTTAGACCGTTCCAATAGGAATGGTCTTTTTTAGATTGACAGCATAATTTTGGTACTTCATACTTCTATAGTAATAGATGTAACGGAATATTTAGTTAATTAAGAGGACGAAAGCCATGAAACCAGAAATCTTATCAACAGCCATCGAAACGCTAACAGGATTGTTTTTCCGTAACAATAATGAAGGAACTGACTTTCTTGCCAAACGCACATTGGACCATTATATAAACGACCTTGATTTGCTTGGTGATATCAACTCTGTAGCTGTGGAAATTGATAAACAGCGAGCGTGGGCTCTCATTCCCAAGCTACGATTATTTGACAGCAAGAGCGCTGATGAAATCGAAGTTGCTTTAGGTGGGTTGGGATATACCGATGCTGAAATTATTGCCAGTGACATAGTATTTGAGGAGTGGAAAAAATCTCAAAAGCACTGCCAATGATTTTAAAAGGAGGAATACCGATGTGGGGACGATACCTTTGGAAACTCCGATTGTTATTGACCATTCCATATTTGTTATTTGCGATATTAATGTTTTCGTCCATTGGCAACGATAAGGATTATGGTTATTATTGGATGGCGTTTGTGGTCTATGCGATTGTTTCAAATATCATCCTTCATAAAATGGAAAAGAAAGAAAAGATGGAAAAGGAATGAATTTAAGGAGGTAAGCACTTTTACCTCCTTTGCCAATTTCATAAATGGAGGTGGATATTATGGGGCTCAAGAACATTTACAAAAAATCATTGTCTATGGCTCTGGTACGGGCTGGACATGACATTCATCATACTATGCCCAATCGAAACAACAAAAAATACCAAGTGTTTGTTTTCATCCATACCGATGAATTAATAAAAGATTTACTGGAGTTAACCAAACGGGAGGTGAGACAATGACTGAACGTTTCTCTATCGCTATTATAATCTCCTGTGTAGCTGTAGTAATGGGCATACTGATTGATTTAGGAATGCTGTATATTGCATTTATACTTCTTGTAATTTGTGTATTGGCTGTTCTTCCCGTCAAGTGGTTTCGTGATTGGTTATGGAGTGACTAAAATATGCTGGTTGTACATTCAATTGAATATAAAAATTCAAAAATTGGGAGGTATGTCACCAATGAAAAAATACATAAATATAGTTGGAGCATTGGGCTTAATCGTTTTGATTATGGCAATGCCATTTTTCTACACAACCATTTTTTTGGGTAGTTTTATCTTGGACCCAACACCGCATACGAATCCTCAGCCTGGCCATGAAGACCACAATGCAACAAAAATTTGGGAGGGTATGTCAAAAGAGGAATATCAGAAAATTAAATACGTAGAAGAACATAAATATAAATATGAAAATGAAGAACCTGCATTCAACCCAGATGAATCATCAAGTTTCAACCTATTTGAAGTTGAAAATAAAAACGATGAATATTGAAGGACCCCGCCAATTATGCGGAGTCCTTTTTTCGTTGCTTAAATATGCAATGCTCCAAAATTAGGTTTCGTTCTTTCAGTCGTTGAAATCCATTCACCCAATTATTTGGGGATTCTGCTTCTGACGAGAAGATGGATTCTGCACAGTAATTTCTTTTCACCTCCCATACAATGTGAGAATACACATTGTATGGGAGGTTTTTTTGCTTATAAAGTTAGCCGCCAGTCACTGATTCCGGCTTGGTTCAGGGCTGATAAAAGGATTTAATCAAACGTTTGATTAATATAAAAAAAGGTGCCGCATCCGGGCACCTTTTTTTATTTACTCGATACAGCTTCCACTGGTACGGCATTATAGTATTCTTCTAATGTAATCTTCGCTTCAAAGATTTCAGTTGCGGTAGCGACACCAACATAACGGATGTGCCATGGTTCGTATTTATAACCTGTGATGTTTTCCTTGCCTTCAGGGTAGCGAATGATAAATCCGTATTCATGTGCATGTTCAGCAAGCCAGGCAGCTTCATTCGTATCACCGAAGCAGTCTTGGGCAGCGCATGCCCCATCGTGGGTCGTGACATCAATCGCCAGGCCTGTTTCATGCTCGCTTGTCCCAGGCATTGCACTGTAGGTTTTCGCCTTTTCTTCCCCGTCCTTAGCCACATAGTTATTAAAGACCTCGATCTGTCTTTGGTGAGAGCGATAAGCGGAAACGCCGGCAAAGTGCATGTTTTCTTTTTCGGCAGCCTGGAACATTACTTCAAGTGCCTTTCCCGCTTCCTCTCGCATCATTCTTTTTTCAATTTTATCTTGAAAGATGAAATCCACTTTTGGGTAGATGAGGTCAGCAGGTTTGTAATCTTCAGGCAGGCTGTATTGTTTATTGACAAGTACAGGAATGCCTTCCGGATGGGCTAATGTCTGAAGGCCAGCCTGTCCGGGTTTAGCCGTTTCATCAACTTCCACCTGGCGTTGGGCCGATTCTTTTGAATCATTATTCTTGTCGGTTTCTGTCTCCGTCTCCTGGGAGCCCGGTTGTTCTTCTTTTTGCTCTTTTTCATGCTCGCTTGTCAGGTCGGATGAACAGCCAGCCATTAGAATGAAAGATGATAGAGCAGTTGCTGCAAATATAGGTTTTAACATATGAAAGGCCCCTTGCTTTTAATATAAGTTTCCAATAAAAGTAGTTTTGAAAAAAATTATCGGGATAAGTAATCCCTTGTTAATTCACTTTGATATTTATCAAGAAATAAGCCAATCCAGACGACCATCAATAAAAATGGATAATCGTTACGGACTGCGGTTTCCACAACGGGATCAGACCAAAAGCTCGAAAGGAAACCCGATGACATCCTGATTGTCTCGAATGTGACAAGGGCGTGAAGCGATAACCAAAGAATCGTAAGGGTATTGGTCCCAAACCCAATGACCGCCGCTATGACGCTCAGCAAGGCGGCTGCTGCCCCGATCAGGAGGACATTGAAGCTTGATTGGAAAAAGTCAGTACCGCTATTGGAAAGTCCATTATAAATAATAGCAGTAAAATAAACGGTTGTCGTGATATATGCAGCAAATAATAAGTATCGATTTCCGTGATACTTTGCCAGCAGCAATAAAAGCGGTGATAGGATGATTAATAGGACACTGATAAAATTGCTTCCGCCTGTCCATAAAGAATAGCCGGCAACCGCCGAGAATAGGATGGTCAGGAGATCAAGAATCCGGAGTATGGACTTAAACATGTTGACACCTCTTTCTCTATTTATGCAAATTATCTCAAACTTTGATTCAAAAAGAAAATAAATGACTATGGATTTTTAGGAATTCTTACCATCATAGTATAACAAAGATTGTGGATACTTATTGGGTGTGGTAAAGTTAAAGTAATTGTTTATTGGTTCTTCAGGAGGTGTAATTGCATGCATGCATTTCTCATAACGCTTTTAGTGATTGTCAGTATCGCCCTCATTGTGACGGTATTGCTTCAATCAGGTAAGAGTGCAGGTTTATCAGGTGCGATTGCCGGCGGTGCTGAGCAGTTATTCGGAAAGCAAAAGGCACGCGGTTTGGACCTGGTTTTACATCGTGCGACAATAGTATTGGCGATTTTATTCTTTGCTTTAACTTTACTAGTTGCATACTTTGATGTGTAATGGATCAAAAATGAGTCTAGCTAAATATAGCTAGACTTTTTTCTTTGCACAATAGTTACATGAATAGATATAGTGATTTTAGTACTTAATTATAGGATAGGGATGTTTTTAAAATTCTATTTACTGATAAAGGAGCTTAAGATCATGAAAATAAAGCTGCAGCAGCCCTTTACTTTTGAAGGCGGAAAAAGAGCTGTCTTACTTTTACATGGATTTACGGGGAATTCAGCGGATGTACGGATGCTAGGGCGTTACTTGGAGAAACAGGGATACACCTGCCATGCCCCGCACTATAAAGGGCATGGCGTACCCCCAGAGGAGCTGGTGAAAACGGGTCCGGAAGATTGGTGGAAAGATGTAATGATGGCCTACGATTTCCTGAAAAGCAAAGGCCATGAAGAAATTGCTGTTGCCGGACTATCATTAGGAGGCGTATTTTCTCTTAAATTAGGTTACACTGTACCTATAAAGGGTATCGTATCAATGTGTGCGCCTATGTATATCAAAAGTGAAGAAATGATGTTTAAAGGAGTATTGGAGTACGCCAGAGAATTTAAGAAGTATGAAGGAAAAACTCAAGAGCAAATAGAGCTTGAAATGGACCTCCTTGCCGATAAACCGATGAATACATTGAAAGCCCTTCAGGAATTGATAACGGATGTACGAGAGCACGTCGACCTTATATACGCGCCGACATTTGTGGTGCAGGGCAGGCATGATGATGTTATCAATCCAAAAAGTGCCGATATTATTATTGATGCCATTGAATCACCGGTCAAAAAAATCAAGTGGTATGAAGAATCCGGTCATGTCATAACTCTTGATAAAGAAAAGGACCAGCTGCATGAAGATGTATTGGAATTTTTAGAAAGTCTGGATTGGGCCGAATAACAAAAATATACCCTGAATAGGAGGGTTTTCATGGAAGATAACATTCAAGAACATATTAATAAGCTTCTGACATACATGACGGATGAAGCGTATAAGCCCTTAACGGTACAAGAACTGGAAGAGGCTTTGAAAATCGAAGACTCGGCAGATTTCAAGAATTTCGTTAAGGCTCTAGTAAAGATGGAAGAAAAGGGATTGGTGGTCAGAACGAGGAGCAATCGTTACGGGCTGCCGCAAAAGATGAATTTGTTCCGTGGTAAATTAACAGGACACGCTAAGGGATTCGCCTTTGTCACACCTGAAGATAACCCTGGAATGGATGATATTTTCATTCCGCCGAATGAAACGGGCACAGCGATGCATGGAGATGTCGTCATGGTACGAGTATCTTCGGAAACATCGGGCTCAAGGCAAGAAGGCACGGTCATCAGAATTCTTGAACGCGGTATTACACAAGTGGTCGGTACATACTCCGAAAGTAAAAGTTTTGGTTTCGTCATCCCTGATGATAAAAAGATCGCAAACGATATTTTCATTCCGCAGCATGCTTCACATGGAGCGGTAGAGGGCCATAAGGTTGTCGTCAAGCTTACTTCTTATCCTGAAGGACGCATAAGTGCCGAAGGTGAAGTCATTGAGATTCTTGGACATAAAAATGATCCTGGTGTAGATATTCTTTCCGTGATCCATAAATATGGTTTGCCAATGGAGTTCCCGGATGACGTCATGGAACAAGCCAATGCCGTTTCGGATACCATTGAAGAAAGTGAAATTGGAAGCCGCAGGGATTTGCGCAATGATGTTTTGGTCACGATTGATGGAGCGGATGCAAAGGACCTGGATGATGCCGTCACTGTTTCCAAACTTGAAAATGGCAATTATAAGCTGGGTGTTCATATTGCTGATGTCAGCCATTATGTGAAGGAAGGATCACCAATCGATAAGGAAGCCTTGGAAAGAGGGACGAGCGTTTATTTGGTGGACAGGGTCATCCCGATGATCCCGCATCGTTTATCGAATGGCATTTGTTCCTTGAACCCACAAGTCGATCGCTTTACACTCTCTTGTGAAATGGAAATTACGCCAGAGGGCAAAGTCGTCAACCATGAGATTTTTGAAAGTGTCATTAAGACGACGGAACGTATGACATATGGAAATGTGAACAAAATCCTTGTCGATAAAGATGAAGAACAGCTCGAACGCTATGAAGCGTTGGTGCCGATGTTCCAGGACATGGAGAAGTTAGCTGCCATCCTGCGCAAGAACCGGATGAACCGCGGTGCGATTGACTTTGATTTCAATGAAGCTAAAGTCATCGTTGATGAAGAAGGCCATCCGACTGATGTGGTTTTACGTGAAAGGTCGGTTGCCGAAAAGCTGATTGAAGAGTTCATGCTTGCGGCTAATGAAACCGTTGCAGAGCATTTCCACCGTCTTGACGTACCGTTCATTTACCGTATTCATGAAGATCCCAAGCCGGAAAAACTGCAGCGTTTCTTTGAATTCATAACGAACTTCGGATATATTGTCCGGGGATCGGCCAATGACGTTCACCCTAAGGCGTTACAGGAAATCATTGAGGCGGTAGCCGGTAAACCGGAAGAAACGGTCATATCCACCGTCATGCTCCGTTCCATGCAACAGGCGAAATATGATCCGGAGAGCTTAGGTCACTTTGGTTTATCTGCTGAGTTTTATACACATTTCACATCGCCGATTCGCCGTTATCCGGATTTGATCGTGCACAGGTTGATCAGGACCTACTTGGTGGAAGGTAAACTGGATGAAGCTACGAAGGAGAAATGGAATGCCAATTTACCTGAGATTGCCGATCATACATCGAAACGTGAACGTCGCTCAGTCGATGCTGAACGGGAAACGGATGATCTGAAGAAAGCGGAATATATGCTGGATAAAATCGGCGAAGAGTATACCGGGATCATTGGTTCGGTTACGAATTTCGGGATGTTCGTCGAGCTGCCGAACACCATTGAAGGACTTGTCCATGTCAGCTTCATGACGGATGATTATTACCGCTTCGATGAGCGTCAGCTTGCAATGATCGGGGAACGTACCGGTAATGTGTTCCGGATTGGCGATGAGATCGACGTACGTGTTTCCAACGTCAATAAAGAGGAACGCGCCATCGATTTTGAAATTATCGGCATGAAGGTAAGCCGTCCGCGTCCATCTGGCGAGAAGAAAATATTCAAAGCCAATTCAGGTGAACGTAAACGCGGCCGTGGAGGCAATGGAGGACGTAATGAAGGTAAAGGCGGCGGCCGTAATGGAGATTCGCCTTCTAATGGGAGAAAATCGAAAAAGAAGAAAAAATTCTTTGAAAATGCGCCAGCTGCCAAGCGCAAGAGAAAACCAAAAAAGAGATAAAGATTGAGGCGGGGGATGATCATTTCATCCTCTTGCCGCGATTGGATGTAAAAAGGGGAGAGTTAGATGCCAAAAGGTTCAGGTAAACAACTAGCACAAAATAAAAAGGCTTATCATGATTTTTTTATTGAACAAACGTTTGAAGCCGGAATCGTTTTGAAGGGAACCGAAATCAAGGCCATCCGTGCGGCCCGAGTGAATTTAAAGGATGCCTTCGCTAAAATAGAAAATGGAGAAATCTATCTTTATAATATGCATGTAAGCCCTTATGAGCAGGGAAACCAGTTTAACCATGACCCGTTGCGGACACGGAAGCTTCTTTTGCATAAGAAGGAAATCAGTAAACTGATCGGTGTAACAAAGGAAACAGGCTACACGATCGTACCGTTGAAAATGTATTTGAAAAATGGCTTTGCCAAGGTTTTAATCGGTCTGGGTAAAGGGAAGAAGCAATATGACAAGCGTGAAGACCTGAAGAAGAAGGAAGCGAAGCGTGATATTGAACGTGCATTCCGTGATCGACAGAAGATGTAGAACTGCCAAGACCTTACAATTGATTTTTTGAGCCAATCTGTTATAATTAATCCTGTACCGATGACAATTGAATATCAGCCAACTTGCTGACTATTCTTCTCTCGTACGCTCCATTTATATCATGGGGACGTTACGGATTCGACAGGGATAGTTCGAGCTTAAGTTGCGAGTCGAGGGGATCGGCCTCGTTAAAACGTCAACGCCTATAACTGGCAAACAAAACAACAACCTAGCTTTCGCTGCTTAATAACAGTCGATAGCTGTTCCTCCCTCCATGGCCCACGTGGTAGGGTAAGGGACTCACTCTAAGTGGGATACGCCGGAATCCACCGTCTGAGGATGAAGGAAGAGACCAATCAGACTAGCTGCTCTGCCGCCTGTCGATAGGCTAATGAGTTCGCGAAATGCGAATATATCGACTACACTCGTAGAAGCTTAAGTGCCGTTATGTCTGGACGTGGGTTCGACTCCCACCGTCTCCACCAATACATATATTGGTGGTTTTTTATTTGGTTTTGTAAAATTAAGCATAAATTGTCCAGTTGGACAATTTATGCTTAATTTTTTATATGGACAACTTATGGTTAATTTTTTTAAACAAGGCTTTGTTAAAGATTAATGTTGATTTTTGAACAAATAAAAGAGACCACCTAATAAGTGGTCTTCTTTAGTGCATCCTATGGAACTAACGCACCCGTTAGCTTAATAAATAATGAATAACAAAATATGAGAAACGAATCCCCTAATAGTAACGCTAATCGTGTTTAGCGACTATCAAAAAACAAGTATATCAAGTAATTATCGAATGGGTTTAATCCTTCAAATTCTCTTCCCCCCAATCATGCATTGCCTCTATAATTGGAAAAAATTTTGATCCTAAATCTGTTAATGAATACTCTACTTTTGGCGGAACTACCTTGAATACTTCACGATGGATTAATTTATCCTGCTCCAGTTCCCTCAACTGTTTTGTCAACATGGACTCAGTAATCTCCGGAAAACATCGACGGATCTCTCCAAAACGCCTAGGCTCCTCTGAAAGATACCATAGTAGTAAGAGTTTCCATTTCCCTCCTAACATTTGTTGAACTTTTGATAAAGCACAGTCAGGTGTACGGAACTTAGTATTTTTAGTCATATTGCTCCTCCTAAAATTTCCAATTGAAATCTCATTACTATCAAAAAACATAGTACCTATTAAAAATAACAGTACTTGTGATTATCACTTAAAAGAAATAAGGTAATAGTACCACATTTGCTGTGGTTTTAAAATAATTTGTTTCATGTGAGGAATGGAAATTGAAGGGCTCAACTTTACGTGAGCATTTAGGAGTACCTTATCAATATGGACGTGAAAACAATCAATAGAAAGGATGTAGGCAGAACATGGTTCAACGTTTATCTATATTGGATATGGCTCCAGTCGATCTAGAAACATCAGCCAAACAAGCTTTAATAAATTCGGTTAGACTAGCGAGTAAAGCGGATGAACTAGGTTACGAACGCTTTTGGGTCACGGAGCATCATAATATTTCCTCCGTAGCCAGCGCTTCGCCCGAACTTTTAATCGGTCAAATAGCTGCGAATACGCAGCGCATAAGGGTTGGTTCAGGTGGCGTCATGCTTCCCAATCATTCTCCGTTGAAAGTAGCTGAGAACTTCAAACTACAATTAAGAGGATATGACCATCCTTCAGAGTCGTTGTCTGATGATTCAAACTTATGATGACTAGCAAATCATAATAACGAATGAACAGGAAAACACTAGGTGAGAGGAATTATTAATCTAATACAAAAATTTGGAGGATAGAAATATTATGAAAATTGGATTTATTGGAGTAGGTCAAGTCGGGCAGAAATTAGGTTCACTATTCAACAAACTTGGTCATGAAGTAGCTATTTCGAGTTCGCGCAGTCCTGAAGCCTTGGCAGACACGGCCACGCAAATAGGCGCACAAGCTATGACTGTAAACGAAGTTATGACTTGGGGTGACATTATTGTCCTCTCAACACCGATGAATGTTGTTCCTTCATTTGCTACGAATAACCTGCAAGGGAAAATTCTGGTCGACACGAATAATTATGGCCCCATACGAGATGGGGATATTCAAGAAATATTAGACGGGAAACCAACCACACAGTGGGTTTCTGAACATTTTCCAGGAGCACGTATAGTAAAGGCATTCAACAATATTATGATGAATGAATTTGACGAATACGCTCGTCCAAAGGGTGCTGTACAACGGTTTGCACTACCGGTTTGTAGTGACGATAATGAAGCGAAGGTATTAATCATGAATATAATTGAGGATCTCGGTTATGACGCTTATGATGCAGGCTCAATTGCTGAAAGCTGGAGACAACAGAGCTTTCAGCCTGCCTATTGTATTTTTTCAGAGCTTCCGGAATTGAAACAATTGCTTGCTGAAGCTGAATTACCTATCCCATCAGTTATATTGAAAGCAAATAGCATTGAAGAAACAATAAAGATATTTGCGAATCATAAACGAGATACGCAGCAGAGAGCTGATGCCATGGCTTTGTCACGAAAAGCATAAACGAGTACAGGAACAAGGGATTTGAATATCTCCCATACGCTTCTTGTTGCAATCCATCTATAGCACTTAATTAACAACATTCTGGAGTAGGTGCATAAATTTGAAACCAAAAAACGCGAAGATTGCTTCTTTATTGAATTGATACACCATTAACACGTTAAGCTAACGGGGAACGTTAGTTCAATGACAGAAGGGGAGATTGCCGCGGCAATCTCCCCTTCGTCTCGTTGTCATATCGTTCAAATTTCTTAGCATACGGTTTTCCTGGCGACTACACATGGCAACCAATCAGGTGGCATCAGCAAGTTCGGGCCGATAAGCTACTCAGTCAATGACTCTTAGCGTACGATTATTTCCGTTTCGTGAGGGGACCCCAGTTACTTCATCTAAATTATTACATTTACCGACTATTACCCTAATTTCGGCTTTTCCATTACTATCATCTACACGACCTGTAGTACTTACGGTTAAAGAGTCACTACCACTAAACTCTTTTGAGTCAATAAATTCACTTGGATTTCCAGCCTCATCTTCCTCATAAACTGTAACAAAATAGTCATTATACGAAAGGGCTTGAGTTACTTCAACCTTAATATTTCCACTAGCTGATACAGCTTTATGTATTGAACCTTTTCCTGTATCTAAGAATAAAGGATTTGCATATACAGCATCCCATTCACCAGCGCCCATAGGGTCTACTTTGACTGTCTTTGCAAATGCTGAAGTTTGAATTGCCAAGGTAGCAGCAAGAATCATAAATCCACGTTTTATCTTTTATCAAACCTCCCCTCAGAACCATTATTGGGATGGAAAGAGATGGTTTAAATTGAATGTATGATTATTGTAAGAATCATACATTTAAAAGGCCGCCAATTGGCGGCCTTCTTATGGCCCTAACACACCGGTTAGTTCAAGAAGGATCAGCTTCTATAAACTGTTCATAATACTTTTTAGGGTTACTTATTTTGTTTTTAATGAAAAATTCAGCCTGGTTTTTAACCATATCAATATAGTCACTATCACTTTCACCCTTACGAGTATTCTCGACACTGCCTTCGACGTTAACATAATTTGATTGTACATTTACAATTACCGTCATAATTTTCTTATCTTTAAACGAAACTGTTCCAATAACTTCTTTATTTTCTAAATCAACAGAAGGATAGTCCACTGTTATCCCAGAGGATTTGTACACAGTAAACCCTGGTATTGGTACCATTGGTCTAATATATTTAAATGTAATATAAAGACCAATGCCAACAATCGGTATCAACAAAATTTTCAAGACAAGCGAACCACCCATTACTGTCCTCCTAACAACAATTCTCTTTCCTAAATAATACCATAAAGTTGAAGTTCCTTCTTAAACTAACCTGCCCCGTTAGTTCATCAAGAAAATCAACAACATCGACAACAGCCTTTAACAGAGCCTTAAACAAAGCAATTCGTATTCTAATTCCTTAATTTTTTCTTCTTGATTCATTAAATCATCCACTCCAATGCTAATCTTATCCAATACGCTACACTTTCAGCAGTTTTCAGCAACTAAGCCCAATGATAGAAAAAAGACTCAAAAGAAGCTTCTCTTGAGTCTTTTTTCCGAGTCTATTCTTTTAATTCCTTGCCCATCCCCTTAAGGAAGTGGACGCCAAAGCCGATCGCCCGGTTTATGTCTGGATCATTCAATGTTTTCATTAAATCCAAAACGCCGATCTTTTTATCGGCCTGAAGGAACTTGTTTCCTTCATCGATTCCTGCAAGTGCACTGTTAAGCAGTTTCGTGGATTGTGCGGCATCGGCATTCATCAAGGCTCCTGTTGCCCCCATAAGGGTATTGATCAGGTTTGTGACAGGTTGTCTTGTGATTTGTTGAAGAGCGATTTTGGCAATTTGTTCTTTTCCTTGAAGCATGGAGGTCGCGGCTTCGAATACTCCTGAGTCATTCAGTTCATTGACGATTTTAAACATATTGTTCAAGGCATCTTCATTATCGGTGATCAGCGTTTTCAGTTCCTCCAGTTTTTGAAGCTTTATTTCTTCCTCAGTAATGGGATTATGGATTTCCGTAATAGGAGCTGCCATGATCTTCACCCTCCTTGTTTATTTATCCGTTAAGTGAACATACCCTGGACGTGCCCACTTACGTTCAACCTCGACACCATTTTGAGGATGGCGTTTTTTGTTCCGTGGATTGGTACCCGGTAATGGGATATCCCCGCTTGCGCTTAATACTTCCATGCGGACCATCGTCTGTTTGTAAGCAGGCGTGCTTGTGCGTTGATCATAGATAGGACCGGTCAGAAAGTTAATGGCAGAGTCTTTATCAACGGAGTTCATCGGTAAAAATAGCTCATTATTTTTAACGCGGTCTGTGATCAGGGCTTTTAACTTAACGGCCCCGAATGGAGACACTAAGCGAACGAGTCCGCCATCACTGACTTTACGTTCTTGTGCAAGTTCTGGTGAAACCTCAACGAAAATATCAGGTACTTTCGATTGGATTCCATTGGATTTGTTCGTCATATTGCCTTCATGGAAATGCTCCAGCATGCGTCCATTATTGATATGAAGGTCATATTCTTTCGGGAATTTATGCGGCTCCACCCAGTCAGCCAGTGCAAAGCGCGCTTTCTTATCAGGGAAGTTGAAGCCATCCACATAAAGAAGCGGCGTGCTTGATCCATCATGGCTTCCCCATAGGAAGCTGTTCCATCCTTCCAGCACCTCGTAATTCGCTTGGCTGAATATCGGTGACAGGCTTGCCATTTCATCATAGATTTCACCAGGATGTGTGTAGTTCCAATTCGCACCTAAGCGGTTAGCGATCTCTTGAGTGATTTCCCAGTCGGCTTTAGAATCTCCCATAGTGGGAAGGGCTTTATATAAGCGCTGTACACGGCGCTCCGTATTGGTGAACGTTCCGTCTTTTTCAAGAGATGGAGCTCCGGGCAATACCACGTCGGCATATTGGGCAGTCCTTGAAAGGAAAATATCCTGGACAACAAAGAAATCCAATCCGGATAACACTTTATCAACATGGTTTGCATCTGCATCAACAAGTGCCATATCTTCACCTACAAGATACATGGCCTTCATGTCGCCTTTTTCTATCGCTTTAAGCATTTCAATATTGTTCATGCCTGGTTTGCCATCGATTTTCACTCCATATGCTTTTTCGAATTTAGCACGTGCCACGTCATCGGTAACATGCTGATATCCCGGAAGCCATGTTGGAAGGGTGCCCATATCGCAAGCTCCCTGTACATTGTTATGGCCGCGAAGCGGATAAGCTCCCGCTCCTGGGCGACGGTAGTTGCCTGTAGCTAATAGCAGGTTGGAAATTGCAGCCGAAGTATCGGAAGCACCGGTGTTTTGTGTAACGCCCATTCCCCAAAGAATGCATGTTCCGTCTGCATCGCGAATGGTTTCAGCTATTTGGATCAATGTTTCTTTTGAAATACCTGTGTGTGTTTCTGCATATTCCAGAGTATATTTTTCAAGTACTTCTTTATAATCGTCGAAGAAGTTAACATTTTCATTGATGAATTCTTGATCATGCCAGCCTTGATCGATCATATATTTTGTAACCGCCATCAACCATACTTGATCCGTTCCTTGTTTTGGACTGATATGGATATCGGAACGCTCTGCCATTTCGTTTTTGCGGATGTCAGCTACGATCAGTTTTTGTCCGTGAAGCTTGTGAGCCCGTTTAACGCGTGTCGCGAGTACGGGATGGCCTTCTGCCGGGTTGGCACCAACGATGATGACAAGACCTGCTGCGGCGATATCTTTGATCGTACCGGCATCTCCGCCCATGCCGACTGTACGGAACAGTCCGTCTGTTGCCGGAGATTGACAGTAACGAGAGCAATTGTCCACGTTATTCGTTTCGAACATTTGCCGTGCCAGTTTTTGAATTACATAGTTTTCTTCATTCGTGATCTTGGAAGAGGAAATGAAGCCTACTGAATTTCCGCCGTATTGCTGTTTGATCGAACCGAGTCTGGATGCAACCAAATCAAGTGCTTCATCCCAGCTTGATTCAACGAATCTTCCATTTTTCCGAATCAGGGGCTTTGTCAAACGTTTTTCCGAGTTTACGAAGTCCCAACCGAATTTCCCTTTGACACATGTGGATATCGCATTGACGGGTGCTTCATGAGTAGGTTGGACTTTAAGGATTTTACGGTCTTTTGTCCAGACTTCGAATGTGCATCCTACCCCACAGAACGTACAGACCGTTTTTGTCTTCTTCGTTCGTGTATCACGCATTGCCGCTTCAATCTCCGAAATGGCAAAAATCCCGCTGTATCCAGGCTCCACTTCTTTGACAAGGTCTATCATTGGTTCAAGCATATCGTTTTTCAAACCTGACATGAAACCAGCCTCGCCCAGCATTGATTTTTCCATTAATGCATTACATGGACAAATGGTTACACACTGTCCGCAGCCTACACAAGATGAGTTATTGATTTCCGTTCCTTCATCCCAGATTACCCGAGGGCGTTCTGCTTCCCAATCGATGGACAGCGTCTCGTTGACCTGAAGGTTTTGGCAGACTTCAACACATTGCCCGCATGCGATGCATTGATTGGCATCATAGCGGTAAAATGGATGGGACATATCGACGGCACCCAATTTCACTTTCGGTGTGTAAGGATATTTTTGGTGTTCAATTTCCATTAATTCTGCCGTGTTATGCAGTTTGCAATTTCCGTTATTATTATCACATACAGTACAGTATAAAGAATGGTTTTCCAGGATACGGTCCATGGCCTCGGTTTGGGCTTCTTTTGCCTTGCTTGAGTCCAAGGCTATATCCATGCCGCTCACTGCTTTTGTCGAACATGACCGGACGAGTTTCCCATTAACTTCGACGATGCATGTGTCGCATGTTTGGATCGGGTCCACTTCAGGAACATAACAGATCTGTGGATGAGCCATCTCATTTTGGTTGATGACCTCCAGTATTGTCGCTCCTTCATTAGTGGTATAATCCTTCCCGTTGATTTTGATGGTGATGTTTGAATCGCTCATTATATTTCCCCCTTTTATAGCCAAAAAGACGCAAAAAAACCACCATGATTACACCTCCGTCTCTGAACGGAAATGTAGGTCATGGTGGAATAGTTTAATAGCAAAGCTTGCCAATATACCAATCCATACCATAATGGATAATTTTAAAAAAGATAGGACAAAACAGTACACTATTATGCTCCCAACTTTCATCATTGATATTATACCTTTAATTATTAAAAGAAACAATCCTGCAAAGAGGGTATCATTCCCAAATTCCTTTCGTTTTTCTTCGCGTTGATTTATGATAAGAAAATTGAGAACTAAATTTTCTTGAATTGGAGTGACGCAACGGTGTCAAAAGTTATCCATGAATTCAATGATATGATTCGTAAGCTGCGCAAGGAACTATTCGGTAAAGGACCAGAACGCATACACACGGTTTTCGTGGAAAATATGGCCGTTTCTACGTTATATGGAAATTTGACTCCTACGGAAATGTTCATATCAAGATCGGAGGAAGGAAGGGACATGGTCCATTCTGCACGAACCAAAATGGTTCAGGATGTGTATTCGGAGAGTCCTCCTGATGGAATGGAAGAACTGGTTGGAGCTAAACTGCTTCATTTGTTTTCAGACATAAAAATCAAAGAGAACATAGCGATTTCCGTATTCGTTTTTGATAAGAATATTGCGGACAAACTCAACGGGCATTGACCATGGTCCTACATATTGGTCAATTGGCTCCTGGATATTAAAAGGAGTGGGAACATGAAAGCGATTGAAATCAAGAGGGACATCATCCGGATAACCAAAGGTAACACTGAGCGTACGGAAGATGCGATTGTAACGGAGTATCCCGTTACTGTCAAAGTAAATGGCCAGGAATTCGTCACGATGGTTTGTACACCCGAATACATCGAGGATATGGTGATTGGTTATTTGGCTTCGGAAGGCATCATCAAAAAATATGATGAGATAAAAGAAATCTGGGTCCAGGAAAAAGAAGGCTTTGTTCATGTGAAGACAGATAAAGTGAATCCTTACTTCCAGGATTTTCAAAACAAGCGGTATATTACATCATGCTGCGGAATGAGCAGACAAGGTTTCGTCTTTGTGAATGATGCATTGACTGCCAAGAAAATGGATCATATTTCGGTGAAACTGACTCCTGATGACTGCTTCCGCTTGATGAAGGATTTACAAAATTCTGCCGTCACCTTCCAGAACACAGGTGGAGTCCACAATGCCGCTTTATGTGATGTCGATGGCCTCGTATTAAGCAGGATGGACATCGGACGGCATAACGCATTGGACAAAATATACGGCTATTGCCTGAAAAATGGTATTTCGATAGAAGGAAAAGCTATCGTGTTCAGCGGCCGGATATCATCGGAAATTCTCTTGAAGGTGGCGAAAATCGGCTGTGAGCTGATACTCTCGAAATCGGCTCCAACCGATTTGGCCTTGGAGTTGGCTGAAGGATTGGGAATCACCACGGTCGGATTCATTCGTAATGATTCACTGAATATCTACACATGCCCTGAAAGAATTCAATTGAATGAATGATCATCATTCGCTTAAAAGGTACTTATCGGAAAGTCCTTGCCAACATGGCTTGGGCTTTTTATGTACTTGTAAAAGAATATATCGATCAGGCCTTTTGTGATACAGTTTGGATAAAACATTCAAGGAAATGCGTATCGGGGGAAGGGTTATGAACGAAAGGGATTGGCATATTTTAAAGGTGTTGCATGAACACAAGAATATTACTAAAACGGCGCAAAGTTTATATATCTCGCAGCCTTCTTTAACGAAACGGATTCAACAAATAGAGAAGGAATTCAATCTAAAGATTGTGGAGCGGGGAACAAGGGGAGTGCAATTCACGCCTCAAGGGGAATATTTGGCCATCTGTGCAGATGAGATGCTGATCAGGCTCCGGCAGATAAAAGAGACGGCATTCAATATGGGTCAGGAAATCAGTGGAACATTACGGCTGGGTGTTTCCAACTATATTACGCTGCATAAATTGCCAGGCCTGCTGAAATTATTTCGTGAGCGATATCCCAAAGTGGATTTCCATGTGACAACTGGATGGAGTAAAGAAGTGCTGAACCTCATTTACAAGGAGGAAGTGCATGTCGGAATCGTTCGGGGGGACTATCAATGGTCAGGATCAAGGCATCATCTTTTTGAGGAAACGATTTGCATTGCTTCCAAGGAAGAAATCGAAGTCCGGAACCTGCCTTTTTTGCCGAGGATCGATTATGGGACAGATGCTCTTTTGAAAACAATGATCGATAATTGGTGGAGAGACAATTTTTCCGGACCTCCTTTGGTGGGGATGGAAGTGGACAAAGGTGATACATGCAAAGAAATGGTCAGGAATGGCCTGGGATATGGCATCCTTCCCAGTGTTTTATTGGAGAAGGACCAAAATCTCCGTCAAATGGACCTTAAGGATAAGCAAGGTAATCCCCTTATCAGGAATACGTGGATGTTATATCATGAAAAGTCGCTGGAATTAAAGCTGGTCAAGGAGTTTGTCGAATTTGTCAAAGGCGTCGATTTCATGAGGGACATTTAACCGGAAGCGCAGAAACCTCTGTGCTTTTTTGTCATTCCTTTTTTGAATGGATAACGATAATTTATTGGTATTTTAATTATGGTTATCCCGGCATTATGATAAATGGAGATGTAAATGTAAATCATCAGGTATTGCCTAAGGAATGGAGAGGAAGTCAAGTGAGTGTCCTGTTTCTGATCGTATTGAATGTCATTGTGCCGGTCTTTTTCCTCATAGGGGCGGGGGCCATTCTGCATCGTAAATTCAAGTTGGATATGAATACGCTGTCTAAATTGAATCACTTCCTGCTCATGCCGGCGATTAGCTTTATTAATATTTATCAAAGTAAAATGGGCGGGGGGATGATCTTCCAGATATTCAGCTTCCTTGCTCTTCAAGCAGTAAGTCTCATCATCGTGAGTACAGTGATTGCTAAACTTGCCAGGTTTGATCAAAGCCTTTCGGCCACGTTTAAAAATAGTGTAGTCCTGAATAACTCAGCCAATTTCGGATTACCCGTCAGCCAGATGGTTTTTCACGGAAATCCTCTTGGGCTGTCGATACAAGTCATCGTGATCATCTTTCAAAACCTGTTGACCTATACCTATGGATTGATGAATTCCGTTTCCGTCCATACAAAAAGTGCGAAGGGCGCCATTCGCGAGTTCTTGAAGAACCCCGTCATTTATGCTTTATTACTCGGTTTTCTATTACATTCCTTTTCTTTCGACATTCCGCTGTTCTTATGGACCCCGATTGAAAATATCGCTAGTGCCTTCATAGCCATTGCCTTGATTACATTGGGTGCACAGAGTGCCTATTTGAAAATGACGCAATTTCCGCTTCCGCTTATACTTAGCTTGATTGGCCGTTTAATACTCTCGCCATCCATCGCCTTCCTGATCATCCTCATGCTGGGCTTGGAAGGGACTGTCGCCCAAGGGTTGTTTATCGCAAGCTCATTTCCCACATCAAGAAACAGCGCATTATTCGCTTTGGAATATGACAACCATCCGGAGTATGCGGCACAGGCAGTCTTGATGTCGACTTTATTCAGCAGCATAACGGTAACGATGGTCGTATATCTATCAAAAATACTATTCTAGCAGGGCTGCTCAAAAGTGCAGTCTCTAACTGTAAACAAACTCGATGAAAATCGAGTTTGTTTACAGTTTATAGTGTTTGTAAAACCGAACCGTAATTTCCACTCCAATCACTTTGTTTTATTTAGATAGAACCCCTTTTGTCTACAAACTTGGACTGCTCTGAAGGAGCAGTCTTTTCCCCCTTTTCCTGCTATAAAACTTTATGAACAATATGGAAGTTATGGAAGTTATGCATTTTAGTTGGGCAATAAAATAAAAGGAAGATATTTTTGTAGAATTAAGAAAACGCTTTCAAAAAGGGGGATTATTATGTTTTCTCGTAAAAAGATTTCAGCGGTCATATTGGCGGGTTCGTTAGCTTTAAGTTTAGGTGCATGCAGCAGTTCGGGTACATCAGGAGAAAAGAAAGAAAGTACAGGTTATCCGAAAAAAGCCATAACGGTCGTTGCTCCATCGGGCGCAGGCGGGGGATGGGATTTAACCGCCCGTTCATTTACAAAGGTCTTGGGTGAGACAAAACTGGTTAACCAGCCATTAACCGTCGAAAACAAACCCGGTGGCGGGGGCGCTGTCTTCATGGCGGATTATGCAACACAGCAAGCTGATAACAATGACATGCTGTTCGTGAATTCACCGCCTGTCATCATCAATAACCTCAAAAAAGAAGGCAACAGTCCTTATGGATATAAAAATACGACTCCTTTGGCGCAGCTGACAAAAGATTATGGGGCAATAGTGGTAAAGGCAGATTCTGAATTCAAGGATTTGAAATCAGTGCTGGAAGCAGTGAAAAAAGATCCGCGTAAATTGACCTTCGCAGGAGGATCGGCTCCGGGATCCATGGATCATTTGATTTCCATTCTTCCAGCATATGAATATGGCTTGAATCCAACCGAACTTAAATACGTTTCGTACGACGGTGGAGGGGAAGCGATTACGGCATTGCTTGGCGGAAATGCAGATGTGATCGGAACGGATGCATCCAGTGTCAGGGAATTTTTAAAGGCAGGAAAGATTAGAGTGTTGGCCGTAACCTCGACGGAACGTTTAGGTGGAGATCTAAAAGACATACCGACGGCAAAGGAACAGGGTGTTGATGCTGAATTCACGATTTGGAGAGGCGTTTTTGGACCTCAGAATATGTCTGGTGAAGCGAAAGCCTTTTGGGACGGAACCATAGAGAAGCTAGTTGAAACTTCTGAATGGAAAAAGGAAGTGGAAGTTCAAGGATGGGAACAAGAGTATAAAAATAGTGAAGAATTCAGCAAGTTTTTAGAAGAACAGGAGAAACAGGTGCAGCAATTATTGGAAGCCTTAGGCATGGAAAAATAATCGAGAAGAAGGGGGTGCTTTCACCTTCTTCTTATTTTCTGAAATGGAGGGATTGTGATGGATGTTAAATTTGATCGCTTTGCATCTGTAGCCTTTCTGGCTGTCGGAGTGCTGTTTATGATAGGAAGCAGAAAGCTGGCCAGTTCTTCTTATGGAAGTTCGGTAGGACCGGACATTTTCCCTTTTGTATTGGGACTCGTTCTTGCTGTTTTAAGTATTCGCCTGTTTTATGAGGCATTTCGGAGCAATGTACAGGAATCGGGTAAGGGAAAGCTGGAATATAAACCTTTTATCATCATTCTGCTCTCCACCTTGATTTATATTTTGACATTGGAAACGATAGGATATGTCATTACGACCTTTCTGTTTTTGTTTGTTTGCTTTCAAACGATGGAGCGAAATAAATGGGTGACATCGCTCATCATATCCGCAGGATTTTCCGGAATCATCTATTATTTATTCGTGAATGTTTTAAAGGGAACACTGCCGGGTTGGCCAATCTGGTTTTCATAAAGGGGAGGGGGATGTGAAGTGGGCACTTTTGATTATTTGATGCATGGTTTTGAAACGGCACTAACTTGGTATAATATACTTTTTGCATTTGTCGGAGTATTGATCGGTACGGCTGTCGGCGTTTTGCCGGGGATCGGGCCGATGAGCGGTGTGGCTCTTTTAATTCCGGTAACCGCTTCGATTACAGGGGGACTTCCCCCAGAGCAAGCGGCAACAAGCGCCATCATTTTACTTGCAGGTGTTTATTATGGAGCGATGTATGGAGGATCGACAACTTCAATCCTATTGAATACACCTGGTGAATCTTCTTCTGTCGTCACCACACTGGATGGCTACCAAATGGCCAAGAAGGGAAGAGCCGGGAGTGCTTTATCGATTTCGGCAATCGGTTCCTTCGTCGGAGGGATTGTCACGCTTGTCGCCATGATTGCCTTGGCTCAGCCATTATCGACGATTGCCATTAAATTCGGTCCGGCTGAGTATTTTTCGCTCATGCTTCTAGGGTTGGCGGCAGTCAGCGGCCTCGCGGGAAAATCCGTAACCAAGGCACTGATCATGACGGTTTGCGGTTTGTTGATCGGGACGATAGGCATCGATAATGTATCCGGGATCGCCCGTTTTACATTCGACATTCCTTGGCTGTATCAAGGGGTAGAATTCCTGACGATCGCAGTAGGCCTATTCGCCCTTGGGGAAGTATTCAAGACAATCTTGGAAAAAGACGAGGATGATGGGGAAATTGCAAAGATCAATAATTTGATTCCTTCAAAAGAAGAATTCAAGGAATCTGCAGGGCCGATTGCGAGGGGATCGCTCTTAGGTTTCTTTGTAGGAATCCTGCCAGGTGCAGGGGCCACTCTTGCTTCCTTCTTCTCATACCTTATGGAAAAACGGATATCAAAAAAACCCGGGAGATTTGGTACGGGAGCAATCGCTGGAGTGGCTGGTCCTGAAACGGCCAATAATGCGGCTTCTGGCGGAGCGATGATTCCATTATTGACGCTGGGAATTCCGGGTTCAGGTACAACGGCGATTTTAATGGGTGCGTTGATGATGTACAATGTTCAGCCAGGTCCATTATTATTCGAAGACCATCCCCAGGTTGCCTGGGGACTTATCGCCAGTATGTTCATCGGGAATCTGATGCTCCTCATCCTTAATCTCCCGCTCGTTAAGGTTTTTGCGAAAATCATTGAAACGCCAAAGAAGTATTTGATACCAATCATTATCGCGATCTCCATTTTTGGCGTTTATGCGGTACAAGTATCGACTTATGATTTATTGCTATTACTAGGATGCGGGATCTTGGGATATTTCTTAAGTAAAAATGATTATCCAATCGCCCCGTTGGTCTTAGGACTGGTTTTAGGACCGATGATAGAAAATAATATGCGCAGGGCACTGACGATATCCGATGGTGATTACAGTTTGTTTTTCACTCGGCCGCTTTCGCTGACATTCCTGGTCGTAACGGCATTATGGCTGCTCATTCCGGTTTTACTCAAGAAGAGAGGGAAGGATGTTGTCATCAATATTGAAGGTTAACCAATATTTTCTGAATGTTGTGAAAAAACTCCTTTTTTAAAGGGGTTTTTTTTTATATGATGTAAGTAGAGGTGATTGAATGCGTTTACACACCAAGTTGATGCTGGGCATCTGTACGTTAATCATCTTAATGGGTGGAATCTTTGAAGTTATTTTCATAAATATCCTGGAAAATAACCTGAAGCAGGAAACAGGGGAAAAAGCATTGTCGGTTGCCCAGACCATTTCTTTGCTGCCTGAAATTAAACAAGCTTTTAGAACGGACAATCCTTCTGTAATCATCCAGCCCATCGCGGAAAAAATTCGCAGGCAGATCGATGCGGAATTCATAGTAATAGGGGATGAGAATGAAACAAGGCTGTCCCATCCAGATCCAAACTTGATCGGGAAGAAAATGGTAGGGGGAGATAACGCCGAGGTGTGGGATGGGAAATCCATCATCACGGAGTCCACTGGGACATTGGGACCTTCCATTAGGGGGAAATCCCCGATCATCGCCAATGAAAAGGTCATAGGTGTCGTCTCCGTTGGCTACCTTCAGGACGATATTGAAAAAGAATTGTCCAGTATACAAAGAAAGATCGTCTGGATCATCTCTTTTATATTAGTTGGCGGTTTGTTGGTAGCCTTCTTCATTTCATTCAATATAAAAAAGGCGATATTGGGCCTGGAGCCGAAAGAGATCGCCTGGATGTTTCAAGAGAAGCATGCCATTTTGGAATCCATTCATGAAGGCATCATTGCCATTGATGTTCATGGAAAAATCACGGTCGTCAATGAAACGGCGCATAAAATCCTTCATATTCCTAAAGACGTCATGCTTCGCGGGCAAAAAATTGAAGAAGTCATAACTCATACACATTTGCTTGATGTAGTCAGCACGGCACGGGCCGAGTATGATCAGGAATTCATGATTGACGGTGAAGTTTTTTTGGCTAGCCGGATTCCGATCTTGAATGGACAGGGAGAAATCATTGGTGCAGTTGCAAGTTTGAGAAATAAATCGGAACTATCCAATCTCCTTCAGGAACTGTCACATGTAAAGGCGTATGCAGAAGGGCTGAGGGCCCAGACACATGAATATTCGAACCGGCTCTATACACTGCTAGGCTTGATTCAACTCGGTTCATATAAAGAAGCAATGGATTTCATATCGAAGGAAGTCGATGTCACCCAAGGCTTCATTCACTTTCTAATGAAGGAAGTACCTGATCCGATCATTGCTGGGTTCATCTTAGGGAAGGTAAGTTTAGCCAGTGAGCTGAAAATTGATTTTACCATTGATAGAGAAAGCAGTTTTAAAGATATTCCATCTGTAATAGATCGAGATTTATTGGTGACGATCATCGGCAATCTCATCAATAATGCCTTTGAAGCTGTACGGGAAAACGAAAGGGAAGAAAAGAGGGTATCGTTGTTCGTCACGGACTTGGGTAAAGAGTTGATCATAGAGGTTGAAGATAATGGAAAAGGGATGAACTCAAATGTTACCGAATTGATTTTCCAGGACGGTTTTACGACGAAAAGCCATCAAACCAATTCAGGTATAGGTTTGAGCCTTGTTCAGGAAGCGATTGATGGATTAGGGGGATATATCACTTTTTCGACGAAAGAAGGGGAATATACGATTTTTACTGTTGCACTGCCAAAAACCAGAGGGGTGATTAAATGATGGCCATTCGCGATATAGAAGTTTTGATCGTAGAAGATGACCTGCGGATTGCGGAGATACAAAAGCTGTTCATCGAAAAGATTGAGGGGTTTCAAACGATCGGAATCGCGTCAAGCTATGACGAGGCTAAAAGCTTCATCGAAATCATGCAGCCGGATCTATTGCTGCTCGATATGTATTTTCCGGATATGAATGGGCTCGATATCCTGAAGGAAATCAAGCAGCAAAGCAAACAAATGGATGTCATCATGATTACGGCGGCTAAAGAAATCGAAAAAGTCCAGGAAGCCATCAAAATCGGCATATTTGATTATATTATCAAGCCTGTCGCATTTGAACGTTTCAAGCAGTCCTTACGCAGGTATCAAGAGTATCACATTAAACTGTCTGAATTGGAAAAGGGCAATTTTCCTGTAACGCAGCAACAGGTGGATAAGCTTTTGCGAAAGGAAATGAATGAAAAAGAGAGGGAACAGACTTTACTGCCAAAAGGGATCGATCGGATGACTTTGGAGAAGGTGATGGTTGTGTTGGGAAAATCCTCCCCGGGTTTAACTGCCGAAATAGTGGCAAAGGAAATCGGTGTGAGCAGGACAACGGCAAGGCGTTATCTGGAGCACTTGATGTCAGAGGAAAAAATTGATGCCGATTTAACATATGGCACGGTAGGACGTCCTGAAAGGGTTTATGCCATCAAGATATAAATGGGTTCGCCAAGCGGCGGATCCTTTTTTATTTGCTCGAATAAATGTAAGGCTATTTCTTGGAATCAGATTGATGGGATTTCATCGTTTTTTAAGTGTAAAAATGATGAATGAGGAAAAAATACGTGTGAAAAGTTTTGAAGCAGACAAGTATATGACAAGTGTCATGGCAAGGATTTGACGTTTATGACTATAGAAAATCGGTTATTATTCCTATACTTAAAGAAGAGATGCAAGCATAACCGATCCATTTAAACACTTCATTCCTATATTTTTTGAGGAGGAAATCATGAGTAATCATAATCAAAAACAATTGAGAAAAGATGTTGCCCCTTTTGAAAAATCCAATACTAAATCAAGCGTGAAACAGCTCATAAATACATTTCCGCCATTTTTCCTGTTATGGTTTTTAGCTTATCAAAGCTTAACCATTTCATACTGGCTGACACTTGCATTGGCCGTTCTTGCTTCAGGATTCGTAGTCAGGATTTTCATCATTTTCCATGATTGCTGTCATCAATCGTTTTTCAAAAGCAGGAAAGCGAATAACATCCTGGGTACAATCAGTGGGATCGTTACATTATTTCCGTATGAGCAATGGAAGCATAGCCATTCCATACATCATGCAACAAGCAGTAATTTAAACAAACGCGGTACAGGGGATATTTGGATCATGACCGTTGATGAATATATCGCCGCTACATTCTGGGGGCGTCTTGCTTACCGTTTATATAGAAATCCGATCGTCATGTTTGGATTGGGTCCATTTTATCTATTCCTTGTATCGAACCGTCTGAATAAAAAGGGCGCTAAAAAGAAAGAACGGATGAATACGTATTTGACAAATGCTGCAATCGTGGCAATTTATGGTCTTTTATGCTTGGCTATCGGATGGCAGGCATTCCTGATGATTCAGGTACCGATGCTTTTTGTAACGGGATCACTGGGCATCTGGCTGTTTTATGTACAGCATCAGTTCGAAGATTCTTATTTCGAAGAGGAATCTGAATGGGATTACGTGAAGGCTGCCATTGATGGAAGTTCTTATTATAAACTTCCAAAGGTTTTGCAATGGGTAACTGGTAATATCGGTTTTCATCACGTGCATCACCTTAGTCCAAGAGTGCCGAACTATAATCTGGAAAAAGTCCATGAATCCACCCTGCCTTTGCAGCAGGCAACGACAATCACCCTTAGTTCAAGTTTAAAATCACTTCGCTTCCGCCTTTATGATGGCGAAAACAAGACGTTTGTCAGTTTTAAAGAGATTAAGGACCGTCTAAATGAAACAAAATCAAAAATTGAACTCAATACTGAACGTCCAAGTCTTCAAAAAAAATAAATTGTTCACCAAAAAACCATTCGATTCCCATTGGATGGTTTTTTGATGAAACTCCTTAGTATATACTAGGATAAAAAGAAATAGAGGCGGCGCCATGCAAAGTTGGTATCATATCTTTCCGAAAAACACAGGGCTGAGCCCTTATGTCTGGATCATTTTTTGTATCCTTCCTTTTTATTTCATCTTCAAATCCTCTTCGATGTTGGAGATAGTCTTTGGAATCGTCATGATCATATTGTTTTTCATATCATATGGTCTCTCATTCGTTTCGAAGGGATGGCCCGTATACGTATGGACCGCGATACAAATAATCATTTCGATATCGATGACCATATTTTTCAGCTACATTTACTTTTCACTTTTTTTAGCATTCTTTATTGGGAATGTTCAAAATAAGGTTGGCTTTTTCGTATTATATTCAATCCAGCTATTGGCTACCATCGTGTCTGTCAATATTGGCTTCATCATGAAAGACCCTACCTTCTTTTCGCAATTTCCCTTTATGCTCATTTGTGTGGTAGGTGTGATCCTGCTCCCTTTCAACACGTATAATCGGAATAAACGGGGCATGCTGGAAGAACAATTGGAGGACGCTCATAAAAGAATATCAGAGCTTGGCAAAATGGAAGAACGTCAGCGGATTGCCCGTGACTTACATGATACACTTGGCCAAAAGCTGTCTTTGATTGGCTTGAAAAGTGACCTTGCAGGGAAGTTGATCGATTTGAATCCGGAGACGGCCAAGAAGGAAATCAAGGATATCCGTCAAACGGCGAGGACGGCACTCAAGGAAGTACGTGAAATGGTGTCGGAAATGCGTGGGTCCAAGCTAAGCGATGAAATCATCCGGGTCAAGCAAATATTGAAAGCCGCAGAGATAGAATTCAATTTGGAAGGGACCACGGAATTGCAAGAAACCCCATTGCTTGTTGAAACGGTTTTGAGCATGTGCTTGAAGGAAGCTGTGACCAATATCGTCAAACATAGCGGTGCCGACTGCTGTAATATCGTCATCGAAGAATTACAAACAGGGGTGACGATCACAGTACAGGATAATGGAGTGGGACTTTCACATAGATCAGAGTATATTAAAGGCAATGGACTTCAAGGAATGAAAGAAAGGCTAGAATTTGTTAATGGCAGCCTGGATATTAAATCAACAGAGGGAACGACACTTTATATAAGGGTTCCGAATGCTATAAAAAATAATGGATAGGTGGGATTAACCTTGATTCGAATCGTAATTGCCGAAGATCAGCGGATGCTGCTTGGCGCGTTAGGTTCCATCCTTGATTTGGAAAGTGATCTGGAAGTTGTAGGAAAAGCGAGCAATGGGGAAGAAGCAATGAATCTCGTCAATCAATTAAAGCCGGATATCTGCATAACAGATATTGAAATGCCAGTTAAAACCGGGCTCGATGTAGCGGAGGAGATCAAGGATCAAGGCCACCAATGCAAGGTCATCATTTTAACCACCTTTGCACGTCCTGGGTATTTTGAAAGAGCCAGAAAGGCCGAGGTAGGCGGATATCTTCTGAAGGATAGCCCAAGTGACGAACTGGCGAACTCTATCCGTGTCATCATGGATGGTCGGCGCATTTATGCTCCTGAGCTGGTGGATATGGCTTTCGAAGAAGAAAACCCTTTGACTGAACGAGAGTGCCAAGTGCTCAAATTGATCGCGGATGGTAAGACCACAAAGGAAATCGCAAGCCAGCTTTATCTGACCAATGGAACGGTACGTAATTATATATCGGTCATCCTTGATAAATTGGATGTGAGCAACCGCGTTGAAGCGATTGTAAGATTCAAGGAAAAAGGCTGGTCAAAAGATTGATCAAAGGTAAATCCATGGCGGCTTCGCAAATCAAAAAAGCGCAGTGTCAGAATTGAATATGGTATATTAATTTTTATTACATACGGAGAGGATGACCATTATGCAAAAGGCTACATTTGCTGGAGGCTGTTTTTGGTGCATGGTGACACCATTTGAAGAACAACCGGGGATTGGGGGAATCGTATCCGGTTATACGGGAGGACATGTTGAAAACCCGACTTACGAGGAAGTGAAGACGGGAACTACGGGGCATTATGAAGTCGTGGAAATCACTTTCGATCCTCAGTTATTTCCTTATGAAAGATTGCTGGAGCTATATTGGCAGCAAATCGATCCAACCGACGATGGCGGTCAATTCCATGACAGAGGAAGCCAATATCGGACGGCCATCTTCTATCATGATGAAGCTCAAGAAAAACTGGCTCTTGAAGCGAAAGAAAAGGTAGCAGGCAGCGGGAAGTTCCAGAAACCAATCGTAACGGAAATCCTTCCGGCCCAAACCTTTTATCCTGCCGAGGAATACCATCAAGGCTATCATAAAAAAAACAAAGATGATTATAAAGCGGACCGTGCGAAATCGGGACGTGATGAATTCATTGACCAGCATTGGAACGGTGAATGAAATGGATCGGGTGTGCTTACACATCCGGTTCTTTTTTTGACCTTTTAAAGGTACAAAAATTTAAATCATTATTTCATCGGATTTTTATGCGCAGGGGTCAATTTCTCATGATATTTTCATATTTCTTCAGTACACTAAGGGGTAGGTGGTGATGATCATGAATAAGAGAATTTTAATAATAGAAGATGAAGAAAAAATAGCGAGGATTCTCCAGTTGGAACTTAATCATGAGGGTTATCAAACAGAATCGGCTTTTACCGGAAAGGCTGGTCTGGAAAGGGCAGAAGCCGAAGAGTGGGATTTAATCTTATTGGATGTGATGCTGCCCGAGTTGAATGGCATAGAAGTACTTAGGCGTTACCGGAAAAAGAATGGATCGACACCGGTCATCCTCCTAACCGCAAGGGATGCTGTGCCAGACAAGGTGAATGGCCTGGACCATGGTGCGAATGATTATGTAACGAAACCGTTTGAAATTGAAGAGCTGCTTGCACGGATCCGTGCTTGTTTTCGTACCAATGTACGGGAGAGCCAATCAGAAGTGGAAGTGGATGAACTAAAAATCCATGATCTGAAGTTGAACCTCGGTACAAGGGACATTCACAGGCAAGGCAATAGGATTGAGTTGACTTCCCGCGAGTTCGATTTGCTGGTTTATCTTTTGCAAAATAAAAATCAAGTACTTTCAAGGGAGCAAATCCTGACCCATGTATGGGGATATGACTTTGCAGGGGATACGAATGTGGTTGATGTGTATATCCGTTATTTGCGCAAAAAAATAGATTATCCCTTTGAGGTGCAGCTCATCCATACTTACCGCGGGGTAGGTTACAGCTTGAAGGAGCCAGTATGAAGATTCGGACGAAAATCCAATCGTATTCCAGTCTTTTTTTAAGTGTCATGCTTATCTTGTTGAGTATCATCGTTTTAATCGCCTTCCTTTGGATATCGTTAGAGAGGGAACGGGATCTGCTTGAAGATCAAGCTTCATTAATAGAAGAAAATATCCTGACGAAAGATTTGATTTCCGGTGATTCCGATTTAATGGAGCCATATATCCCGGACGATGGAATGGTGCGGATATTCGACACGGATGGAAGGCTGGTAAAATCATTTACGGATGAAGAGGACCTTAAGGGGCTTGCGGTTAAAGCCATTGACGAGAAAGGATATGATTTTGCCAAAGTTGACGGTGAATATGTATTGACCTACCGTTTTCCTTATCCTGATGAGGGGAAGAAGCTGGGGATGATCGAGGTCACACAGCCGCAGGATACCCTCCTTGATAATTTATCGACGCTTGCCCTCGTTTTGGGCGGTGCATCCTTTTTTGTCATTCTGTTATCGATTCTTGCCGGTAAGTGGCTGGCCAACCTGATCCTCAAACCGATATCGGTCATGAGCGGAACGATGAAGGATATTGAGAAAAGCGGGGAATTCAAACGGATACCGCTATCGGATCAATCAAAGGACGAGCTGCAGGTGATGGGGGCGGCATTCAACAGGATGATGGAAAGGCTGGAAAGGAATTATAACCAACAGCAGCAATTCCTTTCAGATGCTTCACATGAATTGAAAACACCGATTACGGTCATCGAAAGCTACTCCTCTCTATTGAAACGCTGGGGCATGAAGGATGAAGCGATTCAGGAAGAGGCAGTGGAGGCAATCCATCATGAAGCCATCCGGATGAAAAAACTGACGGAGCATCTTTTGCAGTCAGCTTCCCAAATGGAACCTTCAGAAGATGTGGAAGGGAAAATAGAACTCATTTCATTTTGTGAAGGGATTGCCCAAACATTCAGAAGGACGGGAAATCGTGAAATAACGATAGAGTCAGAGTTTAAGGAAATCTATGCAATGACCATTTCCAGTAAGCTTGAACAGGTGATTGTCATCCTATTGGACAATGCAATGAAATACAGTCAATCAAGTATACAAATCATGATAAAGCGGCAGGATAATGAAATTGTCATCGGTGTGAAAGATCACGGTGGAGGGATATCACCAGAACATCTCCCCCATGTATTTGACCGTTTTTATCGCGTTGATTCATCGAGGGCAAGGAAAACGGGAGGCAATGGACTCGGGCTTTCCATCGCCCGGACGCTTGTAGAGTCATTCGACGGTAAATTGGAGATTCAAAGTGAGGTGGGAGAGGGAACGTTGGTGACTCTTACTCTTTCTCATCAAATTCTAATCTAACGCTCATGTTCGTTTCATGAAGGGTGCTTATTATTAAGGTAACAACTTAAAGGAGGAATTCATTCATGAAAAAACAGTGGAGTACGATTAAAGAAGGCATCATTCAAAGGAAAAAGGTAATCATGACGGTGTCCATAGCTTCCGTATTGCTTTTCGGCGGTGCTGCTGGAACGGCAGTATATGCAGTCAATAAGGGGAACCTATCCGAGGATGAGGCTGTCAAAATGATTTCAGAAAAACTAGGCGGGGAAGTTACTCAATTTGAAAAGGATTGGGACCAGCCGATGACATATGAGATGACCGTTAAAACAAAAGAAGGCTATCAAGACGTTGATGTTGATGCTGAAAAGGGAGAGATTCTTTCTCAGGAGATGGAAGAGGATGACGATGAGGATATGAGCACACAACAAGCCGTGGAAACTGCAAAAGTCAGCAGTGATCAAGCTGAAAAGATTGCCTTGAAAGCGGTGGATGGTCAAGTAACGGATATGGAGCTTGATTCAGAGAATGGCACCCTTGTGTACGAGCTGGAAATAAAACAAGGACAAAAGGAATATGATGTTGTGGTGGATGCAACCACAGGTAAAGTATTGAAAAACCAATTGGATGATTAATCAGCAATATTTGATATATGAATGCTCTTGAACTGAATTGTATGAAAGGATTTGCCAAGTGGCAGATCCTTTTTTTAATTGCGATTATGAATCTCAAGCGAAATTAGGCGGAAGGAAGTAGAAACTTCCTTTCGATGAAGAGGCCTATGGGTGGGAGAACCAACATGTAGCTGATGATACTCTGAAAACATCTGCGGTTATAAAGGAATTAAAAAGAAGAAACGCGAATAGAGGCAATAAGAATTTATTCAATGGAGGATTGATTATGGGGAATTTGGAAGAGGCACTGTCATTAAGGAAAAGGAAAGAATTCGAAAAATCCAATCGATTATTGATGGGTCTGGCAAAGCAAAATCCCGGTGATGCAGTCATACAGTATCAGTGTGCCTGGAGTTTGGATATTCTCGGACTTGAGGTAAAGGCGGTGCCCTATTATGAAGCGGCACTCGAATTAGGTTTGCCGGAGGAGGATGCAAAAGGGGCCTACCTCGGGTTGGGCAGTACATATCGCACCATAGGGGAATATGAAAAATCAAGACGGACATTGGAATCCGGGCTGGCGAAGTTTCCTGGGGATAAGACTTTATTGGTATTCAGGGCCATGGCATTTTATAATTTGGGCCAACATGATCTTGCGATGGAATCTCTATTGAAGATCATTGCCGAAACGTCGAGGGATCGAGAAATACAATCTTATGCTAAGGCCATAAAATTTTATAGTGATAAACTGGATAAAGTTTTCACATAATCGTGATCATCCCCAAACTATCCACAAAGCCTGTATTAACCAAGTCATCCTTACATCGCTGAAATGAATTAATCAACAATATGACGGGGGATTTCTGGCATTTGGCACTTTTACGGATAAATGAATGTGGATAACCCCGGATTGTGGATAACTTTTTGGTATTATCCACTACTTTTCCACAGGTCATCCACATATTCACCTTTAATATGATAATAAACACTCGCGATTAAGTCTTCAGGAACTTTTTATTGTAATGACTTAAGGCTAAAAGGGGATAAATATAGCGATAGCTATGATAATGGATATACAAGAAATCTGCCATTCCCTGGCCTGCAGGATAATCATTGGTCCAGCTTTCTTGTTGACCTGCACGGATGAGATAGTCAATTCCTTTTTCGATCTCGGCTGTCGGCTTTTCTGACGCCGATATCAACGCATCCACAGCCCAGGCTGTATGTGTCAGTGTGCTTGTTCCGAGGGGGATATATCGTTGCTTGATATCACTGTAACAGGATTCACCCCAGCCGCCATCTTCATTTTGGATTTTCTTCAACCAAGTTAGGGCTTTTTGGATGGATGGATGTCCAGTGGATTGCCCTGCTGCCTTCATGCCGGTCAGTGCAGACCAAGTGCCATATAGATAGCAGATGCCCCAGCGCCCATACCAGGAGCCATCACGCTTCTGGTCTTCCAATAGCCAATCCACCGCTCTTTTACTGACTTCTTCCGACTTTTTCATATTTGTATAGTTCCCCAGGAATTCCAGCGTCCTTCCTGTCAGATCAGCGGTAGAAGGGTCAGTCAGGAGATATTTCGAACCCTCAATAGGAAGAAGCTGCAGCCATTTATGGTCGTTATTCCGTTCGAAGGCTGGAAATCCGCCATCATCATTTTGCATGGATATCGTGAAGGAGACACCGCGCTGCCAGCTGTCCCGATTATCCGGTTTTGCTTGAAGTTGTTTAGCCAGCGCCCGCAGGGAGGCGGTCGTATCATCGACATCCGGATTCATGGTATTTAAATCCGAGAACCCCCAGCCGCCTGGAATCGCGTTAGGATTATGGATCAGCCAATCTCCATACATATAATGCTGGCGTGACAGTAAGTACTGATTAGCGGACATTACCGCTTTGTCTTTGGAAGGTATGCCCGCTTCTTGAAGGGCGTAGCTTATTAAGGAGGTATTCCAAACATGGGGCGTAGTGAACTGGATATGTGTATGTCCCTCAATGGAGCAGGCCATCCCCTTCAGACCGGCCATGGCCTTTAGAATCACTGGATCTCTTTTCGAATATCCAATGGAAAGGAGGGCAAAGATCATGAAAAAGGTAGAACCGAAATAATTGTACAGTGTCCCGTCTGGTTCCAGCCTGTCGAGCATGAACCTTTTCGTTGAATCCAATGCTAAGGAATGCAAATAATCCGGATAACCAATCAAGGTTTTAACGCCTGTTTGAAGTTTAGAGAAAAAGGAACGATATTCTTCGGTACGATACTCTTCCCACATACGCTCTTCGGATCGGTCCTCCCTTGTTTGAAATAAATCTTTTAGATTTGGAGTGTCAGGGGTCTTGATTTGAAACCTTTTATGGCCAAGCAATAGCAATGGAATCATGTTGACCCGCCCATATACGGAAAGATCATAAATGCTGACGAAAAAGGTCGGAGGCAGTAAGACCACTTCGAGAGGAATGGGGAATAGGCGAGGCCATTGATATTGTCCGGTGACGGTAAGCATCATTTTCGTTAACATTTTGGCCTGTTTGATGCCGCCCTTGGAAAGAATGAATTGTTTGGCTTTTCTCATATGGGGATGATTCTTATTGCGGAGTCCGCTAAAAAGAAGGCCATAGTAGGCCTCGATCGTAACCGTAACATTGCCGTCCTTCTCGTCTTGGAAAAGTTTCCATGAACCGTTTTCCGTTTGCCTGCTTTCGATTCTTTTTACTAAAGCCTCTATAAGAGGAGTGTCTTCCATATCTAAAATTTTCAATAATATGATCATATAGGCATCTGCCGTTATCCCGGTGTCGAAGGGATAATTCCACGAACCATCAGCGGATTGGTCTTGTTTCAAGCGATGAACAAGGCGGTTGATTTCCAATTGTACATGTTGGTTCAATGACTTTCCTCCTCTAAAAACACATTTTCCGTTAATATGTATATTCAAAACTTGTCGTTGCATTCAAGAAATCAAAGGAGGGGGGAAACTAAAAAACGCTTTGGCAATGAAAGCTGCCAAAGCGTCATTTAGATACTATGCATCATTTAACGGGTAAGGAAGATGGCTGCATATAGCGGTAAATCGGCAATTCTTTTCCCTTGTCAGCCGGGATGAAATTGAATGTCACATAGCTGTCCATGCCTTCAGGTTCGAGGGCAAGGGAGATGAAGTTGGCATCAGGCTGGGCCATGTCGAAAACATAGCTTCCTTTTGGGAAATCCCGGGTTTTTGAAGTAACCGTGGTCGTTACTTCCCTTGTGGAATGTCCGCTTTCCAGTTCAGCGGAAACTTTTAAATCCTTGACCCTATAGCTTTCAACAGCTACTTTCATAGGTTTTTTTAATTTTTTCACTTCCACTCCCAATATCTGAAGTTTCTGGGCGATATTTTTATATTCTGGTGGAAGGATATAAGCTGTCGGACGATCTCTGACAAGGGTAGGGGAGGCATCGGTAGAATCCAGCCAATCGATGGAGGCATCGACCATTTTGGCTTTCGCTAAATCGACTACTGTCAATTTTTGATCCTTAATCAATTTATTTTCGCTGGTGATGACAATTTTATCGTTATCATTTGCTTTTCGCCCTTTTCGCACGACTTCAGTTTCTGCCTGACTAACGGCTTTTTTAACCTTACTGGCCTGTTCGGCTGCCGTTTTGATGAATGCTGCCTGTGCTGTAGCTTGTGCAAAAACACGTCGTTTAAAATCCGTACGGCCGATATTGATCCCCCTTGTTTCAATTAAATAGGTCATTGTATTTTTCAAACCGAGGGCGTTTCGGCCAATCCGGGCTTCTGTGCTTCCTTCTGTGGCGGTAAGGACTCCATCATCAGAAGTGGCCAGTGTATAGTAATCGTGATAGGAAAGCTTTTCTTTTTCCAAAGTTTTAAAAACATTAGGCAAAAGCAGTTCATCGGAAGCTTTTCGAAGCTGTGCGGGAATATTTAAATTCTTGGCTGAGGAGATGAGTAAATCATAGGAAGCGATCGATCCATTTGCTCCCACCTTTTTCAGGGGGGCAGGATTCACTGTATATTCATGTACATCCAGAATGACTTCAGGTTCATAATCATCGATTGACTGATGAATCGTCTGCACTTCAGGATACTCCACTTTTAAGTAGTCCCTATTCGCATCCATGTCATTTGCGGTATATCGTTTGAAATAATAAGAGCCATCAGGATTGACTCGTGGAACGATGGCAACATTCACTTTATCGAGGACATCACCAAGCTTGCCTTCAGCCAGCCATTGTGCAAGGACTAATGTAGATTCACCTGAGGCGGGTTCATTGCCATGGATTTGACCTTGAATCCAAATCAATGGTTTATGGGAATTCTTAATCTGCCTTTTTGAATCCTTGCTGAAAAGAAGCATCGGGATGTCGCGTCCTTCTGTGGATTTACCTATCGTCTTGACCTGGATGTTTTTGTTTTTATGGGAGAGGGACCTGATGGAATCCAACAATTCTTCCTGGCTCGTAAAGGCGACCTTGTTCTGTTTAAAGGCAGGGGTCTTGAAAGAAACATTAGGGTCAGGGAAAAGGTGGGAGAGGTTATCTGGTTGAATGTAGCTTGGACCATTTCCATAATAAGGGGTGAATTCTTCCGCCTTGGCTATAGGGCCAGGCAATCCAGTGACAAGACCTAGTGTTACGACAGATACGATGGTAGGAATGATTTTTTTCATGGACGTCCTCCTGTCTATCTTTTTCCATAAATTATCATATTTCAAGCTGTTTATACAGTGAAAACGTTTGAAATAGTGAAAAACAGGAAGTAACGACTAGATTAATGATTCCATAGCACAATTCGCAATGCCTTTTAATAGATGTTCATCACCTGTATTCTGTATAATTACAGGTGGAAAGTAAAAATGACACGTTCAAGCAATTTGCTTGGCCCGTATCATTTCAATTGACCTTGTAACTTATTTAAAAGATCCTGTGAATCTTCGCCACTCATTATCTGGCCATTCACTTTCGCATAGGGGGTATTCTTACAAAGTTTACACTCACTTAAACATTCATATTCCTTATATTGAATCCTTGGATTCTCTAAGAACTTACCATAATCGGCAACAGTTTGTTCATTAAGGAAGCGGTCAAGATTATTTTGGCAAAATTCAATTTGGATTTTCGCCTTTTTTGAGAACACTTTGGATAACAAGTTTTTCATCATATCGCTTCTTTCATTGGAAGAGTAAATATTTGTTATTTTGATTTTATCATTTCCTGTAACGAAATGCATGATTGGTTCATCCAAATTCTTTACAATCTGACTATCCGGAGAATATCAAACTAATTCACTTGTATATATTGACACATATCTGAGAGATGATAGAATAAGAATGACTGATAATGATAATGAATCTCATTATCACGAATGGAAGAACCTTGTAACTATTGCAACTTCATGATCGCGATTTCATTAGTTGACTTTGCGATAGTCTGTATTCAAATATATTTAATTAAAAATATTATCGCTGTATTAGGTGAGATAGGAAGAGTAGGAAATGTAGATGAAGATAAGATATTTATTCATGGCGTTAATTGTTTTATCATTTACGTCATTATTCATTGGTGTAAAAGATATTACCCCCCTGGATTTATTGGATCTAAGTGATGATAAAGTGCAAATCATGCTGCAAAGCCGTTTCCCCAGAATGGTGACCATAGTCATTGCCGGTATCGTGATGAGTATAAGCGGTCTGATCATGCAGCAATTGAGCCGCAATAAATTTGTATCCCCGACGACTGCCGGTACCATGGACTCTGCAAGGCTGGGACTTCTTCTTGCCATTATAATTTTTCCATCGGCAGCACTTATTGAGAAAATGGCATTCGCTTTCATATTCGCTTTGGCAGGTACATTCTTGTTCATGAAAATTCTTGATCAAGTGAAATATAAGGATACGATTTTCATTCCATTGGTTGGTTTGATGTTTGGTAATATCGTCGGATCCATCTCGACTTTCTTTGCCTATAAATATGATTTGATTCAAAGCCTCAACACATGGATGAATGGGGATTTCTCGATGATCATGTCGGGAAGGTACGAACTTATATATCTAAGTATCCCTCTCGTCATTCTCGCATACTTCTTTGCCAATAAATTCACTGTTGCAGGGATGGGTGAGGAGTTTGCTATCAATCTAGGACTCAATTATAAGCTTATAGTCAATTTTGGGTTGATCATCGTGGCATTATCCTCCACTGTCGTTTTGTTAACGGTGGGAACGATTCCTTTCATAGGGTTGATCGTACCAAATATTGTATCCCTTTACCTTGGTGACAATTTGAAAAAGAGTCTTTCTCATACAGCATTGCTAGGGGCAGTTTTCCTATTGATCTGCGATATTCTGGGCAGGATCCTCATATATCCATTTGAAATCCCGATCGGACTCGTGGTTGGTGTGATAGGAAGCGCCGTATTTATCTATCTGATAATGAGGAGAAAGGCATATGAATAATAAAAGTAGAATCATTATATTGGCTGTTCTTGCAGCTGCTTTAACGGCAGGTTATATCTTTTGGGACCTTGGCCCGAATTGGGATTATGCTCTGCCGAGAAGGGTCATAAAAATCATCGCCATCATCGTGGTAGGCTGTGCAATAGCTTTTTCAACAGTGATTTTCCAAACGGTCACGAATAATAAAATCCTGACACCAAGCATTTTAGGGTTGGACTCCATGTATATGCTGATCCAAACGGGAGTCATTTTCATCTTCGGTTCAACGCATATCATGATCATGAATAAAAATCTCAATTTCCTGATTACACTTGCGGCCATGCTTATTTTTGCAAGCCTGCTGTTCAAGTTCATGTTCAAGAAAAACCGCAATATTTACTTCCTATTGCTGATCGGTATCATCTTCGGAACCTTATTCGGCAGCATGTCTTCATTCATGCAGGTATTGATTGATCCGAATGAATTTCAAATCATTCAAAATAAAATGTTCGCCAGCTTCAATAATGTCAACACGGACCTATTAACGTTAGCTATTATCCTCATGATAGCGGCAATGATATATTTCATGAGATTTTTGAAGTATTTAGATGTCATGTCCCTGGGGAGGGACCAAGCCATAAACTTGGGTGTGGATTATGATTTTGTCACGAAGCGGGTTTTAATCGTCGTTACGGTTTTAATCTCCATTTCGACTGCCCTGATCGGTCCAATCACGTTCCTCGGATTGCTTGTTGCAAATGTGGCTTATCAATTCATTAAGTCCTATCAGCATAAACATATCATCCCGGGTGCAATGCTGATCAGTGTGATTGCCTTGGTCGGCGGCCAATTCATCGTAGAGAGGATCTTTACGTTCTCAACCACATTGAGTGTCATCATCAATTTTGTCGGCGGCGTCTATTTCATCTATCTTCTATTAAAGGAGAATAAATCATGGTAGAAGTGAAAAATTTATTCAAAAAATATAATAATAAAACGGTTGTCGAGGATGTTTCCATTGAAATAAAGAAAGGGAAAATCACATCCTTCATCGGTCCCAATGGAGCGGGGAAAAGTACCGTCCTTTCGATGATCAGCCGTCTCATTACCCGGGATTCAGGAGAAGTCCTGATCGAGGGTAAGGATATGGGGAAATTCAATAGCAATGAACTTGCGAAGAAGATTGCCATCTTAAAACAGGCTAACCATATCAATATCCGTTTAACGATTCGTGAACTCGTCGCCTTTGGCCGTTTTCCTTATTCACAAGGCAAACTGACTAAAGAGGATTGGAGATACGTCGATGAAGCGATTGAATATATGGAACTCGCTGACATGCAGGATAAGTTTCTTGACCAGCTTAGCGGCGGGCAGCAACAGCGGGCCTTCATTGCCATGGTTATTGCTCAGAACACGGAGTATGTACTTCTTGATGAACCCCTGAACAATCTTGACATGAAGCATTCCGTCCAAATCATGAAGGTATTGAGGAGATTGGCCGATGAATTGGGGAAAACGGTCATTATCGTCATTCATGATATTAATTTTGCATCCTGTTATTCCGACTATATAGTCGCATTGAAGGATGGCAAGGTTGTTCATAATGGACCTACCGAACAAGTCATCAATTCCAATGTATTAAAGGAAATCTATGATATGGATATTGAAATCCAAAGCATCAATGACAATAAGATCTGTGTGTACTTCACTTAAGACAATTCCATTTGGTTTTAAATTACTTCAGTATTCGTAGCCGTCCCAGAATATCTCAAACGCACATTAGGCTGTTAAGAGTTGGCGGGCGCCCAGGACTTTAGCCGCCTCCTGTTCATATGGCAGGGAAAGTGATGAAGGTAAACTCTGTGAAGGTGAGGATTCAATATGTAATTTTAAATAAAAAAATACTTTTCGAGGTGACCATAATGATTAAGAAATTATCTTTACTGCTTTTGGTTGCAATGCTGGCTGTAGTGGCTGTAGCTTGTGGATCAGATAAGGAAAAAGAAGAATCAAGCGCGAAAAAAGAAAATGCTAAAAGCGAAGAAATTACAGTTAAGCACCAACTAGGCGAGACGAAAGTAAAAACAAACCCTGAAAAAGTCGTTGTATTCGATATGGGTACTCTTGATACTCTTGATAAATTGGGTGTGGAAGTAGCAGCTGTTCCTCATGATGGCCTTCCAGAATACCTTTCTAAATATGAAGGTACAACTGAAAATGCCGGTGGGTTAAAAGAGCCTGACTTCGAAAAAATCAACGAAATTGCTCCTGACTTAATCCTAATTTCTGGCCGTCAATCTGAAGCATATGAAGAATTAAGCAAAATTGCCCCTACTGTTTTTGTTGGTGTAGATACAACAAAGTATATGGAATCCTTTGAAGAAAACGTAACACTTTTAGGTAAAATCTTCGATAAAAAAGACGAAGCAGCTAAAGAATTGGCAAGTGTTGAAGAAAACATTAATGCTTTGAAGGAAAAAGCTCCAACTGACAAAACTGGTTTAATCGTTCTTTCTAGCGGCGGAAAAGTAAGTGCTTACGGACCGGATTCAAGATTTGGAATCATCCATGATGTATTCGGAGTACCTGCAGTAGATGATAAATTGGAAGTATCGACACACGGTCAAAGTATTTCTTTCGAATATATTGCTGAAAAGAATCCTGACTACCTATTCGTTGTAGATAGAGATGCTGTTGCCGGTGATGGTGCTGCAGCGAAAGAAACGATTGAAAATGACATCGTAAAAAATACAAAGGCATTTAAAGAAGGTAACATCATTTATCTAGACCCTAACTACTGGTACTTATCAGGCGGCGGTTTAGAATCTGTTAACGCTATGGTTAAAGAAGTTTCAGAAGGCGTTAAGTAATATAAATATGATTAAAGAAAATCCTGTCCTCGATCGAGGGCAGGATTTTTTTTTTTTTATAATAAAGCTCGATGAAACCAATATACTAACAAAGGGGACAAAAGAATTCACATATAAAGTTGAGAAACACAGGTAAGCTTATAAGGTCCCCCACGACCAAATTAAGGGGAAATGGGAAAAGGACAAGGTATATTCACACCAGTTGCTTTTTATAGCTTATATAGGCTGAAATCGAAGGAATGTGACCCTGCAGCCGATATGAAAAAATTCAGTTTCTTCCTATTATAATGTCAAATCCATGGATACTTGAAGCTTTCCGTTTCCAAGAGGAGTTTTATAAATTGTAATTTAAGTTAATTTTGGTAAATCAAATCTTTTATGGATGATAAAAATTATCCTGAAAGTGAAAATATAAAACTAATATGATCAGGATTTTCAGGAAATATTTTTGAAAAAAGCTAATAAAGAAGCCGGAGGGAATGATGTCGATATTACACGAAATCCATTTGTTATTTTATGGGATTTTGGATGCAATTATGAATGAGTCAAACTTTTGCACGCTTGGGTTTTGAATGGGGTAACAAAAGTGCGGAGGAGAGATGCCATCCATGTATTCGGCAATCCAGTTTCAACTGTCGAATTATCGGGAAAGGAATCCTCGGAATTACAGGTATTTTTCAATAATTGAAGATTTATATCCTTACATATTTTGTAATGTACTGGTTTTTTTATAAAGAGTCGTTTATAATGGAAAAGGTTCAAGGACGTGAAACTAAAACAGTGACTGTCATCCGCAGTCACCCCAAAAAGTTACGGTAATATTTATTGGATTAAGACATGGAGTTCCTATATATTTGTTATAGGTGCGCTGAACATTCGAGACGGGCGAACCTCTGTATTTTTTCAAAGGCTTGTTCATAAGCTAAAGAAGTGTTCTGGATTTAGAGTTATGGATGTGACAAAAGGTGGTTTTCACAATCTTGACTATCCAAGTGAAAGAATGCTATTATAAGGTTTCCGTTTTTCCGTCTTTTGTAAGTTTGTAAAAATTTATATAAATAAACCACTAGATTAATAGAGGTGAAAGCATGAATAATTTTCTTAAAAAAAGCCGGCATTTATTTGCAGATAACATACTAGGCTTTTTCTTTATTGCGGTAGTCTTGTTTTGGATAAAAACTTATATTGGATATCGAATTGAATTTAACTTAGGTCTTGAGAATGGACTGCAACAGTTCTTGCTGTTCATAAACCCGATTAGTTCAGCCATATTATTCTTTGGCTTGGCACTATTGGCTAGAGGCAGAAAATCGTTTAAATGGATCATCAGGTTGAATCTATTGATGTCCCTATGGTTATTCTTCAATATTGTATACTACCGGTCATTTACCGATTTCATTACATTGCCAACCCTGACGCAAGTACAAAATGCCGGGGATTTAGGACCGAGTATTTTAGAATTATTTAAAGGTCATGATGTATTTTATTTCCTTGATACGGTTCTTTTGATCGTATTGTACAGATTCAAAGACTTTAAAGTGGAAGACTTCAAAGTCAAACGCCGTACAGTCGGAATGGTTTACCTAGCGGGACTTGCAATTTTCGCGATCAATTTAGGACTTGCTGAAAAGGATCGCCCGCAATTATTATCAAGAACATTCGACCGAAACTATATCGTCAAATATTTGGGCATGTTCAACTACACGGTTTATGATGCCGTTCAGAACACTAAAACATACGCTCAGCGTGCGACTGCTAACAGCACGGATATCGCAGAAGTCGTCAACTATACGAAAGCAACAAGTGCTGAACCGAACCCTGAGTATTTTGGTGCAGCCAAAGGTAAGAACGTCATCTACCTGCATTTGGAATCAATGCAGAATTTCCTGATTGATTATAAGTTGAATGGGGAAGAAGTAACTCCATTTTTGAACTCACTTGCAGCAGATAAGTCAGATTTCATGCACTTTGATAATTTCTTCCATCAAGTAGGCCAAGGTAAAACGGCGGATGCTGAATTCATGCTTGAAAATTCCCTGTTCGGTTTACCACAAGGGGCAGCATTCACAAACCGTTCCCAAAATACGTATCAAGCGGCACCAGCTATTTTAGGACAACAAGGATACACATCTGCTGTGTTCCATGGTAATTACAAATCTTTCTGGAACCGGGATAATATGTATAAGTCTCTTGGTTTTAACCAGTTCTTTGATGCTAACCATTATAATATGGAAAATAAAGAGGAAGTACTAAGTTATGGATTAATGGATAAGCCCTTCTTCAAGGAATCGATTCCAATGTTAGAAACGCTTAAACAGCCTTTCTATACAAAATTCATAACGGTATCTCATCATTTCCCATATGCCATGGACCAGGAAAAAGCAACTATCGGTAAGCATACGACAGGCGATGCTTCCGTTGATAGTTACTTCCAAACTGCACGCTATGCCGATGAGGCGCTTAAAGAGTTTTTCGATTATCTGAAGGAATCTGGTCTATATGATAACTCGGTAATCGTTATGTATGGTGATCACTATGGTATTTCCGAAAACCATAAAGAAGCCATGTCAAAAGTGCTTGGCGAGGATGTTGGCGCATTTGAGAATGCCCAATTGCAACGTGTACCTTTATTGATTCATGTTCCAGGTGTTGAAGGCGGGGATATGCACCAGTACGGAGGACAGATTGACCTTCTCCCGACTTTATTGCATCTGTTAGGAATCGAATCTAAAGATTATGTACAATTCGGTTCGGATTTATTGTCAAAAGATCATAATGAAGTGGTACCTTTCAGGAATGGTGATTTTGTAACACCTGATGTCACTTCAATTAAAGGGAAATACTACGACACGGATACAGGGGAATTGGTGGAGGAAAATGATGCCATCCTCAATTATAAAAAGAGAGCTGAAACGATGCTCAATTTATCAGACCAAGTAGTGAACGGTGACTTACTCCGTTTCTATACTCCAAATGGTTTTAAACCGATAGACCCTGCTGATTATGATTACACATATGATGAAGAGGCTTCTAAGGAAGATAAGACCGATAAATAAGGCTAATGAAAAAACAGGCAGGAAGCCATCGCTTCCTGCCTGTTTTTTATATGTGTCATTCTTTATTGGTCATCATGGCAATATACTTTCTAATTTCATCAGGCTTCCCTGCATATTTTTCAGCACGCTGTTCATCCTTCATGATTTTATCCTTCGCTTTATTCAGGATTGCTTCACCCTTGGCTTGTGGCACGACCACGACTCCATCCATGTCACCTATGATGATGTCACCTGGAAGTACGTTGACACCTCCACAGGAAATGGGGATATTTGTTTGGCCTACACCTGCCTTGCCGCTTGAGGCAACCGTCGTCCCTTTGCTGAAAACAGGGAAATTCAATTCTTTAATCGCTTCAAGATCGCGAATGACTCCATCGATAACGAGACCGCCAACTTCCATGGTCTGCATCATGCCGACGACAAAGTCTCCTGCTATAGCCCGGTATGTATCACCCTTGCTGTCAACGACAATTATATCCCCAGGCTTTGCTTCACCAATTGCTTTTAACACGGCTGAATTATCACCGACTGGCATCTGTACGGTCAAAGCTCGTCCGGCCAGACGAAACTCTTCCTTTAAGGGTTTAATCGCCGGTTCCAGATTGCTCAACCCGTCCATTGCATCAGAAATCGCCGTGGTGGGCAAATTTCTGAACTGTTGAATAAGAGTATCCATGACTATGATTCCTCCTTAAGAGTTAATGAATATAGCCTAATTATACACAAATTCTGTAATTTTCTAATAACTTTCCGTTTGATAAAATGGCAAATGTAGTGTAAACAATTTATGAAGGGGGAGGGAAGTTCTTCTGTCGCAAGGGGGTTCAAGTCAAATTCCTTTTTAATCAATCGTTTGATTAAACTTTATAGATCACTGTTATGAAGGAATTGAAATCACTTAGCAGTAAGGGTGAAATCCAACGCGCCGGCCTGTTGCCTGCTTGGTTCCGTATGTACTTCTGAATGTTGCGCATACCCTCGGTGTTTTCCTGATGTGGGTGTCAGCGAAGAAATCCATAACTCAACCAGTGTGCGGGAGGCTACTTACAATCTTCAAAGCAGGAGCAGAATCAAGACGGATGTTGCCAGTGTAAGCCAAAGGGGACTGAATATTTCTGGATGAATGATTAAAAAAATGATTCCTGCAATAGTGGCAGCCTGCTGTATGGTCATATGTCTGATAAAGTGGATTCCAGCTTTAAAACAGGCTTTAAGCAGAGGCATTTGATTCATTTTCATTCCTCCTTTTTCTTTCAATAATATGACCAGGCATAAAAGAAAATACATAGGGATTCGTTTTCTGCTCAATTATTACGGGTATAGTAAAGGTAAAATAAAAGGAGGAATCTAGGTGGTCATTGTATATATTAGTCTTGCCCTCTTTATCGGAGCGATTATCTATTTAGCGTTTTTTGCTTTTAAAACATTTAAGGATTCCAAACCCACAATTGAAAATGTGACTGAAACCGTTACACGCATCCAGGCCAAAACGGACCAGATTAAATCGGAGACGGACCAACTCGCCATGACACAGCAAGAAATCACTGAAGATGTCCAATATAAAAAAGAGGCCGTGCAATATACGGTTGAGGCGGCTAAAGAAATACCTGAACCCTTTAAAAATATTTGGTTTTCAATTAAAGGTGACAAGTGGAAGCTTAGAAACCGAAGCGATGCATAAGTGTTTGACCGATTTGAAATGTACATGATATAGTATGGAAATAATAAGTTTCTAGGGTTCCTCGGCTGAATTTTACCGGAATGGTCCAAGAGAAACGCGCAGAAACCTGCGTACACGGAGGGAAAAAAGCCCGGGAGGTTATGATTTATGACCTTTCGGGCTTTTTTTGTAATTGGAGGGAAAATAGATGGCATGGGTTCAATTGGTGATTGCAGGATTATTTGAAGTGGTATGGGCGACAAGTTTAAAGTATACCGAGGGTTTTACGAAATTATTACCTTCTATCATTACGATTGCTGGCATGGTTATTAGTTTTTACTTTTTGTCATCGGCTATAAAAACGCTGCCTATGGGGACAGCGTATGCAATTTGGACAGGAATAGGGGCTCTTGGAGCTGTTCTGGTAGGCATCATCGTATTTAACGAGCCTAAGGATGCGATGCGTTTGGTATTCGTCGGTTTCATTTTGGTGGGAATAATCGGCTTGAAGGTAACTTCTTCTGAATAATCTATCCACTCCTCGCAAATAGTAATGTTAAATGATTTTTGAGGAGTGAAGAATATGAATTATAAAGCGATAGTATCAAGTGCGATGATGGCTTTAGTGATTACAGGTTGTGCGACTAATGATAACGAAGGAGCCAGTGAAAATCTTGGCCTGAATCGTTCCCATCAGGATAATTTAGATAATCCGATGAATGTAAGCGACACAAGGCAAAATGTTAATGATGAAAATAATGCTAATAATAATAATGGTATTAACGGTATGAGAGTCTCCGATGATATCTCAAATCGAGTTGAAGCCATGAAGGAAGTAAGTAATGCGAGTGTCATCGTGACTGAAAATAATGCTTATGTAGGGGCAGTATTAAAAGATGGCGGGGATAAGGATATCTCGAATGACCTTAAAGAAAGGGTTGCTGATACAGTAAGGGGGGCCGATCCATCAGTAGACCAAGTTTATGTATCGGCAAACCCGGATTTTGTTCAAAGAATGGAAGGGTATGCGAATGATATCGAGAATGGAAAACCCGTTGCAGGATTCGCTGAAGAGTTCCGTGAACTTGTAACACGGATTTTTCCAAGTCAAAGGTAATTGGTTATTATTGAATTAAAGACTTATCCGGTGGATTCCGGATAGGTCTTTTCCTATTTTAAGGATATCGGTGGATCATGACTAACTTTAAATAGGGTGGTTACAATAATCGAATGAACTAAAAAACTTTTGAAAGGTAATGGGGGTGGGATGGTGAGGTTTTTTAAGGGCAGGGAGAAAATGGATGAAGCATCCTTTCAGGTTACTTCCAAGGATTTTCAGGAACTCCTTAAAAAATTTAAGGCATCTGATGATTTTCTTACCTTCCAATTCCCGAATGATGATGGCTATATCATCTCCTACTTCAATTCACTGGTTAGTGCACAACAGCTTCATGAACAAGTATTGGCAGTCATGTCGAATCAACCAAAGAAGGATCTTAAGCAACTAAAAGGCGATATTCCGATGGAAGATATGAAATTGACTGCTGATCTAAAAGACATTCAAAGGTTGGTTTTGGCAGGATCGATCATGATCCAATACAAGCAAGATGATGAAATATGTTTGCTCATTCCATGTATTCACAGTGTGAAAAGGCAAATTTCCACACCCGAGTCGGAATATACCGTCGTTGGGTCCAAGGAGGCCTTTGTTGAATCGCTTGATTCTAATTTGAATCTGATCCGTAACCGGTTGCCCACTCCTGAATTGCAGTCCAAGGAATTTCGGGTCGGGAGCATCTCGCAAACAAGGATAGCGGTACTCTACATAGATGGGGTGGTAAATCAAAAGATCATTAAGACAGTCATGCAGAGAATTGAAGATATAGAATATGATACAATCGTCGATATTTCGTTTGTAAGCCAGATGATCACGGATAATCGGAATTCGATGTTTCCGCAATTGATTGACACGGAGCGGCCTGATCATCTGGCCAGTGTATTATCGGAAGGGAAAATAGGAATCATGCTGGATGGGTCTCCTCATGCATTGGTTGGTCCAAATACCATCATTTCATTCTTCTCATCATTTGAAGATTATTTTCAAATTTGGAATCTCGGTACTTCATTCCGTTTGATTCGGCTTTTCGCAGTGCTGTTTTCCGTTTTGTCTTCACCTCTGTATGTGGCCGTTTTAACCTATCATTATCAAGTGATTCCAACGGATTTGCTGCCAATCTTAATATCATCCAGGGGAGTGATCCCTTTTCCGCCGATCTTGGAAGCGATCGTGCTGGAAGGGACGATCGAATTGCTGAGGGAAGCGGCGGTCAGGCTGCCTGCTAAGGTTGGCTCTACCATCGGCATTGTTGGCGGTATAGTCATCGGTACAGCCGCTGTGGAAGCGGGATTTGTCAGTAATGTCTTGTTGATGCTTGTCGCTTTGGCTGCCTTGGCTTCATTTACGGTGCCGATTTATCAAATCAGCAATACGATTCGTCTTATCCGCTTCCCCTTTCTAATTGCAGCCCAGTTATACGGGCTGTTTGGAATAGCGTTATGCAGTGCCTTCATCTTAAGTCATTTATTGAAATTGACTTCGCTTGGCAGTCCATATTTAGACCCGCTTTACCCCTTAAGAATTCATGACTTTAAAGATAGTCTGATTCGCCTCCCTTTTTCAAAACAGAAAAAACGCCCGCAGTTTCTGCGGACGGAAAATCCAATAAGGATAAGGAAGGAGGCGGAAACGGTAAACTCCCATAATGATATCGATGAATAAGGTATAGAAAGCGGTGAGAAGGTATGGAAGTCAAACCAAATGAAACTAAACAAATATCTCCATTTTTTGTTTTTTTTCTGATGCCGGGCATGCAGATTGGAGTAGGGATATTGGGGTTTGAACGGATCATAGCGAAAGAGGCTGGCCAAGACGCATGGATATCGGTCCTCATATCAGGGTTGATCATAAATGTTCTGCTTTGGATGTGTTTCAAGCTTTTAGGCAGGGGTCCCCAAACAATTGACTTGGTCGCCATCCACAAGGATTTGTTTGGTAAATGGGTCGGAAATGCTTTCAATATTTTATTCATCCTCTACTTTATAATGATCTCCATCATTCTTATCAGGACTTATTTAGAAGTCATTCAGGTTTGGATGTTCCCTGGTGTCAATGTCCTGATGCTAACAACCATCATTCTTATGCTCGTGTATAGTTTTGTGGAGGGAGGTTTCAGGGTCATTACCGGTTTTTGCATAATCGGGCTTATTATCGGATCGCCATTATTCCTTTTGAATTATTTCCCATTGAAGTTTGCCCACTTTGAAAATTTGGGTCCTTTTCTTGATCATTCCTTTTTGGCAATCATGAAGGCCTGTAAGAAAATGACCCTGAATTACCTTGGCTTTGAATTGCTCCTCATTTATTATCCTTTCATTAAAAATCGTGAAAAATCTCAAAAGTGGGCCCACTTAGGGGCGTTGTTTACTATGTCGATTTATTTAGTATCGATTGTTGTTTCATTAGCCTACTATCATCAAGATCAGCTGAAAGATGTAATTTGGGCAACTTTGACGTTATGGAAAATCGTAGACCTTCCATTCATTGAAAGGTTCGAATACATAGGGATTTCCGTTTGGTTGTTCATGGTGCTGCCGAATGTTTGCATAGGGGTTTGGGCAGCAAGCAGGACAGCAAAAAGAGTATTTGGGTTAAGACAGAAAAAGATGTTGGTTTTCATTCTTATCATCATCTTAGTTTCCTGCATTTTTTTGGATAACCGCTATAGAATCGATAAATTTAACACGATCAGTTCGCAAATTGGTTTCTATATCGTTTATTTGTATCTTCCACTCCTATTCCTATGGCAGTCGATCGTCTATAAAGTCAGGGGGCATAAATCATGAAAATCAAACTACTCTTGATACTATTAGCAGGCTTTTTGATGACGGCGTGCGGCGTGGAAAAGCAAATATTAGAAGATATATTAATTGCTGAAGTCGTAGGTTATGATGATGCTGAAGAGAAAAGAATCAAAGGTACGGTCGTTGTCAGTGTTCCTCAGCCTGGGGAGGAAGCAGATCTGGGTAAAGAAGTATATGAAGCGAACTCCCATGATATAAAGGCGGCCCGCCAGCAAGAAAATGCAAAAACACCATACCCGATTGTCGGCGGGAGACTGTCAGTCATTCTATATGGTGAAGAATTGGCAAGTAAGGGGTTGAATGATTATGTCGATACATATAGGCGTGACCCAATGGTGGGAAGGGATTTGTATTTAGCGGTCGTTCATGGCAAAGCGGAGGATGTAGTTAAAATGGAGCCGAAGTTGATTAAAACTCCAGGAGTTCAAGTGAAAGAGCTGATCGAACAGAATATAAGGACTAATTTGCCTGATGTAGATCTTCACAGGTATTTATATGCGTATCATGGTAAAGGAATCGATCCGGTCATGCCTTTATTGGAAACAACAGGAGACCAAATACGGGTGAGAGGGATCGCCTTGTTTAAAAAGGATCGTTATATCGGTAAATATATCCCTTATGAAGACGGCTTTTTATATAAAGTCCTTAGTGAAAACTTTAAGCTGGGGAGTTATGAAATTAAATGGAAGGAAAATGACTTTACCGATATCAATAACGTGGAGTCACGTGTCCATTATCATATTTCGAATGCCAATCAAGACCCCAAGGTCAGGATTGGAGTGAAAATGAAAGCGAGTCTGCTAGAGGTCCAAGGCTATGACTTGGGCAAAGCGGTCGACCTGAATAGAATAGAGGCCAGGGCCGAGCGGATCATTGGTAAAAAATTAAATGAGATGGTAACCATGTTTCAGGAGAACAATATAGATCCGCTTGCACTCGGTGATCACGCTAAAAGTAAAACAAGAAATTTCAATCAAAAACATTGGGAGGAGGCATATCCCGATATTCCAATCGAGGTCGATCTGGATATTGAAATGATTCAAACGGGAATAGCTGAATAAAAGTAGAATATTCTGGAGTTTCCCCCTTTATAATAGGGTATTGGTGTAATGATTGTGTCAATGCGGCTAAAAAGGGGGAAAAGCATGGACAAAGCATGGTGGAAAGAGGCAGTTGTGTATCAAGTGTATCCAAGGAGTTTTATGGATAGTGATGGTGATGGGATAGGGGATATAAACGGGATATTGATGAAACTCGATTATTTACAAGAACTGGGTGTGAACGTGATATGGCTATCCCCAGTTTATCAATCTCCCAATGATGATAATGGGTACGATATCAGTGATTATAAATCAATCATGACTGAATTCGGGACAATGGCTGACTTCGATAGGTTGTTGAAGGCAGTTCATGAACGTGGAATGAAGATCATGATGGACCTGGTGGTCAACCATTCTTCAGATGAACATCCGTGGTTCGAGGAATCGCGATCCTCAAAAGATAATCCGAAACGTGATTATTATATTTGGAAACCTGGCAGGAATGGGAAAGAGCCAAATAATTGGGAGTCCATTTTTAAAGGTTCAGCATGGGAATATGATGAAGGAACCGATGAATATTATTTACATTTATTCAGCAGGAAACAACCGGATTTAAACTGGGAGAACCCTAAGCTCCGTGAAGAAATCTACAGTATCATGACATGGTGGCTGGATAAGGGTGTCGATGGCTTCCGGATGGATGTCATCAACTTCCTTTCAAAAGATCAAAGCTATACAGATGGAGCCGTTCGCCATGAGAAGCAGTTTGGTGACGGAAGCCCATTTTTCCTGAATGGCCCGCGCATACATGAGTTTTTACAGGAAATCAATCAACGGGCGCTTTCTGGGTACGACGTGATTACGGTTGGGGAGATGCCAGGAGTCACACCGGAGGACGCACAATTGTTCACAGGTAGAGATCGTGGTGAGCTACATATGGTCTTTCAATTCGAACATATGGATTTGGGGAGAGGGCCTGAAGGAAAGTGGAGTAATGATAAGTGGAAGCTTACCGATTTAAAGCGAATTCTTTCCAAGTGGCAGACTGGTTTGGAGGGGGATGGCTGGAACAGTTTATACTGGAACAACCATGATCAGCCCCGGGTTGTCTCAAGGTTTGGTAATGATGGAAAGTATCGTATTGAAAGCGCTAAGATGCTTGCTGCTTGTCTTCATATGCTTCAGGGTACACCTTATATATATCAAGGGGAAGAGCTGGGCATGACCAATGTTGCATTTGAAAGCATCGATGAATACCGGGATATCGAAACATTGAATTCATATGACGAACTAGTCAATTCTCATGGCTGGTCAAAAGAGCGGATGATGTCAGCCATTCACGCCCGCAGCCGAGATAATGCGAGAACACCGATTCAGTGGAATGACTCCCGGAACGCAGGATTCACGCAAGGGACTCCTTGGATTAAGGTTAATCCCAATTTCCCCGAGATTAATGCAGAAAAGGCCTACAATGATCACAATTCCATTTTTCATTTTTATAAAAAGCTTATCCAATTACGCAAGGAACATGATATCGTCGTTTATGGCCGTTTTGAACTGCTGTTCCCGGATGATGAACGAATATTTGCCTACACGAGATCGTTGGAAGAAGAAAAGCTGTTAGTGCTATGCAACTTTAAAGAAGAGCAGGCCTCCTATACTTTGCCTGAAGAGCTGCATGCATATTCTGCCACAAAGCTGATCGGCAATTATGATCAGGAGGAAGAAGGAATCTCCAGCAAACCCCTGCAACCATATGAATGCCGTGTTTATCAATTGAAATGAAAAAAGGACCTGTTCTTCTTCGATTAGGAAGAACAGGTCCTTTGCGTATTATTTTGATTTAAGGTCACATTCCTCTAGGGGAATGATTTTCGTTTTGTGCTTAATTTTATAGCCGAACCATAAGACGAAAAATAGAATCAAGCCAATGTAGGAAACGAACATTGAATTCCAGTCGATCCCATCGCTGCTGAAAGCTTGATAGCCTTGTCCGATAATAATGATAATACAAAGGACAAGTGCGAATATAGGCCCGAATGGGAAGCCTTTTGCCCGGAATGGTAAAGCATTCATATCAAGGCCTTGAGCTGCGTAGGCTTTGCGGAACCGATAATGGGCAATCGCAATCCCTACCCAGGTGACGAATCCCGCCATGCCTGAAGCGTTCAATAACCAGATATAAACGACGCCATCACCGAAAAACGAAGCTAAGAATGCAACGCAGCCAACTAAAGAAGTCACGATAAGGGCATTCACGGGTACTCCTCTTTTATCTAACTTGCCTAGGAATTTCGGTGCTTTACCATCACGTGCCAAGTCCCATAGCATACGGGTTGAAGCGTACATGCCAGAGTTACCGGCTGAGAGTACGGATGATAAAATAATCGCGTTCATGATGGATGCAGCAAATGCAAGGCCGGCCCTTTCAAATACAAGCGTAAATGGACTTACGGCAACATCTTCACTCAATAAACGTGAATCGGTAAACGGAATGATCATGCCAATTACAAAAATGGCTAAGATATAGAATAAGATGATACGCCAGAAAACGGATCTGATCGCTTTTGGGATATTTTTTTCTGGATCCTCACTTTCACCTGCAGTCACTCCAAGCAATTCCGTACCTTGGAATGAAAAGCCGGCAGCCATGAATACGCCTAGAATCGTGAAGAATCCTCCGTTAAAGGGACCTTCGCCCATTGTGAAATTGGAAAAACCGATTGGGTCTTTGCCACCCATGATTCCGAGAATGATCAGAACACCCGTGATCAAGAATATGACGACTGTCACGACCTTGATCATGGCAAACCAGAATTCTGTTTCCCCGAAACCTTTAACTGACATGTAATTGATAAGAAACATAATGATTAACGCAATGGCACTCCAGATAATTGAAGGGCTATCCGGGAACCAGAACTTCATAATTAAGACAACGGCTGCCAATTCGGCAGCAATGGTGATTGCCCAGTTATACCAGTAGTTCCAACCAATCGCAAAACCGAAAGACGGATCGACGAATTTGGATGCATAGACACGGAACGAACCGGCCACTGGCATGAACGCTGCCATTTCTGCAAGACTTGTCATTAAGTAATAAACCATGATGCCGATGATTGCGTATGCCACCAAGGCACCGCCGGGTCCGGCTGAATGAATGGCCCCGCCACTAGCTAAAAATAAACCTGTTCCAATCGTTCCACCTAATGAAATCATCATTAAATGACGCGCTTTCAGGCTCCTTTTCAGTTCAGTAGGGCTTGATGGTGATTGTGAATTTGACAATTGATGTTACACTCCTTTTTATTGGAAGGGAACGAAAAATAAAAAAACAGCAGTCGAAAAAGATCGACGGCTGTTTATAATAAACCCGTTTATCCTTCCGAAGATAGCTCCCCACGCTTTTTTGAAAAAACGTGACAGTGGTGTTCCTGTTCGGTTACACCGCCAGCAAGAATATACATGGAATATACCCTAACTTCGGCAACTTATCCTTTCAAACGGAGTCTTTAATTTTCCAGAATCTCGTCCGTTTTACTTTTATAAGCTGCAGCCTCTAACTCATCGGTAAATGAGGAAGTATTCAATTTTCTAAAATCGTTTGCGTCAGTTTAATAGGTGACGTCGGACGATTGTACTCATGAAATTCATGCAATCGTTAATAGATTGCTAGTAATTGAGTAAACTTTACTATATCAAAATTATAAAATAACTTCTGGGATATCGCAATGATTATTTTATGTGGTTATTTTTTCCTAGTTGAATGATGGCAGTAAGGAAGAATTCAAGTGACGATATACTAAAATAAAGCATCCTGATAACTAAACGGTTTTCCTTTTTATTAGGGCGTAGTCCAGTTTTACATGTTTGACCTCTCCAGGATTCTCAAATAGGTCCACTGCCATTTTCCCAATCCATTCCAGCGGTAAGGAAATGGTCGTGATGTCGAGCATTTCGCCAAGGCTATCATTATTGAAGCCGAGAATGGCCACATCTTCCGGTACCCTTATACCCGATTTCTTAGCGGTAAGAATGAATCCTGCCGCCGTGTCATCATTCGTGATGATGATGGCTTCAGGTTTATCCATCATCGAATTCCATTCCTGAAACAATTGTTCACCGTCTTTGATGTGATAACTGCCTTCAAACAGCCATTCTTTATTGTTTATAAGTTGATGTTTACTCATGATATCGTTAAAGGCTTTTGTGCGGTGGGAACTATTTCTGCTTTTTTTACGGCCGAGGCTGTATCCGATTTTCTTATATCCTTTAGCGATCACGTACTCAAGGGCACAGGAGAAAGCTGCATAATGATCAATGCTGATGGATGAGAATTCAGCCTGAGCTGTATCTTCACATAAAATAATCGGTCCGTATTTTTGATATTCCAAGAGGATTTTCATTTCTGAAATCCTTGAACAAACGATAATGCCATCGAGCTGCTTCATTTGCAGCATATTAAAAGCCTGGATTTCTTTCTCTCTATCATAATTTGTTTGAAAGATGACGATATGACAGCCGATTGCATTTGCCTGTTTAGTGATTCCGTTAACGATTGCCCCGTAATATGGGTGATTGTTGAAGGGGATGATGATGCCGATAAGATTGGTCTTGCCTTTTGAAAGATGAATGGCGTTGATGTTTCTCGTATAATTCAAACGATTGATCGCTTCTAAGACGCTCTTTCTTTTATCGGGGCTTACATATGGATGATCATTCAATACACGAGACACTGTTGAGACAGATACACCAGCACATTGAGCTATTTCTTTAATATTTGTCATGGTATCACCGTTTTTTCTTTTTTTTTATTGTACAGTATGAAACCCATTTCAGGGCAAGGGAACAGTGTGGGACTGCTGAAGATTTCTTCAAATAAGGTCTTGTTCTGGTATTGGTTTCATCCTTTAAGATTTGTTTAAGTCTTAGAGGAGGAGGAAATCATGATGTTCCAAACTTTAATCACCCTGGTTGTGCTTTGCGGAATCGAATTGGGATTTGCGTACTTGGCAATTTCATTGAAACAGGAAAAATGAGTGGCAATGCCAGTCAAGAATTCCGCGGTATTACGCGAGGAAACCACGTTTACTCGTGAATTTCATGTCGTCCAGAAATAGCTCCCCTATTTTATATTCACCATTAAAACTCCACAATATAAATATAACTTCATCGTTACGTTTCATGTACGGAATGACTGGCTGTCAGGGAGCTCCCTAGTGAGATTCCTGACAGTTTTTATTGTGTGTAAAAGTCATTCGCCTTTTTGAAATGTTTAAAAAATAGTTGCACTTTTTTTGTATATTTGTGTATAGTATAAAATAAGTTGTGTAGAGGAAACTTTTTAGCATTTACGACAATGTAAAAAAATTTACACTTAATTTTGCGTTCGGCAAACATTTTTAGGGAAATGAAAAAGAGGAGGGAATATGGATGGGTTTTCTAAAATCTATTGGGGGTGTGCTTGCTGCATTGCTGATTTTAACGGGGTGCGGTAATGATACAGCCGATAGGGATAAAGGCAATGGCAAGCTAAATGTCGTTACAACAACGGGAATGATTGGGGATTTGGTTGAGAATATCGGCGGTAAACATGTCGAGGTCACCAGTTTAATGGGACCGGGAGTCGACCCCCATCTATATAAAGCGACACAGGGTGATGTTAAGACACTGGATTCGGCTGATATGATTTTTTATAACGGATTGCATCTTGAAGGGAAAATGACGGATATATTTGAAATGATGAGTAAGGATAAACCGACGATTGCCGTAACGGAGGACTTTAAGGAGAACCAGCTTCGTAAAGTGAGTGCAACGGACCATGATCCCCACGTATGGTTTGATGTAAAGCTTTGGATCGTTGCGGCGGAGGCAGTTAAGAAAGAATTGATTGCCAATGATCGGGAACATGAAGCAGAGTATCGTGAAAATTATGAGGAGTACGTCCTGCAATTGGAGGAACTTGATAAATATGTTCAAGAGGAAATTAATAAAGTACCGGAAGATCAACGGGTTCTCGTTACAGCACATGATGCTTTTGGATACTACGGGCAGTCATATGGCCTGGATGTAAGAGGGCTCCAAGGGATCAATACTTTATCGGAATATGGATCAAAAGATGTGACGGATATGCGTAATTATCTTGTGGAGAACAAAATAAAAGCGATTTTCATTGAGTCAAGCGTACCAAGGAAGGCTATCGAGGCTGTCATTCAAGGGGCAGGTAAGCAGGGTCACAAAGTGGAAATCGGCGGGGAATTGTTCTCGGATGCAATGGGTGAAAAAGGGACGGAAGAAGGAACGTATATCGGAATGGTCCGTCATAATACAGACACCATCGTCCGTGCATTGAAATAAGGGGGAGAAACTATGAATCAAGCAGCTTTGAAGGTCGAAAATTTAACGATTGCTTATCATAAGAAGCCGGTTGTCGAAGATGTCTCGTTTGAGGTGCCGGAAGGAAATTTAATTGGTATCATAGGCCCCAATGGAGCAGGGAAGTCCACTTTGATAAAGGGAATACTCGAATTGATTCCAAAAATATCGGGGCAAATCACAATAAAAGGATCTACTTATAAATCGATGAGGAAGAGTATCGGTTATGTACCACAGCGGGAGTCAGTGGATTGGGATTTTCCGACCAACGCACTCGATGTCGTGATGATGGGCAGATATGGTCATCTCGGATGGCTGAAGCGGCCAGGGAAGTCCGAAAGGCAGAAGGGGATGGAGTGCCTGGAAAAGGTGGGGATGGCTGAATATGCTAACCGCCAGATCAGCCAGCTATCAGGCGGGCAGCAGCAACGGATATTCCTGGCCCGCGCATTGGCACAGGAAGCGGATATTTATTTTATGGATGAACCGTTCGTAGGGGTGGATGCCGCAACGGAGAAAGCAATCATACAATTGCTTATGGAATTGAAGGAAAAAGGCAAAACCGTCCTGGTTGTGCACCATGATCTATCCACCGTGAAGGAATATTTCGACTGGACGATGTTATTGAATAAAAAGGTGATGAAAATAGGTCCGACAGAGGAAGTGTTCATTCCCGAATACTTACAGGAAACATATGGAGGCCGCCTAGCGATACTATCAGACACAAAATCCGGCCTTTTATTAAAATGAGGTGTACACGATGAACATACTGGATATTATTACTGATCCAAATACAAGGTGGATATTGCTTGGCACGATGTTTCTCGGATTAAGCAGCGGGGTCATCGGCAGCTTTGCCTACCTCAGAAAGCAGTCTTTGCTTGGTGACACGCTCGCACATGCAGCATTACCCGGTATCTGTGTGGCCTTTATGTTAACTGGAGTGAAATCCACTTCCTACTTTCTAATAGGTGCCGCACTGGCTGGCTTAGTGGCTGTCTTCTTGATCAGTGTGCTTACGAGATACAGTAAGATCAAGCAGGATGCGGCATTGGGAATCGTCTTATCTTCCTTCTTTGGCTTCGGAATTGTCATGCTTACGCAGATCCAGCAGAGCGAGTATGGAAACCAGAGTGGATTGGATACGTTTTTATTCGGGCAGACGGCGTCAATGGTCATGTCCGATGTGTATATGATGATGACGGTTTCTTTTATTCTCATATTCACTTGTACCGTATTTTTTAAAGAATTCAAATTACTTTCCTTTGACCCTGGGTTTGCTAAGGGGATGGGATTACCAGTTGTTTTTCTGGATTATTTCATCATGATGCTGATAGTGGCAGCTGTAGTGATCGGTATCCAGGCTGTAGGCGTCGTATTGATGGCATCTTTACTGATAACGCCTGCGGTATCCGCGAGATATTGGACGGAGCGCCTGCATATCATGGTCATCCTGTCTGGTATATTCGGAATGTTGAGCGGTGTGTCTGGTACGTTGATCAGTACATCGGTCAATGATTTGCCAACAGGACCGTTAATTGTCTTATCCGCGACGGTATGGTTTTTCTTTTCCATGCTTTTTGCACCTAAACGCGGAGTGCTTTCATCTGTATGGAGAAGGGTTTCGACGAAAAAGAAATATTCTCTCGAACAGGATAGAAGGAAAGGGAGCCACACATCATGAATGATTTTTGGATTATCTTAGTCGGAGCATTAGTGGCGGGTTCTTGCAGTGTATTAGGGTGTTTTTTGATAGTCAGGAAAATGACGTTGATTGGAGATGCAATCAGTCATTCCGTTTTGCCGGGAATCGTATTGGCATTTTTAATAACCGGAACCCGTGATTCCGTTCCAATGCTGATAGGGGCTGCTGCGCTCGGATTGCTTACCGTATTCTTGATCCAGCTTTTCCAATCGTCGGGCGTTCAATCCGACGCAGCGATCGGGATTGTATTCACTTCCCTTTTTGCAACGGGGATCGTACTCGTGAGCCTGTATACGCAACAAATAGATTTTGACCTGGAACATGTCCTATATGGCGAAATAGCCTATACTCCCTGGAATACGATGACAATCGCGGGAATCGAGGCTGGACCAAAAGCTGTTTGGATAGTCGGCAGTTGTTTCATCCTGAATCTCGTACTGATCTTCCTTTTCTTCAAACAGTTTAAACTCGTGTCTTTTGATCCGTCACTTGCTGCAGCAATGGGTATTCCTGTACTGTTCTTCCATTACTTATTGATGAGCCTCATCTCACTGACAACTGTAGCTTCTTTTGATAGTGTAGGTTCCATTTTAGTAGTTGGAATGCTCATCATACCTGCGGCAACAGCATACCTGCTGTCAGACCGTTTAAGCAGCATGATATTGGTCAGTATCGGGGTAGGGGTGCTAAGTTCCGTCATCGGCTACTATTCTGCCACCATTTTGGATGCCTCGATTTCAGGCTGCATGGTGGGGTCGGCCGCCATATTATTCGGAATGGCCTTTCTCTTTTCCCCAAACCATGGATTGGTCAGCTTATTGCTGAAACGGAGAAAATCAAAGGAATCACATGCATAGCTCTCTCTGCATACAGGCTTCATGGAAATAACTCCATGAAGCCTGTAAACTATTCTTCTATATAGTTGTGATTTTATTTGTTTAAAGTATAATGAATAAGTGTATTTATAGATATATCGCAGGAGCCTTTTTAAGGGAGAGTTAAGTATGGAAGAACAAAATAAATTTTCATCACGAATAGATTTTTCTTTGGTCACAATATTGCTGTTATTATGCGTTGGAAGTTGCTTAGCAATCTATAGTGCCCAAACGACTGGACAGTACGCTGAAAACTTCTTAATTAAACAAATTTTTTGGTATATAGTTGGAATCGGAATCGTATTAGGTTTCATCACCTTGGATTCTGATCAGTTGAAAAAAATATCTTGGTACGCCTATGGCTTCGGATTGTTTTTGCTTTTTTTGCTGATCATTATGCCGGAAAGCATCGTTCCTGTCCGGAATGGTGCGAAAAGTTGGTTCATCATTCCGGGAATCGGTTCGATTCAGCCATCGGAATTCATGAAGGTTTTCCTCATCCTGGCTTTAGCGAATGTCATCTCAAACCATCATCTCAAAAACACGCTGAAAACGATTCAAACGGATATCTGGCTGCTTATTAAAATCGGTCTTGTGACCGGTGCCCCCTTATTGTTAATCATGCAACAGCCGGATTTAGGCACCTCGCTTGTCATCATGTCCATCATGCTCGGAATGATTTTCATCTCAGGGGTAACGTGGAAGATCCTGCTGCCAATCGTTTCGGGAGGAATTGTCGTCGCTTCAGCGGTCCTGTACTTTGTACTTTGGAAGCCGGAAATCCTGGAAAAATACCTAGGGGTAAAATCCTATCAATTCGGCCGTATCTATTCTTGGCTGGATCCATATAATTATGCCAGCTCCGAAGGATATCACTTAACCAAATCTTTACTGGCCATCGGCTCCGGCCAGACCACAGGCAAGGGAATCGGCTCGAGGGAAGTGTATTTGCCTGAGAGTCATTCGGATTTCATTTTCAGCATCATCGGTGAAGAATTCGGCTTCATCGGATCAAGTATCATTATTTCCTTGTTTTTCCTATTGATTTACCATATAACAAAAACGGGAATGGACACGAAAAATAACTTCTATACATATATCTGTGTTGGCGTTATAAGCATGTTGACGTTTCACGTTTTTCAAAATATCGGCATGACTGTAGGCCTTTTACCAATAACGGGGATTCCGCTTCCATTTGTCAGTTATGGAGGAAGCTCGCTAATGGGGAACATGATGGCCATGGGCTTAATATTCAGCATTCGGTATCACTATAAGAAGTATATGTTTTCAACGGATATCTAAATATAAAGCCGGCCCCCGATGGGCCGGCTTTATTTGTAGCAAAAAAAACAAAAGGAGCAGAATCTCCCCTGAATGTTTGCTTATTGAATGTTCGTTCCAGTTGGAAATTGATTTTTATAACCGGAAAATTGTTGATACGATTGGCTTAAGCTGGTAGCTTGCGCCTTTTCTAAACTATACCAGCCTTTTTCGAACATAAGGTTATAGAGTTCGCGCTGCATCTCTTGATTTTCTTTGGCAACGGAGAAAATGTCTTGGAATAAGGCTTGGTTACTCATTTCATGCAGGGCAACGGAAAGGGAGTTGCAAAAGTACTTTTCAGTTGAAAGCATATCATTTATAAAATCCCTGTCATTCATTTGCGGTGTCTTTGCCACGGGAGATTCTGGATTTTGGACTTTGTTTTCATTGGGCATCAAGAACCCTCCTTTACTGGTATTGTTGTTGACCCTGATTTTGGTCGGGGTTCAAATGTTTCAATATGGTATCGTAATGACGTTGATGCATGAGTCCGCACCGATTTAAAGCATCAATGATTTGCGGATCCTTGCATTGTGTGGCAAAAAAATGTGCTTTTTTAATTGCATTCAGATTCCATGCAAGCATATCGGTTAAGTATAAGCTATCTTTCACCGTAACCATTTCCGGCGGCTGTTTCATAAAGCCGGTGGACTGCTGTTGGCTGTTAAACGAATTTTGCTGTTCCATCATTGCTACCTCCTTAAGTGTTCTTTAAACGAGCTTAATTTTCCCTTCTGGATTTTTTTTATTCTTGATTCTAAATATCTGAAAAGTGCATTAAATGGTAAAATAATCTTGTGCATCTATTTTCCAAAATGATTTGGAGGGGAATGCAGTGGAAAGAATATTGAAAAATCTATTCCTTTTTTTATCAAAGAACAAGGGCATGACAAAGGCAGCGAAAAAATACGGGCTGCGGTTTGGGGCATCTCGTTTCGTGGCAGGAGAATCCTTGGATATGGCATGTGAAGTGATTGCAGATCTTAACCGGAAAGGGCTTGCCGTCACTATTGATTATTTAGGTGAATTCATTGAAGATGAACAAGAAGCAGGGAAGATGGCAGATGAGTGCATTGAAGCAATCCGCATGATTGGCAGAAATGAACTCGATTCACAGTTATCCCTGAAGCTGACCTCGATGGGCTTGGATGTGTCCGAACGAGTCGTAATGAATAACATGCGGAGGATCTTGGATGAAGCTAAAGCCCATCAGGTTTTCGTGACGCTTGATATGGAAGATTTTCCGCGCTGTCAGCCGACTTTGGATGTATTCAAAAACCTAAAGTCTGAATATAATGAATTGGGGACTGTCATCCAAGCTTATCTGTATCGGACTGAGAAGGATATTGAGGAGCTGGATGCATACCATCCGAATCTAAGGCTTGTTAAAGGGGCTTATAAAGAACCAAGGGAAGTGGCTTTTCCCGAGAAAAAAGATGTGGATGAGAATTTCAAGAAAATCATCAAGAAGCATATGCAAAATGGCAATTACACAGCCGTTGCCACACATGATGACAAAATCATTGATTATACGAGGGACTTGGTCAAAGATCAGGGAATTCCCCGTGATCGATTTGAATTCCAAATGTTATATGGCATCCGCAATGAAAAGCAGCTCGAACTTGCTAAAGAAGGATATAAGGTAAGGGTGTATGTTCCTTATGGTACGGATTGGTATGGATACTTCATGCGCCGCCTTGCAGAGAGACCGGCCAATATTGCTTTCGTTTTAAAAGGCCTATTCAAGAAATAGGAAGCGAGAGCCGCCCCGGAAAAGGGACGGCTGCTCAAATTAAGAAGGATTATCTTTTGAACTGATTGTTCTGGCTGTTCACTTTATTGATTCCGTGTTGACGTTCAGCGCCAGGGCCGGCATTGCCTTTAACGCTTGCTGCGCTTACGGCTGCTTTAGAAGGATTATCTTTACGCTTCATTATATAAGTCACCTCCACTCCGGTTATTTTTTACTGAACGGAGGAGAAATAACCGAAGGAACTCGGAGAAAAAAATATTTTTTTCCTGTTTAATCATTGCGGAATTTCCAAATATATTCTATATTAGTAATAAGAAAAAATATTCAAAATTTTTTTGAATTAAAAATGAATGAGCATTCATTCAATAAATTGTGTAAGGGGGATATGAACTTGGTTCGACAAATACGAAAGGCTGCTGTTCTAGGGTCAGGAGTTATGGGATCAGGGATTGCTGCACACCTTGCTAACATCGGCATTCCGACTTTATTATTGGATATTGTACCTCGTGAACTAACTGAGGATGAAAAGAAAAAGGGACTGACATTAGATAATAAACAAGTGCGTAACCGCATCAGCCAAACAGCGATTACGAAACTTTTAAAACAGAAACCAGCTCCGCTTTCGGCTAAGGGAAACATTGCGTTGATCGAGGCAGGAAACCTGGAAGATGATATAAGTCGTTTAAAGGATGTCGATTGGATCATCGAAGTGGTCGTTGAGAAGCTTGAGGTTAAGCAAAGTGTGTTCGCCCAGGTTGATCAGCATCGTAAACCAGGAAGCATCGTTTCATCGAATACCTCCGGAATATCAATTGAAGCAATGGCAGAAGGCCGTTCGGAGGACTTTCAAAAGCACTTCCTGGGAACCCACTTCTTCAATCCGCCGCGTTATCTTAAGTTGTTGGAGCTTATTCCAACTAAAGCAACTTCACCAGAAGTGCTCGAATACATGAAACGATTCGGCGAAGATGTACTGGGAAAAGGTGTAGTCGAAGCCAAGGATACCCCTAACTTTATCGCAAACCGAATTGGAACTTATGGTTTATTGGTCACTCTGCGGGAAATGCAAAAAGGCGGATACAGTGTTGGTGAGGTCGATTCGGTTACAGGTCCGTTGATTGGAAGGGCAACTAGTGCGACTTTCCGGACACTTGATGTAGTTGGATTGGATACCTTTGCACATGTTGCCAGAAACGTATATGAACAGGTGGATGGAGAAGAAAAAGAAGTTTTCAAAATACCTGATTTCATGAATGAAATGCTTAAGAATGGGTGGCTTGGAAGCAAGTCAGGCCAAGGATTTTTCTTGAAAAAAGGAAAGGAAATCCTTGAACTGAATCCCGATACCCTTGAATATGATGCACGAAAAAGATTAAAAACGCCTTCCATTGAAATGGCTAAACAGGCCAAGGGCTTTGAAAATAAAATGAAAGCGCTTGTTTATAGCGAAGACCGTACCGGCCAATTACTTTGGAATGTCCTGAATCCGGCGCTTGTGTATTCTGCCCAGCTGCTTGGGGACATCGCGGATGACATTGTGGCGATCGATCAAGCGATGAAATGGGGCTTCGGATGGTCAACAGGACCATTTGAAACATGGGATGCGATAGGGGTAGAAAAATCGGTAGCCCGAATGGAGGCGGAAGGCATCACCGTTCCGCAATGGGTGAAGGATATGCTCGCTAAAGGCATCACTTCCTTCTATAAAGAAGAAAATGGCATAGTTCACTATTATGATAATGGTGAATATAAGGAACTTGTTGCAAATCCTAAAGTGATAAATCTTAAAGCGATAAAGAAACAAAAAGGCGTAATCAAGAAAAACAGTGGTGCAAGCTTGATGGATATCGGCGATGGAGTGGCTCTTCTTGAATTCACTTCACCGAATAATGCAATCGGTCTGGATATCATACAAATGATCAATGCGGCGGTCGACGAAGCGGAAGCGAATTTTAAAGGCTTGGTCATCGGAAACCAAGGAAAGAACTTCTGTGTAGGCGCTAATATTGCAATGATGCTGATGGAAGCACAGGATGACAACATTTTTGAACTCGATATGGTCATCAGCCAATTCCAAAAGGCGATGCTTAAAATCAAGTACAGTGCTGTTCCTGTAGTGGTTGCACCGTTTAATATGACACTTGGCGGGGGAGCTGAAGTATCTCTTCCGGCAGCGCGCATCCAGGCAACGACAGAAACGTATATGGGACTAGTGGAAGCTGGTGTAGGTTTGATTCCAGGCGGCGGCGGGACTAAAGAACTTTATGTGAAGACGTTGAGGAATATGCCGAAGGGCGTCGACTTCGACTTACAGAAAGTGGCCAACCAAGTATTTGAAACGGTCGCCATGGCAAAAGTTTCGACCTCCGCCGAGGAAGCGAGAGGGAACAATTTCCTTAATTCAGCGGATGGAATAAGCGTGAATGCAGATCATCAGCTATATGATGCGAAACAAGCGGTAATTTCCATGCATGAACAAGGCTATATCGCTCCGGCCCGCACAAAAATCCCTGTCGTAGGTGAAACGGGATATGCCGCACTTCTATTAGGGGCGGAATCCATGCGCCTTTCAGGTTTCTTATCAGAACATGACCTTGTCATAGCCAAAGAGCTTGCATATGTGCTGGCGGGGGGAAAACTCCCATTTGGCACGGAAGTAGATGAACAGTACATCTTGAACCTAGAAAAACAGGCATTCCTGAAACTGATTTCGACTTCGAAATCCCAAGCAAGGATGCAGCATATGCTTGTTAAAGGCAAACCACTCCGTAATTGATGACTAGACGAAGAAATGGCCAAAACGAAGATTAATAGATCAATAGCTTAAAAATGAGTAAGGGGGATCCTCATGAAAGAAGCGGTAATAGTAGCTGGAGCAAGGACTCCGGTTGGAAGAGCGAAAAAAGGTTCTCTTGCCAGTGTACGTCCTGATGATTTAGGGGCTCTTGTCGTAAAGGAAACGTTAAAGCGTGCAGGAAATTATGAAGGCACCATCGATGACCTGATTATCGGTTGTGCAATGCCTGAAGCGGAGCAAGGATTGAACATGGCTCGTAACATTGGTGCATTGGCAGGATTACCTTATACAGTACCGGCCATAACGATTAATCGTTACTGTTCAAGCGGGCTGCAAAGCATCGCATATGGAGCGGAAAGGATCATGCTCGGCCAAAGTGATACTGTCATTGCAGGCGGAGCGGAATCCATGAGCCTTTTGCCAATGATGGGCCATGTAACACGTCCGAACGCGAGACTTGCGGAAACGGCACCGGAATATTATATGGGTATGGGCCACACTGCTGAAGCCGTTGCAAAAAAATACGGCATTTCCCGTGACGATCAAGATGCATTTTCTGTTCGTAGTCATCAAAAGGCGGCGAAGGCCATTGCAGAAGGAAAGTTTTCGGATGAGATCGTGCCGGTTGACGTAACCCTTCGTTCAGTGGGACCAGATCTTAAGTTAAAGGAAAAAACATTTACATTTACACAGGATGAGGGCGTTCGTCCAGGCACCACTGCTGAAGTGCTAAAAAAACTAAGACCTGCATTCTCTGTTACAGGCTCCGTAACAGCAGGGAATTCCTCACAAACGAGTGATGGTGCAGCCGCGGTCATGGTCATGGATGGGGAAAAGGCCTCTTCATTAGGGATGAAACCGATGGGTAAGTTCCGTTCCTTTGCTGTAGCGGGAGTACCGCCAGAAATCATGGGTATCGGACCGATTGCAGCCATTCCTAAAGCTTTGAAGCTAGCGGGTCTTGAGTTATCGGATATTGGTTTATTTGAATTGAATGAAGCCTTTGCTTCCCAATCCATTCAAATCATTCGTGAGCTCGGTTTGAATGAAGAGATTGTCAATGTAAATGGCGGAGCCATCGCCTTAGGCCATCCACTAGGATGTTCGGGGGCAAAACTGACATTAAGCCTGCTACATGAAATGAAGCGCAGAAACCAACAGTTCGGAGTCGTGACAATGTGTATTGGCGGCGGAATGGGTGCTGCTGGAGTATTTGAATTATTGGCTTAATCCCCCCTCCCGGAAGCTGTCATGCTTCCGGCGGATTTACTATCTTAAATACTTAGGAGGAAATAACATGTCCAATCAAACTACAGATAACCTCATTAAAGGCGGAGCCTTTTTAGTAGAAGATATTACGTATGATCAAGTGTTTACACCGGAAGATTATTCTGATGAGCATAAAATGATCGCCAAAACTACCGAGGATTTCGTAGAGAATGAAATTCTGCCGCAGGTTGAACATTTAGAAAACCATGAATTTGACCGTTCCGTTAAATTACTGAAGCATGCAGGTGAAATCGGTTTACTTGGTGCTGACGTTCCTGAGGAATACAGCGGACTGGGTCTTGATAAAATCAGTTCGGCATTGATCACAGAAAAAATGGCACTTTCAGGCGGCTTTGGAATTACGCATGGTGCACATGTAGGTATCGGATCTTTGCCGATCGTATTATTCGGGAATGAAGAACAAAAGAAAAAATACCTCCCTTTACTGGCAACGGGTGAGAAGATTGCTGCGTATGCCTTAACGGAACCAAGCTCAGGTTCAGATGCCTTGGGAGCAAAAACGACAGCGAAATTGAATGCCGAAGGAACACACTATATTTTAAATGGTGAAAAACAATGGATTACAAATGCAGGTTTTGCAGATGTCTTCTGTGTATACGCCAAAATCGACGGCGAACAATTCTCCGCTTTCATAGTTGAGCGTGATTATGATGGCGTATCAACTGGTGCTGAAGAGAAGAAAATGGGAATCAAAAGCTCATCTACACGTACATTAATCCTTGAAGATGTACATGTGCCAGTCGAAAACCTTTTGGGTGTAGCCGGAAAAGGACATGTCATCGCTTTCAATATCCTGAATATCGGCCGTTATAAATTAGGTGTCGGTGCTGTCGGCGGATCTAAACGCGCCCTTGAGATTACAGCAGCTTATACGAATCAACGTCAACAGTTCAAAACGAAAATTTCCGATTTTAACTTGACGAAAGAAAAACTTGCAACAATGGCATCCAAAATTTATGCAGCAGAAAGCTCTGTATACCGTACCGTTGGCCTTTATGAACAAAGACAAAGCAAATTGACGGATGAGCAAGTGAAAGATGGGAAATCAATGGCTGCTGCAATCGCTGAATATGCCATTGAGTGTTCATTGAATAAATTCTTCGCTTCCGAAGTGTTGGATTATGTTACGGACGAAGGCGTACAGCTTCATGGTGGCTATGGTTTCATGCAGGAGTATGAAATTGAAAAAGCATATCGTGATTCCCGGATTAACCGGATCTTTGAAGGTACAAATGAAATCAATCGATTGCTTGTCCCTGGAACTTTCCTGAAGAAAGCACTTAAAGGGGAATTGCCGCTTCTTCAAAAGGCTCAAAGCCTACAAGAGGAATTAATGATGATGATGCCGGAAGAACCTGGTGATGAGCCATTGGCACAAGAAAAAATGCTTGTTAGAAATGCTAAGAAAATCGGGATTCTGGCAGCTGGCCTTGCTGCACAGAAATACGGCAAAACTCTTGATCAAGAACAAGAAATCCTCTCCAACATTGCTGATATCGCATCCCTTGCCTATGCAGCGGAATCCGTGGTATTGCGTACGGAAAAAGCAATAGCAGCTACAGGTTTGGAGAAGAACAAACAAAAAGTGCTTTACACAGAAATCTTCGTTCAGGAAGCTTTCAATGAAATAGAACAGCACGCAAAGGAAACGTTAATCGCAGTGGAAACAGGCGATACTCTTCGCATCATGCTTGCGTCGCTCCGTAAGCTGACAAGGCATAATCCGATCAATGTCATTGCGAAAAAACGTGAAGCTTCCGTCAAGGTAATCGAAGCTGAAAAATATGCTCTTTAAGAAATGAATCAAAGGAAATAAGGGAATGCCCGAGAAGGCATTCCCTTATTTCCTTTGATGAAATCGCATTGGAAAATCAAAAGACAATTCGTTGTATTGCGTGATGAAAACGGGTATTCTATTGATAGGTGGTGAAATGATGGGCTTAACATTATATTGGTACCCAAAATGCGGCACATGCCGTAACGCGAAGAAGTGGCTTGATAATCATGAACTGCAGTATGAAGCGATCCATATAGCGGAAAATCCGCCTTCGCGAACAGAAATAGAACAACTATATAAAATCAGCAATTTGGAGTTGAAGAAGTTTTTCAATACTAGCGGTCAAAAATATCGGGAGCTTGGCTTAAAGGATAAGCTGAAAGAAGCTTCTGAAGCAGAGATGCTTGATATATTGTCCACAGATGGCATGCTTCTGAAAAGGCCGATTGTTACGGATGGCACCAAAGTGACGGTAGGTTTCAAAGAGGAGCAATTCGAACAGGTTTGGAACTGAAAATTTCTCGAAATATTTGGTTAATTCCTTACTTAAACAAACAATCTACCTTATAATGGAATAGATAAAATAAGATGTACATATGGAGGGTTAATAATGACAACAACACCAAAAGAACTTCGTTACACAAAAGAACATGAATGGGTCAAAACGGAAGATGGAACAGTGCGCATTGGAATTACAGCTTTCGCACAGTCCGAGCTTGGGGACATCGTATTCGTTGAGCTTCCGGAAATCGGCGATGAATTGAAAGCGAACGAACCATTCGGAAGTGTTGAATCCGTTAAGACCGTTTCTGAGCTTTATGCACCTATCAGTGGCAAGGTTGTTGAAGTAAACGAAGATTTAAGTGACAACCCTGAATATGTAAATGAGTCTCCTTATGAAAAGGCATGGATGGTTGTGCTTGAACCATCTAATAGCAGTGATATTGAAAGCCTGATGAGCGCTGAAGAGTATGAGAGTTTAATCAACGGTTAAAAAAAGGAGAGGGGGGACTGAAAAGGCCTGCTCTCTTTTTCATTTTGTACCGTGGCAGTTGCACACATAATTCGTGAGATGGAGTGATGACATGGAGTGGGGCGAATTCGATAAAGTGATCATTGTAGAAGGCAGTTCCGATAGAAGAAAAGTTGCCTCCGTTTTAAATGAAGATGTGGAAATAAGATGTACGAATGGGACCATATCATTAACTAAGCTGGATGAATTAGTGGATGAATTGATGGACCGTGATGTTTATCTCCTTTTTGACGCAGATGAATCAGGAGAAAAGCTGCGGAAGCAGTTCCGAAGGGAAATGCCTGAGGCGAACCACCTGTATATTAATAAAATGTACAAAGAAGTGGAAAGCTCACCCGAACATCATATCGCAACTGTGCTTCTATCTGCCAATATGAATGTGAAAATGAAATTTTTAAGTCAAAGGGTGAACGACTAATTGATGCAGGAATGGAAAGAAGAAGAGTGTAAGCTTGCTGTTGAACATGGGGAAACCTTTTGCTTATATTTATATACCCCTTTATGCGGCACTTGTCAGGTTGCCTCCAAGATGCTGACGATATCCTTGGAGCTATTCCCGGAATTGAAGGCAGGCAAAATGAATATGAATTATGTCCAAGCAATTGCCGAATCATATGAAATTGAAAGTGTTCCATGTTTATTGTTTTTCAAAGAAGGACGGCTGCACAAAAAAATATATGCCTTTCAATCCGTTCCTTATTTGTACGGATTGCTTAAGGAAATCAGCTAAGAAACCAATCGGAACCGTGGTTGGTTTCTTTGTTGCGGACATATGAATGTTAGATGAAATTAAACAAAGAATATTCTAACAATTCATTGACTGATTTAATCTAAAATGCTATATTTTGAATTAAGTAACAGCAGAATTTAATAGTTCTTATCAAGAGTGGCGGAGGGACTGGCCCGACGAAGCCCGGCAACCGGTATAAATTTTTATATACGGTGCTAATTCCAGCAGAGTGTTGGCTCTGGTAGATGAGGTGTATTCTTGAAACCTCTTCTTATTGAAGTGGTTTTTTTGTTTATAAAAGGCCAGACATCATATAATTCCAACTAAATCCATAGAAAAAGGTGAAATCATATGTCAGGGAAAAAATTGCGTTTCGAAACATTGAGTGTTCATGGCGGTCTGCAAGCTGATGAAACAGGTGCACGTGCAGTTCCTATCTACCAAAGCAATGCATACTTGTTCAAGGACACCGACCATGCAGCGAATTTATTTGGCCTAAAGGAGAATGGCTATATATATTCACGACTCCATAATCCCACGATCAGCGTTTTTGAGGAAAGAATGGCCTTATTGGAAGGCGGAATCGGCGGATTGGCAACAGCAAGCGGAATGGCTGCCATCTCACTTTCAATCCTGAATATTGCCGCTGCAGGGGATGAGATTGTTTCAGCATCTACATTATATGGCGGTACGTATAACCTTTTTGAAAATACTCTTCCTAAATACGGGATTAAAGTGAAGTTCGTTTCTCCTGATGACCCTGAAAATTTCAAAAGGGCGATTACGCCAAGAACTAAAGCCATTTTTGCTGAAACCATCGGAAATCCAAGTTTGAGGGTGCTTGATATTGAAGCGGTAGCGAAAATCGCCCATGATGCCGGAATACCTTTAATCATTGATAATACCTTTGCGACACCGTATCTATGCAGACCAATTGATTTTGGAGCGGATATTGTCATCCATTCCGCTACAAAATGGCTTCTGGGAAATGGAACTACGCTTGGCGGTGTCATCGTGGATGGAGGGAAATTCGATTGGAACTCGCCAAATTACCCTGGCTTCACAGAGCCTGACCCAAGTTACGACAATCTGGTATACGCCGAGGCAGTTGGACCTGCCGCATTCATAACGAAAGCCCGAGTCCAGTTACTCCGTGATTTAGGACCTGCGCTAAGTGCCCAAAGTGCATTCCAGTTTACGCTGGGACTTGAAACGCTGCATGTAAGGATGAAAGAGCATCTATCAAACACCAAGTCTGTCATTAAATATTTAAAAAACCATCCTGCGGTGACTTGGGTTTCACATCCTGGTGATGAGGATCATCCCGATAAAGCCCTTGCGGAAAAATATTTGCCAAAGGGAGCTGGATCTGTTGTGACTTTTGGGATACAAGGTAATCGAGAAGCTGGGGCAAAACTTATCAATTCGGTGGAATTATGGTCCCATGTAGCGAATGTTGGGGATGCGAAGAGCTTGATCATCCACCCAGCCAGTACGACCCATCAACAATTGAATGAGGCAGGTCTTGCGAAAGCGGGTGTGAGTGCCGACCAAGTCCGTTTATCGATTGGGATTGAAAATGTAGAGGATTTAATAGAAGATTTGGAGCAGGCAATTGAAAAAGCGACGAATATAGTCTCCTTGACATCCAAAACGGTTTAAGTAAAGTTTCTGTATGCTTGTACTAGAAATATTATACATTGCACTCCTTTTTTATCTATGATAAAATTTCTCCATACTAAAGAACTTAATGATGTACAAATATTCTATATATTAGCTCTTATCAAGAGAGGTGGAGGGATGTGCCCGATGAAACCCGGCAACCGACAAGGAGATTTCCTTGGAAAGGTGCCAATTCACACAAAGTTTAATCACTTTGGAAGATGAGAGGAAGGCCTGTTTCTTCACCTGCCTTTCTGCTCATGCAGAAAGGTTTTTTCTGTTTTAATTGGGTAAACTTTTACATGATATGAGAAACAGACTAATAATGTAGAGAAATCAACTAAGTTCATAGGTTTTATTGGATAAAAGAGGTGAGGGTTAATGATTACATTGACGAAAGTCAGTAAGCTGTTCCGAACAGGAAAAGGAAACAGTGAGACAATCAAGGCTGTAAATAATGTGAATGTTGAAATAAATAAAGGCGAGATTTTCGGTATCATCGGTTACAGTGGAGCGGGGAAAAGTACTTTGATCAGAATGCTCAATGGATTGGAAACACCAACAGAGGGATCTGTTGTAGTTGCTGAGAAGGAAATTTCAAAAATTAAAGGGGCTCAGCTCCGCAAGGCCCGTCAAGAAATCAGCATGATTTTCCAACATTTCAATTTATTATGGTCGAGGACCGTTCAGGAGAATATATCTTTCCCATTGGAAATTGCAGGAGTTTCTAAACCTGAGCGAACCAAGCGTGTGAACGAATTGATCAAGTTAGTAGGATTGGAAGGCAGGGAAAAGGCCTATCCATCACAATTAAGCGGAGGGCAAAAGCAAAGGGTGGGAATAGCCAGGGCTCTGGCAAATGACCCTAAAGTGCTGCTGTGTGATGAAGCGACTTCTGCCTTGGATCCGCAGACTACCGACTCCATACTCGAATTGCTTGTTGACATCAATCAGCGTTTGGGGTTGACGATCGTCTTGATAACACATGAAATGCATGTGATCCGCAAAATCTGCCATCGCGTCGCCGTGATGGAAAGTGGGCAAGTTGTTGAACAGGGACCTGTCCTGGATGTTTTCAAGAACCCTAAAGAACAAATGACGAAGCGTTTCGTGCAACAGGTAACGGAACCGGAAGAAACGAAAGAAACGATGGACCATTTGCTCGAACGCTATCCTGCAGGCAAAGTGATTCAATTGACCTTTGTAGGCGATCATGCCGAAAGCCCGTTGATCACCAAGCTTGTACGTAACTTCGAGTTGGATGTCAATATCGTTCAAGGTAAGATATCCCAAACAAGAAGCGGTTCATATGGAACATTGTTTATCCATCTTGATGGCACTGAGGATGAAATGCTCCGCGCAATCGAATTCATTAAAGCACAGCAGGTAGGCGTGGAGGTGATTACTCATGCTTGAAGAATTATTGCCGAATGTTGATTGGGAAGACATTATTGAAGCTACGAGGGAAACGCTTTACATGACAAGCGTCTCTGTAGTGGCAACCTTTTTTATAGGCATAATATTAGGATTGATCCTGTTCCTGACAGGGAAGGGTAATATGTGGGAAAACCGGGCAGTCAACGGGATCATGAGTGCTGTCGTCAATATTTTCCGTTCCATTCCATTTCTTATTTTGATCGTGCTGCTCATTCCTTTCACTAAAGCGCTAGTCGGTTCCATGATCGGAGAGAACGCTGCACTGCCGGCACTTATTATCGGTGCGGCACCATTTTATGCGCGTATGGTAGAAATCGGCCTTCGTGAAATCGATAAAGGTGTAATTGAAGCTGCTAAATCGATGGGAGCAAAAACGAGCACGATCATTTGGAAGGTCCTTCTTCCAGAGTCAATGCCTGCCCTTATTTCTGGGATTACGGTAACATCGATTGCATTGGTTGGATATACCGCAATGGCCGGGGTCATCGGCGCAGGCGGGCTTGGTAATCTAGCCTATTTGGACGGCTATCAAAGAAATCAAAATGACGTTACACTAGTGGCGACCATCGTTATTCTAATTATCGTCTTCATAATTCAAATTATTGGAGATGTGATTACATCTAAATTGGACAAAAGATAAAGGGAGATGAATAGGATGAAAAAGTTTTTAGGATTTGCATTAATTTTAGTGTTGTCTATCGCTTTGGCTGCTTGTGGAAGTGAAAAGGATAAAAGCGGCAGTGATACGGAGAAAGAATCGAAGAAAATAGTTGTAGGGGCATCCAATGTTCCTCATGCTGAAATCCTTGAGGAAGCTAAGCCGCTTCTTAAAGAAAAAGGAATCGAATTGGAAATCGAAACTTTCCAGGACTATGTTTTACCGAATAAGGCGTTGAATGATAAGGAATTGGATGCTAACTACTTTCAACATATTCCATATTTAGAGGGGCAAATTAAAGAAAATGGATATGACTTCGTTAATGCTGGCGGAATCCATATCGAGCCGATTGCTCTATATTCACAAAAATATAAAAGCATTGATAAACTTCCGGAAGGCGCAACAATTATTATGAGCAGCTCTGTTGCTGATCATGGGCGCGCTTTATCCCTTTTGGAAAAGAATGGCCTGATCACTTTGAAAGAAGGCGTCGATAAAACGACGGCTACAACTAAAGACATCGTTGAAAATAAGAAAAACCTTAAATTCGATGCTGATTATGAAGCGGCCCTGCTTCCTAAAATTTATGAGAGTGGCGAAGGCGATGCAGTCTTGATCAACTCCAACTATGCAATTGACGCCGGTTTGAATCCGCTTGAAGATTCGATTGCGATTGAAGATTCGGAATCTCCATATGTGAATGTCATTGCCGTAAACAAAGGTGACGAAAATAAAGAAGCAATAAAAGCGCTTGTAGAAGTATTGCATTCTAAAGAAATTCAAGATTTCATTCTTAAAGAATACAAAGGTGCAGTTGTACCGGCGGATAAATAATTCAAGAATGGCGACCTGATTTAACTCAGGTCGCAGTTTAAAAACAAAAAGGTTTCGGAATGGTCTCATTCCGAAACCTTTTTGTTTTTATTTTGGATTTGAACCGATAATAGCCCTCTTTATTTGTTGTTGAGTGCCGATGGACAGAGATAACAACCAAAACGCTCATATTACACATAGCCATGGTTGCGGAATCTGCGTCAAAAGCTTCAGGTTTTCCAGCTTTCTTAATCACTTGTTCAATCAGAGGCTCTTAATACGAGTATTTCCGGGTGTTACTATCGTCCCATCACAAATCCGTTACGGTCTTCTGACGCATAAATGAATAAGCGAGCTGGTTTGTCCGTTCAGCTTTTACATAATGCGTCGCTCGTAATTTTTTCGGACTTAGAGAAGTGAGGCACTTCATTTTGAAAACATTAGGTGAAAGTGATTCTATCTGATTGTTTAGACTTAGTGGATTGGAACGGAAGGTACGAGACTCCTGCGGGAAAAGCGAGTCAAGGGAGACCCCGCAGGCGCAAAAGCACCGAGGAGGCTTCCGGACCGCCCGCGGAAAGCTAGTGCCTGAAGTGGAAAGTAACGTTCAAATTTTGAAACCTAAAAACCTAAAAAACTGTACAAACTCATTGATGATCCAGTTTGTTTTAGTCTGCGGCTTAATTTAATTCATTTCATGTTTAATCAGGAAAGGAAAGGGTATAGAGATAATGCAGGTAATAAAATGATACACAAATTTGAAAGGATGGTTCACTATCAATACTCTGGATTTAAATGTAACAAGCGAAATGGAAAAGGCGATGCAGTCTTCACATGGGATTGGCTACAGTGAGTACAGTAGAAACTTAGACCTCCGTATTGAGGTTGAGAAAGAACGGGATAGGGAACATGTAAAGTGCAACAAAATGGTCCAGGACCTACAACGCAAAATTCACGGCTAAGCATATAAAAGAATTCTTTAAAAGATCGGTCTGTAGAGGTAAAATGGAAAGTGGTCCATAAAATAAGGGTTTCCTTATTGGATAAACTTACATAATACCTGACAGTCCGATTTTTTTCTTTTTAAAGCGGAACGTTCATACCTTGCAATCGAATTCTTCGAACATATATTAATAAGGACGAAGATTTGCCGAATAATAAGATAATTTTAACAAAAACTAAAATAAGTATGATTATGCAGTAAATAGGCTATATCTGTTAGTATAGTAAGAATTGGGACAGGTTTTTAACATGGAAGAAGTGGAAACCCTATCTATTTAGTTGATTCCAAATTGGATTTGTTATAAAATTGGAATGAGAATAAAGTGAGAATGCTTTTACGGAAATTATAGTGATAGAAAGTAATCTTTACTTTCTGGTAATAAAATTGGAATTAGTTCACGGAGGTATTATTATGTCAGCTTCTACATTAACGGTTAAAGATCTTCACGTATCAATTGAAGGTAAAGAGATTTTAAAAGGGGTAAACCTTGAAGTTAAAGGTGGAGAAATCCATGCGATCATGGGACCAAATGGAACTGGTAAATCCACTTTATCATCAGCAATCATGGGTCACCCTAAATATGAAGTAACGAGCGGAAGCATCACATTCGATGGTGAAGATGTATTGGAAATGGAAGTCGACGAGCGCGCTCGTGTCGGTCTATTCCTGGCTATGCAATATCCAAGTGAAATCAGCGGTGTTACAAATGCTGACTTCTTACGTTCTTCCATTAACGCACGCCGTGAAGAAGGCGATGAAATTTCATTGATGAAATTCATCCGTCAAATGGATCAAAAAATGGAATTCCTTGAAATGGATGAAGATATGGCGCAACGCTATTTGAATGAAGGTTTCTCCGGCGGAGAGAAAAAACGCAACGAGATTCTTCAATTAATGATGATCCAACCTAAAATTGCAATCTTGGATGAGATTGATTCAGGTCTAGATATCGATGCACTTAAAGTCGTTTCAAAAGGAATCAACGAAATGCGCGGAGAAGACTTTGGATGCTTGATCATCACTCACTACCAACGTCTATTAAATTACATCACTCCTGATTTTGTACATGTAATGATGCAAGGACGCGTCGTAAAATCAGGTGGTCCTGAACTTGCTGCCCGCTTGGAAGCGGAAGGTTATGATTGGATCAAACAAGAATTGGGCATTGAAGACGAAACTGTTGGCGAAGAAGCGTAAGTAGGAGGATTTGCAATGACTACAGAAACGAAATTACCGTTTGAACAAGAGGATATAAGCTCCTATTCAACTAAAAATAATGATCCAGCTTGGCTATCCGAGCTTCGGATTCAAGCGTTTTCTGAATTAGAAAAGCTCCCGATGCCCAAGCCGGATAAAACGAAGATCGATAAATGGAATTTTACTTCTTTCCAGAACCATACGGTTGAAAGTGAAGCTTTTGCCTCTTTAGAGGAGCTTCCGGAAGAAATAAAATCCATCATTGAAGAAAATGAAAACTTATACATTCAACGCAATAATACGCCGGCACATATCAATCTGTCAGCAAACGTGAAAGAGCAAGGCGTCATCTTTACAGATATTTTAACAGCTGCTCGTGACCATGCTGAGCTTGTGCAAAAATATTTCATGAAAGATGGCGTTAAAATAGATGAACATCGTTTAACGGCACTTCATGCTGCATTAGTTAATGGGGGGGCATTCCTTTATGTTCCGAAAAATGTAGAAATCAAAGAGCCGATTCAATCGGTATTCCTGTTGGATAATCCTGATACTACACTTTTCAACCATGTCTTGATCGTAGCGGAAGATAATAGCTCTGTCACATATGTAGAGAATTACTTCTCAAGCGTTGAGTCTAACGAAGGGATTGCCAACATCGTAACGGAAGTATTTGCAAATGCGAATGCCAAAGTCGAATACGGAGCGGTCGATACCCTTTCAAAAGGCTTTACGACATACGTTAACCGCCGTGGAGTGGCAGGACGTGATGCTCGTATTGAGTGGGCGCTTGGCCTTATGAACGACGGAAATACGATTTCAGATAATACAACATATCTAATGGGCGATGGATCTCACGGAGATACAAAAACAGTTGTAGTCGGACGCGGGGAACAAAAGCAGAACTTCACGACTGCCATCATTCATTATGGCAAACGCTCTGAGGGCTATATCCTTAAGCACGGTGTCATGAAAGACGCCGCATCCTCCATTTTTAATGGAATTGGGAAAATAGAGTATGGTGCTACAAAGGCCAATGCCGAACAAGAGTCACGCGTTTTGATGTTAAGTGAAAAAGCGCGCGGAGATGCCAATCCGATCCTCTTGATTGATGAAGATGATGTAACGGCTGGTCATGCTGCTTCCGTCGGCCGTGTCGACCCGCTTCAACTGTATTATTTAATGAGCCGTGGTATTACAAAGAAAGAAGCAGAAAGACTTGTCATTCACGGATTCTTGGCCCCTGTTGTTAACCAGCTTCCAATTGAGGGAGTTAAAAAACAATTAGTAGCGGTCATTGAAAGGAAAGTACAGTAATGAACCCATACGAAATTCGTAAGCTTTTTCCAATATTAGATCAAGAAGTCAATGGTCAGCCATTAGTTTATTTAGATAGTGCTGCAACCTCTCAAAAGCCGGCTGCAGTGATTGAAGCGATTGAGCAATATTACCGCGGATACAACTCGAATGTTCACCGCGGAGTGCATACACTAGGAACAAAAGCTACGGATGCGTATGAAGGTGCTCGTGAAAAGGTACGTAAATTCATTAATGCTTCTTCTACAGAAGAAATCATCTTTACCAGAGGCACAACGACTGCTTTGAATACTGTAGCAAGAAGTTACGGTGGTGCAAATATTAAAGAGGGTGACGAGATCGTCATCTCTTACATGGAGCATCACAGTAATATCATTCCGTGGCAGCAGCTTGCCAAAGAAAAGGGCGCTGTATTGAAGTATATTCCGCTTCAAGAGGATGGCACGATTTCCCTTGACGATGTGAGGGCTACAATTACGGAAGCAACGAAAATCGTGTCCATCATGCAGGTTTCGAATGTACTTGGTGTTATCAATCCTGTGAAGGAGATTGCAAAAATTGCCCATGATCATAATGCTGTTATGGTAGTCGACGGGGCACAGAGCACGCCGCATCTAAAAGTGGATGTCCGTGATTTGGATTGTGATTTCTTCGCCTTCTCAGGTCATAAAATGGTCGGTCCAACAGGTATCGGCGTATTATATGGCAAGAAAGACCTTCTTGAAAAAATGGAACCGATAGAATTCGGCGGAGAGATGATTGATTTTGTAGGTTTGTATGAGTCTACATGGAAAGAACTCCCGTGGAAATTCGAAGGCGGTACCCCAATCATTGCCGGTGCAATCGGCATGGGGGCTGCAATCGATTTCTTGGAAGAAATCGGTTTGGATAATATTGAACGGCATGAACATAAGCTCGCCGCATATGCAATGGAGAAAATGTCAGCAGTTGAAGGGCTGACTATATACGGTCCTAAAGATGCAGAAAAGCGTGCGGGTGTAATTACCTTTAATATTAATGACGTACATCCACATGATGTCGCTACCGTTCTTGATGCAGATGGAATTGCTGTTCGTGCCGGTCATCATTGCGCACAACCATTAATGAAATGGCTTGACGTATCAGCGACAGCAAGAGCAAGTTTCTATCTATATAACACGGAAGAAGATATTGATAAGCTTGTGTCCGGGCTTGTTAAAACGAAGGAGTATTTCAGTAATGTCTTTTGATAACCTAGATACACTTTACCGTCAAGTCATTATGGATCACTATAAGAAACCGCGTAATAAGGGCATGCTAGAAGATGGAAGCATGACAATCGATATGAATAACCCAACTTGCGGCGATCGGATTCGGTTAACGATGAAAATCGAAGATGGCAAGGTCAGCGATGTTAAATTCGATGGTGATGGTTGTTCGATATCCATGAGTTCAGCTTCCATGATGACTCAAGCCATTAAGGGCAAAGACGTTGATACTGCTCTAGCTATGTCCGAGACTTTTTCCTTAATGATTCAGGGAAAAGAATACGACGATGAGATGGACCTTGGGGATATCGAAGCCCTTCAAGGCGTTTCCAAATTCCCTGCACGAATCAAGTGTGCTACCCTGGCTTGGAAAGCCATGGAAAAGGGATTGAAGGAATAATTAAATTAAAATGAGCTGTTGTAATTCAGCCATTTGAAATGGAGGAATACGAGCTATGGCAAAGAAAATGCCTGATATCGGCGATTATAAATATGGTTTTGCGGATAAAGATGTTTCCATTTTCCGTTCAAAGCGTGGTCTGACAAAAGAAATCGTGGAAGAGATTTCTCGAATGAAGGATGAACCGCAATGGATGCTTGATTTCCGTTTGAAATCATTGGAGCATTTTTACAACATGCCAATGCCTCAATGGGGCGGCGACATGCAGAGTCTTAACTTTGATGAAATCACATACTATGTTAAGCCATCAGAGAAATCAGAGAAGTCTTGGGATGAGGTTCCTGATGAAATCAAACAGACTTTTGATAAATTGGGAATTCCTGAAGCTGAACAAAAATACCTTGCTGGCGTATCTGCTCAATATGAATCAGAAGTGGTTTACCATAGCATGAAAGAAGAATTGGAAGACTTGGGTATCGTGTTTAAAGATACGGACTCAGCACTTCGTGAAAATGAAGATATCTTCCGTGAGCACTTTGGAAAAACGATTCCGCCAACTGACAATAAATTTTCGGCATTGAACTCGGCAGTTTGGTCAGGTGGATCTTTCATCTATGTACCAAAAGGCGTTAAAGTGGATACTCCGCTTCAAGCATATTTCCGGATCAACTCTGAAAACATGGGTCAATTCGAACGTACGCTAATCATTGTTGATGAAGGCGCATCCGTTCACTATGTGGAAGGTTGTACAGCTCCTGTTTATACAACTAACTCCCTTCATAGTGCCGTTGTCGAAATCGTCATCAAGAAAGATGCTTACTGCCGTTACACGACGATCCAAAACTGGGCAAACAACGTGTTTAACCTGGTTACGAAACGTGCCGTTTGTGACGCAAACGCAACAATGGAATGGATTGATGGTAACATCGGTTCTAAACTGACAATGAAATACCCTGCTGTCATCTTAAAAGGTGAAGGTGCACGAGGTATGACATTATCGATTGCCATTGCCGGCAAAGGCCAACACCAAGACGCTGGAGCAAAAATGATTCACCTAGCGCCAAATACATCTTCAACGATTGTATCAAAATCAATTTCTAAACAGGGCGGTAAAGTAACATACCGTGGTATCGTTCATTTCGGACGTAAAGCGGATGGAGCTCGTTCCAACATTGAATGTGATACATTAATCATGGATAATCAGTCTACATCCGATACAATCCCTTACAATGAAATCTTGAACGATAACATTTCCCTTGAACACGAAGCGAAGGTTTCCAAAGTATCAGAAGAACAATTGTTCTACTTGATGAGCCGCGGAATTTCTGAGCAAGAAGCAACGGAAATGATCGTAATGGGCTTCATCGAACCATTTACAAAAGAACTTCCAATGGAATATGCGGTTGAAATGAACCGTCTGATCAAGTTCGAAATGGAAGGCTCCATCGGATAATAACCGACTGGCCTGCCTGTAAGGCGATTTAGAATAACCATTCATACAAAAGCCTGCCGGGTCTGACTGGCAGGCTTTTTGTTTTGATATTCGTCACCTTTATACCAAAGATTAGATATGGCTCAATAAGGGTAAAAATAACAATAGAAGTCAGGAAAAGGGGCCTGTCCCGAGGGAGTGATGATGCAGATGATTTATGTTGGTGTGACCGGTTGGGGAGATCATGATAGTTTGTATCATGGCGGTGTGTCTCAACGTGATAAGCTTAAAGAGTACGGAGCTCATTTTCCCATTGTGGAGGTGGATGCCTCTTTTTATGCAGTCCAGCCAAAGAGGAACAGTGAAAAGTGGGTATCCGAGACGCCTGCATCATTCCAGTTTGTCGTTAAAGCTTATCAAGGGATGACAGGACATCAACGTGGGGAAATCCCATTTGAAAGTAAGAAGGAAATGTTCAAGGCATTTTGCGACTCTCTGGAGGCTTATCAGAAGTCCGGAAAGCTCGCGATGGTCTTATTTCAGTTTCCGCCATGGTTTGATTGTAAACGTGAAAATGTAAATTACCTGCGATGGTGCAAAGCTGAAATGGGCGATATCCCAGCGGCCATAGAATTTCGGAATCAAAGCTGGTACAGATCTAACGTAGTCCAGCAAACTTTGGATTTTATCGAAAAGGAAGGCTGGATCCATACTGTATGCGATGAGCCTCAGGCTGGAGAGGGATCCATTCCAGTCGTTTTGCAGGCCACCGATAAAGATAAAACCCTGATACGCTTTCATGGCCGTAACCTGCATGGTTGGCAAAGGCCTTCTTCGGGTGATAATTGGCGTGAGGTCAGGTACTTATATCGATATAATCAGCAGGAATTGACTGAATGGGTGGAGAAAATCAGGATATTGGAAAAGGAATCCAAGGATATATATGTCCTGTTCAATAATAATTCAGGCGGAGATGCCTCCGATAATGCCAAACAAATGATTGAGTTGCTTGGTATAGAATATGAAGGACTGGCTCCTAAGCAGCTTGGTTTGTTTTAAGAGGATATATATAATTAAATAAAGAGATATTGTGACAACTAGTAGAGGTTATATCCTCACAAACAGGTAAAGGCGGATTTCTACATGGTATGGTTAGTATTAGTGGGTATTGGATTATTTGCGGGAGCGATCGGAGCTCTTGTCGGTCTTGGAGGCGGCATCATCATTGTACCTTCTCTTTTATATTTAGGTACATCTACAAATATTATCGATGAGCTGACTCCTCAGGTCGCTGTAGGTGTTTCAACCGTAATCATGATTTTTACCGGCTTATCTTCTACTTTATCTTATTTAAAACATAAAGTGGTGGATTATAAGGCCGGCTTAATCTTTTTTATTGGCAGTGCGCCTGGTGGAATAATAGGGGCATATGTGAATAAAAATCTTAACGCCGAAGCTTTTTCATTGTACTTTGGTATTTTCATGGTTTTCATGGCCATTGTGTTATTAGTGAAAAATCGTTTGAAGCCAATGCTTTTCAAGCCTGGAAAAGGGAAAATAGTGAAAACGTATGAAACTGAAAATGGACATTCATTTTCTTATGGTTATCACCCCGTGTTAGCTGTATTGATTTCCTTTGTCGTGGGATTCAGCTCCGGATTATTTGGAATTGGCGGTGGGGCCTTAATGGTTCCCGTCATGATGCTACTTTTCTTCTTCCCTCCGCATATGGCTGTAGCGACTTCGATGTTCATGGTATTTTTATCATCCATCACTAATTCGATTACCCATATTTCCCTTGGAAATGTTAATTGGCCATATGCTTTTGCCCTGATTCCGGGTGCTTGGTTCGGTGCTAAATTGGGCGCATTCATCAATACGCGCCTAAAGAGTGCGTCGCTGGAAAATATGTTGAAAATAGTGCTGATAATCATTGGTTTACGTCTTATATACCAAGGTATTACAGGATAAACGAGGAGGAGAAATGATGTCAGAAATCATTCATTTATATCACACCAATGATCTCCATAGTCATTTTGAGAATTGGCCTCGTATTGATAAGTTTCTTAAAGAAAGAAGAAAACTTCATCAAGAAACGGGAGAAGAAGCGATCATACTGGATATAGGCGATCATGTGGACCGCTGGCATCCATATACAGAAGGTACGTTAGGTAAAGGAAATATTGAGCTGCTGAATGAAGCGGGCTACCAATATGTGACCATCGGCAATAATGAAGGGATCACTTTACCTCATGATGCGTTAGACTCCTTATATGATCATGCAAGGTTCAAGGTCTTGGCAGCCAATATTTATTACAGTGATAATGAAAGGCCGGAATGGGCGCTGCCATATTGGATACATACAACGGTAAAAGGCACCAGAATCGCCCTGATAGGTTTGACAGCCTTTTTTCAAAAGTTTTACTCTGCGATGGGCTGGGAAATAACAGAACCGTTCGTGGAGTTAAAGGCACAGCTTGAAAGGGTCAAAACAGAGGCGGATGTAATCATCATCCTTTCCCACCTGGGCATCCATGATGATGAGAGGATGGCAGAGGACTTTCCGGAGATTGACATCATACTTGGCGCGCATACCCACCACATTCTCCACCAGGGGAGATTGATCAATGACACACTCCTTTGCGGTGCCGGGAAATATGGCTTCTTTGTTGGACAGGTGGAAATGACCGTCAATCAGGAAAGGGAAATTAGCCAGAAGAGTGCCATTCTTTATGATACCAATGACTTTTTGGAATTGGAGAATGAACGGTCATGGATTGAAGAGATATACCAGGCCGGAGGGGAAACGCTAAAACAGGTTGCAGTGGACTTACCAAAAGCACTGGATAATGATTGGTTCAAAGTAAGTCCTTTGACGGAAATCCTAGGGGAGGCCCTAAGGGAGTGGAGTCAGGCGGATTGTTCCTTTTTGAATGCAGGCCTCTTGCTTGAAGGGCTGCCGGACGGTCCTGTCACAAAAGGGGATATTCACAGAATCTGTCCACATCCCATCAACCCTTGCGTCGTTGAAGTTAATGGGAATGAATTAAAAGAAATCTTAATGCAATCGAGAAATGCGGAATGGCCACATATTCAGGTGAAAGGTTTCGGTTTCCGCGGAAACATAATGGGAGTCATGCATTATGATCAAATTGAATTTAACGAAATGGAGAATGGTATCGTAAAAGGGATTCTTATAAAAGGAGAGAAACTGCAGGCGGATAAGTCCTATAAACTGGCCATACCTGATATGTTTACATTTGGGCACTTCTTTCCAAGTATCCAGCGCTCCAATCGCAAGAAATACCTGCTGCCGGAATTCTTACGGGATATCCTTTTATGGAAGCTGAAAAAAATATACACAAACGCCTAACGCTAAATCACGGTTTCGCCCTTTTTTTCATAAAGTATGGGGAAGAGAGGGGCGAAACCAATTGATTAACATGATACCAATAATTCTTGATAATCATACATTCCTAGCCATTTCTGTCCGACTTCCAAAAACGAATTTACTTGCTGTCGCGTCCGAAAAAGGGTATATAATGTGCGGTGCGTTAGATGTTGGACTGCTGAATGATAAATTGAAACATCGTAAAATCCTTGCAGGGAGGGCTACAGGAGTTAAATCGATTGAAGAGTTATTGGAAGCGCCGCTTGAATCGGTTACCTGGGAGGCTGTGGAAAAGGGCATTCATCCGGGAATGATTGGTAAAGAGGCATTAATCAAAATGATTTGAAAAGGTGGGCTTTCTTTTTTTTAGAAGGGGGCCTTATTTTTTTATTTTAAAATGCTGATATTCTTTCAATAAATATATTCAAACAGATTCATTTATCAAAATATTTTCCGATAATCTTTATAAAGGAAAGAAACGGTTTGATTTACAAATATTTAATGGGGAGATGGGGTACAAGTATGAGGCTAGCTATTACAAAGTCCCTAAGCCCTGGAGCAAGGCTCGGTAAAAACATCTATAATGAGCGGGGCCATGTCCTATTGTGCGAGGGCCTTACATTAACGCAGAAAATGATCAATCGACTGGTGTCCCTTAATATACCCTTTGTTTACATTCAAGATTCCAGGACGGATGACATCATTCCAATGCCCCCAGTGTCCGGGAAACTTAGAAGAGAAGCCGTTAATACGATTGAAACCACTTTCCTGGACATAAAGAACAAAATGAACCTTGATGGATCATTCACGATAGAGCAGGCTAACGTCAAGTTCACTCAAATAGTCCGGAACATCATGGACGAGCTGAAAAGGAATAAGGAGTTAATGACTTTATTGGCCGACGTTTATACATACGATGACTATATCTTTACTCATTCCTTCAATGTGACCTTATATACCCTGGCGATCGGGATGGAATTGAATATCAATAATAAGAATCTTGAAATTCTTGGGCTGGGGGCGATTTTACATGATGTCGGCAAAATGCTCGTGCCTTTGGAAATCCTCCATAAACCCGGCAAACTGACGGAAAAGGAGTTTGAACAAATCCAAAAACATGCCGATTACGGATTTCATCTAATCAAAAATGTTCATACCGTTTCACTTTTAGTTGCGAACTGTGCCTATCAGCATCATGAAAGGTTAGATGGATCTGGATATCCCCGTGGGATAAAGGGGGATGAAATCCATTATTTCGGCAAGATCATTGCCGTTGCCGACGTGTTTGATGCCGTTACTTCCAATCGGGTTTACCGTAAGGCCATGCTGCCGCATCAAGGTTTGGAAGTTCTTTATGCCGGAGTCGGGAAAAAGTTCGACAATACGATCATCGAGGCTTTCCGCCGGGCGGTTGCCATTTATCCTAATGGTCTATCAGTAGAATTGAATGATGGAAGGAAAGGAGTAGTATCCGCTCAAAATGAGGGGATTGGTGACCGCCCCATGATAAGGATACTGGAAGAAGATGGGGAGCGGATAAAAGAGCCCTATGAAGTGGACTTGAATAAAAACCTGCATTTGCTTATCATGAAATGTCTAAATATACAAGAACCAGCCTAACCTCAAGGATAAGCTGGTTTTGTCATTCCTTGTTTTCCTTCATGATCGCAGGTGCCACCGAACCGTTTCCGTTACTAAAATAGCTTGGAACATCACCTTCGATCAACAGGCTTCCGACTGTCACTTCCTGACTCACCTTGGTCTCCTTTGTGAAAGAGGGGATGACGATTTGAATATTGACATCAAAATCCACAATCAATTCATAATAAACATTATTGATGCCTGCGTTTGTCAGTTTTGTCCTCAAATCCGATTCAACATTCCCGATGACCGACATTTTCACTGGGATTTCTGGTCCGTAATTGGAAAGGAGGTTATTCCCGGTCACAACACCAAATGGTATATAATAGACCACACTTTTATATTGTTCATCGTTTATTTTGGCTGAACCTGTTTTAAAAGGATTTCCCTGTTTGATGCCAAGTTTCTTTTGAATATCCTTCGTTATGTTAGCCCGCAATTCACTGTATATGACCGGATTGAAGCTATAGGAGGAACTGGAGTCCTTACCACCCTTATTGTTGGTGATGATTTTGTTCATATCGACCTTGGCTATATTTTCATCAACCGATTCATGAATCGTTTCCGTTGCAATCCGTTTGATTTCATATTCGGCTACACTCATGATCACGGGTTCGATTGATTTGTCCACGTACCAAAGAGTCATGATGCTTGATATGATAAACAGGATGAATGAATAGAGAAATACTTTTCGGGTGGGAAGAGGCCCCTTTTTTCGGAATTTCTTCGGTCGAAATCTTTTTCGGAACACGCTTTAGCCCCCTTTACTAATACCTATGCATCAAGTTCAGGGGTTTATGTTGAAATCAAAAAAAAGCAGCGTAAAATTCACGCCGCTCACTTTCGTTTTTTAGCCAAATCTTTCCTTTCCCATAATTTTAAATAAGGGTAAGGATCAAAGCTCCATTCTGTGATTCCATTGTCTTTGTACATCCCGTAATGAAGATGCGGAGGGAATTTTCCCGAAGTTCCCGGAGGACCGTAACCTGTACTGCCGACACCTCCGATGACTTGTCCGGGCTCGACGATTTGTCCGACTTTCAACCCTTTGGCAAAGCCGCTTAAATGGGCAAAGTAATGATAGGTATTATTTAAATCCCGTATCCCTATCCTCCAACCGCCGAATTTATTCCAGCCTTTCATCTCGATGATTCCATAGCTGGTGGAACGAACGGGAAGGCTATAATCGGCAAAAATATCAGTGCCCTCATGGATTCTCCTTCCGCCCCATCCACGAGCGCTTCCCCATGTATTCAAGTACGTATAATGAGTCCGTACGGGAACAGGGAAGGCCTTTTCATGTAAATCCAACCGGCCATATTTCTTATAAATCTCGGCATTGCCGATAATGATGCTGACTGCTTTATCTCGTTTATAATAATCCCACAAGCCGATCCGGATATTATCTTCATCTGCACCATAAGATTGGAGATGCTTCGAAAAAGCATACAATCGATCGGTATCATTATTGATATCTGCTTTTCCATCACCATTTCCATCCTGGCCCAATCCGTCAAAAAATGTGATCGTGAGCGGGTTCACGTCATTTAAGTCAGGATTGAGGGCCCCGCTCCACTTTGAAGGCTCGATGTGGATGCCTATTAAACCCTTTGCCGGCTCTAAGTCCCTTCGTGCAGCCCTGAGGCTATGCTCATATTGATCTGCTCCAGCAAGGTAATACCACGGGATTTGGAGAGTAGCCTCCATATTTTTATATAGCTCCATTCTCCCGGGATAAGCATCTGGGGTATCGGCAGCATCAGCCACTTGGCCTGGTGCATTCAAAATTAACAAACAAGTTATGGTAAGAAGGAATAATTTATTCAACGGGGCAGGCTCCTTTCATGACATTCTCCGTAATTAAAATACATCAGTCCATCCATCTTTTATAGTTTTGCTGATTTAGCTATAAACATGAAAAATAAATAATGGGAAACCAACTATAACTTGTATAAATGCTTTTTTATTGTTAAAGTAGGGTGTGTTAATTTCTATAGAATGGAGTGGCATTTTCATGTCTTCTACAAATAAAGAAATTCTTCGTAAACCAGATTGGTTGAAAATAAAGCTTAATACTAACGAAAATTACCTCGGTTTAAAAAATATGATGCGCGAGAAAAATCTTCATACAGTCTGTGAAGAGGCAAAATGTCCGAATATACACGAATGCTGGGCAGTGAGAAGAACGGCTACTTTCATGATCTTAGGTGAAATCTGTACAAGGGCATGCCGTTTTTGTGCTGTTACAACTGGACGTCCGAATGAATTGGACTGGGCTGAACCTGAGCGTGTTGCCGATTCCGTTGTTTTGATGAATTTAAAGCATGTCGTCATTACAGCTGTTGCCCGTGATGATTTAAAGGATGGAGGCGCTGAAGTTTTCGCTGAAACAGTCCGTGCGATCCGTCGCAAAAATCCATTTACTTCTATTGAAGTATTACCGTCTGATATGGGCGGAGTGTTTGAAAATATCAAGACATTGATGGATGCTAAACCAGATATCCTTAACCATAATATAGAGACTGTCAGAAGTTTATCCGACCGTGTACGGGCTCAGGCCAAGTACGAACGTTCTTTGGAGCTTTTAAGAAGAGCCAAGGAACTGTATCCGGAAATCCCGACAAAATCCAGTTTAATGGTAGGTCTGGGTGAAACGCGGGAGGAAATCCTTGAGACCATGGATGACCTAAGGGCTAATAATGTCGATATCATGACAATCGGCCAGTATTTACAGCCGACTAAAAAACATTTAAAGGTGCTGAAATACTATACGCCTGAGGAATTTGCCGAACTGAAAGAACGTGCATTGGAAAAAGGCTTCAGCCATTGTGAATCCGGTCCGCTTGTCCGTTCATCCTACCATGCCGATGAACAAGTTAATGCTGCGGCTAAACATAAGCAAAACAAAGGTGAAGAATTATTGAAATAGAGAAATAAAGGACCGAAAAAAATTCGGTCCTTTTTTATTCAACGGTTATCCATTTTTTGATGGATGTTATCATGATGATCTCTTTTATCGTTAACCATTTCTCCATTTTCATTTTCTGCGTCACTCATTTTGTATCCTTGAGGCGATTTCAGCATTTCTTTGATCGTTTGTTCGATCGTATAGTCAATCCCTTTGCTGCCGGATTTCACTGTAGCGAAATTTTCGACATCTTGGGCAAGGTTTTGATAATCATCACTGACGTAGACATGATAGTAGCGAGGCACGACGGACATGGCAGTACGTTTAACTTGGTCGGCGGTTTCCGTCCGATCCTTGTCATTGGTATCATATACGACAAGTACTTCCTCATCAGTAACGAGTGTAGCGGCGTCATTGACATTTGGAATTTGAACACTAAGTTTTGAAATGACATCAGACAATTGTTCACGGTCAATGGAAGCAGCTTTGTTGGAAATGTTACGGCCGTCAATGGTTGCACTATTGGTGCGAGTAAAACCAAAATCATCACTTTTGTTGTCATTATTACGATAATCCTCATCATAATATTGAGTTGGATTATTTACGTTTGTTGGGTTGCCTGCATTGTTTTTTGCACCGAGCCCCTGGTCTTTTTCTTTATCAGCACATCCGGTTAGTGCAATAATCGAGCTTAAACCTATCGTTATTATCGTTTTTTTCATCAATAACACCCCCGTAACTTTAGGATGAACATATTTCTCTATTTTTCGCTTAGTAATTGATGGGGAATCAGTTATAATTTAAAGAAGAAATGTATTTATGAGAGGTGAAAACAATGATTACCATCAATAACATGACCTACGAAATAATTGAAGATGAAAGGGAAGGCTATAACGAAGAAGCGTTTAAAGCCAGATACAGTGAGATTTTAACGAAGTATGATTATATAGTAGGGGATTGGGGTTACGGACAATTGAGGCTGCGTGGATTTTTTGATGATTCCAATCAGAAAGCGACCTTCGATACAAAGATAAGCACGCTTAGTGAATATTTATATGAATACTGCAATTTTGGCTGTCCTTATTTCGTCGTGAAGAAAGTAAAGAAATAAAAAGGCCAGAATTCACTCTGGCCCTTCCACGTTAAGAGTTACCATATCCTTTATATGGAGGCTGTTCATCTTTTTCTGGATCATCATGTGTCGGATGAGCACCAGGATATTGTCGAGGTAAGCCTTCATGCAACGATTTATTTTCATAATTGAAGGCACTTTGATATCGTTGCCCTTCCTGCCACGGTGTGTTTTTATTCTGGACTGGTTCATCTTTTGCAATGGCTGATCCAAAAGGTCCTTCGGGAAATTCTTCAGGAATTAAATAATCCCTCTGTTTTTCGACATTGGAAAAATCGTGGTATTCTTCTTTGTCCAAGATAATCCCCCCTCATGTAATCGATCTTACATTCAGTAGGTTTTCCCGTTTAAGAAAAAAACTTCAGCACTCAGACGATTTCCATTAAAAAGTGACGCAGTTCCTCGGCTTCCGCTTCTGACAACTGAAAGGCGTGCTCAAGATAGCCTTCCTCTTCTAAATCATCAGGCCCAATAATCGCGAAACGGTTACTCTGCATATTCAAAACAAGCTTCTTTCCATAAAACCGATCGGTAGTCGTAATGGCCAAATCGAATCTTGATTCCTCTCCCATGAAGCTTATGAACCGGGTTTTTGAATCAACGACGTCATTGTATAAATAAAAACGATCTTCCATAGTCTCATTCCCTTCTTATCTTCACATTTGTATTTCCATCATAACAAAGTGACTTCAATAGGGGAACAGACATTTTTCTGGGCTGCCGAGTGTAGAAATTAATCCCTCCCCATGATGCTTCAGAACCTCGAGCAATCATTGCGTTATCGATTAGATGAAAGTGGTTAAGAATATAAATGGAATCATGAATTGGTTTTCTTGGAGTGGACGTCGGAAAATGCCCCCTCCTGTGAAAAGGCAATGTGTAAGTCAATGCACCTGTTAGTAATTGGATTGTACAATGGTTGGGGTTGAAGGAATTGAGAGTAAGGGAGAAGCTATGGTATTATCAAGGAATAAGGTTGGTTCGGCACAGGGTCTTAACTATGCCGCTCATTCAACCAATGATTCCCTATATCATCTTAGATCAGAAAGGATCTGGAAATAATGTACTTTGTAGACCGCCAAAAAATTGAACAAATATTAGGTTTTCTTGAAAAGCAGCTTGGACTTTTTGAAGGGCATGATAATTGGGATGGAGACCTTTCGGAACTTATCGCAGAAAGGCTCATACAAACTTCCATCGATTCCGTGTTGGATGTAGGAAATGCGGTAATTGATGGTTTCATTATGCGTGATCCAGGAAGTTATGAAGATATTATCGATATCCTTCAAGATGAAAAAGTGATTTCAGAAGAAAAAGCGATACAATTCAAAAAGGTTTTGCCATTAAGGAAAATGCTGGTTCAAGACTTCATTGAAGTGAATCACAAAGAACTGCATGCCGTATTTTCGGAAAATATCGAGGCATTCAAGCAATTCCCTGATTTGGTGAGGAACTATTTAACAAATGAATTGGGACCTGTATCAGCTTTTAAAAACTAGCAGCGTTAGGAAGGCGAATTCAAATGAAGTCGTATAAAGGATATTTAATTGACTTAGATGGCACCATGTATCGCGGAACTGAACAAATTGCGGAAGCGGCAGGGTTTATCAATGACCTAAGGAAAAGGGATATCCCTTATTTATTCGTCACCAATAATTCATCCCGGACTCCGGCACAAGTAGCGGATAAGTTAAGAAGCATCGGCATCTCAACAGAGGATGAACAGGTTTTCACGACAAGCATGGCCACTGCCAATTACATAGCCGAACAAAAGAAGGATGCATCGGTCTATGTGGTGGGTGAAGAAGGCATCATCGAGGCTCTTAAGGAAAAAGGAATGAAGCTTGTCGAAGAGCATCCAGATTTTCTGGTAATGGGCATCGACCGCGGCATCAATTATGAAAAGTTGTCAAAGGCCTGTCTTGCTGTTAGAAATGGGGCTGTTTTCATTTCGACCAATGGTGATATTGCCATTCCAACTGAGCAAGGCCTTTTGCCTGGGAATGGTTCCTTGACATCCGTTGTTTCCGTTTCGACTCAGGTACAGCCGATTTTCATTGGAAAACCTGAATCCGTTATAGTGGAGCAAGCACTAAGAGTATTAGGGGTACCTAAAGAAGAGACAATCATGGTTGGCGATAACTATGATACGGATATCCTTGCCGGCATTAACGCAGGGATCGATACACTGCTTGTACATACTGGCGTGACGACAAAAGAACGCCTAAAGCAATATAAGGAGCAGCCTACGCATGTGGTGGACACACTAGACTTATGGAGCTTCGAATGAAAAAAACAGGCCTGCGATTGCAGTCCTGTTTTTTTCATGCCGTTTTATTCTGCATTTTCGGTTCTATGGGCAAGCCGGCTTGAAGCGGCAGCTGCAATCGCTCCAACGATATCATCTAAAAAGGTGTTCACCTTACCTGTGCTTTTATCGTTTAGATATTTTAAGATTCCCGGCTTTTGTTTATCAATGAAACCATAATTGGTAAAGCCGATCGATCCATAAACATTCACAATTGAAAAAGCCAATATTTCATCGACCCCATATAGACCTTCATCTATTTCAATTATGCTCAGCAGAGGCTCCTCGAGCAGCTTTTTCTCAGCTAAAATATCCAACTGAATGCCGGTAAGGATGGCATTTTGGACCTCGCGTTTTGAAAGGACCCGTTCGACATTGTGAAGGCAATCGGACATTTGGAGATTTTCATGGTAACCAGATTGTAAATACATGACTAGCTCAGCGATATCCTCCAATTTCACTCCTCGTTCAATTAGCCATCTTCGAGCCGTTTTTTCAGACATTGATTGTTCAATATTAGCCATGTCATCACCCATTTCTCTATATTTTAAAGGGATAGTTCTAATGCAGGTAGGTTGATTTGATTAAAATGAAAAGCCATGAAGGATGTTTTGATCCGAATTTCTAATAAGGTTTCGATAATCATTCAGAAAACGGGTTATTCCACATATATATAAGTATATGATGTCCAATATTTCTATTATATCCATTTGATGAAGGGGGCCATTCCATGATAGAAGAAATCATTTTTAATAATTATGGCATACAGGTGGAGCTTGAAGAAGCCAATAGCAGGTTTCCAAGCTTCCGTTCAGGAAATATGGTTTACAGCATCGTTCCCATTGAAAATATGGAGCAGGAGGAATTAGTGGAAAGGTATAAAATGTCTCAACATCTGATTTCACAAGGAGATCGTCACGTATCCGCCTTTGTCCTTGCCAATCATGGAAGTTATGTTTCGGAAGCGGATGAACAATTATTCATCCTTCTTGCCAATCAGGCATTGGAAGGTCCGAAAAATTTCAATCCAGGAAGACGCCTGGCAAGATTTCATCAGCGTGGGAGAAATATTAATGAAACGATTCGAACATGTTCAAGGATCGGTAAATGGAAAGAACTATGGGAACAAAGGATCGATCAGTTAGAAAAGATTTGGCGGGATAAGCTCAACGCCCATCCTGATAACCAGTTTGAAAAATTATTTATAGAAACCTTTCCCTATTATATGGTCCTGGGTGAAAATGCGATTCAATATTTAGTCGACACGGAAATTGATGATACCCCGCAAATTGTCGATAGTGGAACGGTTTGTTATGAACGTTTTTTACATGATACGTGGAAAAGCAATAAGTGGATGAAAAATCCGTTCGATTGGGTATTCGACCATGGAACCAGGGATGTCGCAGAATGGGTGAGGGAACACTATTTTCAAAATGTGCATACCCATCAACGGGGCATTGGCCAATTCTTTCACGAATATCAATCCATAGAACCATTCTCCAGCTTTTCAGCCCGGTTGTTATATTCGAGGATGCTATTTCCCATTCATTATTTTGAAACTGTGGAAGAGTATTTTTCAAAAACGACGGAATCAAGGTCGAATGAGTTGGAGGATAAAATATCTTCCATCACGAAATCCTCACAACAATATGAGTCCTTCCTCAAACATTTTTATGAATTGGCGGAGGTCCCGGCCAAGCAATATGATTTGCCTAAAATTGACTGGATTTAGATAAAAACGGGAAAGAAATATGATTCATCCTTACTTACTATGTTATGATGATAACAAGATTTTTTAGAATAATTAGATATTTAATCACTACGGAAGGATGGGACCATGAAAAGATTGATGATGGCCGCCCTTTTAGCTCTTTTAATCATCCAAACGACAAATCTTGCAAAGGCTGAAACGAAAACAAATTGCGAAGCAAATCAATTCAAGATTGTCATGAAGTCTGCTGCGGATGTGAAGGAAAAGGCGTCGGCTGCAAGCAAAACATTAATAACTTATAAGAAAAACAAAGAATTATCGGCAAGTGGAAGAACTGGAAACTGGTATAAGGTCTGTCACTCGAAAAAGACAGCATATATCAATATGGCAGATGCTAATGAGGTTTTCGGCACCAGTGAAAACGCCCTTCTAAAGAAATTCGATAGTAGAAAAGGCGTTAAACAAGTTGTATCGGTGACAGGAAAAGCGATGAGTGATACAAAGGTTACGATCCAAACGTATGAAAAGAAACAAGGGGAATGGCGCCGGGCATTGAAGAAGATGGAGGGTGTCATTGGAAAGAACGGCTTCACGAAGAGCAAAAAAGAGGGTGATGGAAAATCCCCGGTTGGAATTTATTCATTCGGTACGTCTTTTGGAAGTGGAACGAAGCCAACCGGAATGAAAATGGGTTATAAGAAAACGACCAAATATGACTACTGGATTGACGATCAGACATCCAATGATTATAACAAGTGGAAAACCTATAAAGGAAATCCTGCAGTTAAATGGAAGTCTTTCGAAAGGATGAATCATGAACTCTATAAGTATGGCGCGGTCATTAATTATAATACGAATCCCATCATAAAAGGAAAAGGCAGTGCAATCTTTCTTCATGTATGGAGAGGGGATACAAAGCCGACTGCGGGATGTACAGCCACAGCCGAAAAGAATGTCCTCAATTTACTGAAATGGATGGATCCCGTGCAAAAACCACATATTGCAATGGGTACAAATGATTCATTGAAAAGCGTTAAGTAATAATCAGCAAAATGGTTTTCCTATAAAAAAAATTAGCTTTACCCGTTCTTACTCGTTCAAGGGATGGGCGAAAAAAGTTCGTGCATCCATCTTTTCTAACTATTGATAATTATTTGAATTAAACTTATAATGTCTACTATACAAATACAAATGTTTTCTTCAGGCAAACAGTTTTTAAGGGGGAACCAAAATATGAAAGCCATCTCGATCGGTTTATTGGGGTTAGGTACAGTCGGTTCAGGAGTCGTACAAATCATTGAAAGTCATCAGGACAAGCTCATGCATCAAGTGGGCTGTTCCATATCCGTTAAGAAGATACTAGTCAAAGACACGACGAAGGAGCGGCTTGTCGAGGTCGATAAAGGAATGTTAACTGACAATCCTGAGGATATCCTTTCGAATCCCGAGATTGATGTTGTAATAGAAGTGATGGGTGGAATCGAAGAAACACGCAGTTATCTGATAGAAGCTATAAAAAATAAAAAGCATATCGTTACGGCCAATAAAGACCTAATGGCTTTATATGGACCGGAACTGCTGGAATTGGCCACCGAGAATCAATGTGATTTATTCTATGAAGCAAGTGTTGCAGGGGGAATTCCGATTTTACGCGGTCTTGTAGATGGATTATCTTCTGACCGCATCACGAAAATGATGGGAATCGTCAATGGAACGACAAACTTCATTTTAACGAAAATGAGCAAGGAAGGCAGAGCTTATGATGACGTATTGAAGGAAGCTCAGGAGCTGGGATTTGCTGAAGCCGATCCGACAGCCGATGTAGGCGGATTGGACGCGGCCCGTAAAATGGCGATCCTATCAACACTCGGGTTCTCAATGAACATTGGTTTGAATGATGTTGAGGTACAGGGCATTACCGAGATATCCGAAGAGGATTTGAGATATAGTAAGAAGCTTGGTTATACAATGAAATTGATCGGCGTCGCTTCCAGGGCAGGGGATAGGGTCGAAGTAAGTGTCCAGCCTGCACTTCTTCCGGAAGCACATCCGTTAGCATCGGTAAATAATGAGTATAATGCTGTATACGTTTATGGGGAAGCCGTAGGGGAAACGATGTTTTACGGACCGGGGGCCGGTAGTCTTCCTACTGCGACTGCAGTCGTTTCGGATATGGTGACGGTCATCAAGAATATGAGGCTGGGCGTAAATGGCCGCAGTGCCGTTTCTCCTCAGTATCCGAAACAATTAAAAGATGCCACTGAGATTTTCGCTAAGTTCTTCATTCGTTTACATGTTCAAGATGAAGTTGGTGTTTTAGCCAGAATCACGAATTTATTTGCCGAGCATGGAGTAGGATTCGATAAAATCCTTCAATTGCCTCTGGATGAAAAGGAATCTTCCGAAATTGTATTGGTTACGCACACTGCCACAAAGGCTGCATTTGAGCAAATAATACAGAAATTACATGATTACAATATGGTAAGAGAAGTGAAAAGTACATACAGAGTTGAAGGAGAGGACATCAAATGAGCTGGCAAGGACTTATAAGCACGTATAAAGAATTTTTACCCGTTAATGATAACACACCTGCACTAACCCTTTTGGAGGGTAATACACCTTTAATCAAACTGAATCGATTATCCGAAGAGTGGGGAATCGACTTACATGTAAAATATGAAGGGGCGAATCCAACTGGGTCGTTTAAAGACCGCGGAATGGTCATGGCCGTCGCCAAAGCGATAGAAGAGGGCAGCGACACGATCATCTGTGCTTCCACAGGGAATACATCGGCAGCTGCAGCGGCTTATGCGGCCCGTGCCAACCTGCGCTGCATCGTTGTCATCCCGGAAGGGAAAATAGCCATGGGCAAGCTTGCCCAAGCCGTCATGTACGGGGCGGAAATCATCTCGATCGAAGGGAACTTCGACCAGGCTCTAAAAATCGTCCGTTCACTTAGTGAGAATTCACCGATAACTCTTGTGAATTCGGTCAACCCATACCGGATTGAAGGGCAGAAAACAGCGGCTTTCGAAATTTGTGATGCCCTCGGATCCGCACCGGATATTTTGGCGCTTCCAGTCGGGAATGCAGGTAATATTACGGCTTACTGGAAAGGGTTTAAAGAATATAACGAATCGAAACAAACGGGTCTTCCTGAAATGAGAGGATTCGAAGCTGAAGGTGCGGCTGCAATTGTCCGGGATAGCATTATTGAAAATCCAGAAACGATTGCAACAGCCATCCGGATTGGAAATCCTGCAAGTTGGAGCTTTGCTGTGGAAGCAGCAAATGAATCCAAAGGCAAAATTGATGAGGTGTCAGACGAAGAAATTCTGGAAGCCTATCATTTCCTTGCTAAAAAAGAAGGGGTATTTGCAGAGCCGGCATCTTGTGCTTCCATTGCAGGCATCTATAAACAATTAAAAAGCGGTGAAATCAAAAAAGGAAGTAAGATTGTTGCCGTTTTGACTGGAAATGGATTGAAAGATCCGAATGTGGCAGTCAATACAAGCACGATTCAGCCGACATTGCTGCCAATGGATGAAGAGGTCATTTTAGAACATCTGCAGGGTGTGAAACAGGCATGAGTGCGGAATCAGAGATGTTCTTGATCCGTGTACCAGCAAGTACGGCCAACTTAGGACCAGGATTCGATTCCATCGGCTTGGCGCTAGGACTTTACTTGGAAATACACGGATCTTCATCAGATCATTGGGAAGTCGTTCCACTTTCAGAGGAAATGTCTGTTTTTCCAACGGATGATCGTAATTATATCGTCCAAATTGCCAAGGAAACGGCGGCATCCTATGGAAAGGAACTTTCCCCATGCCGGCTTTTCGTCTCTAGTGAAATTCCACTGGCGCGTGGGCTTGGAAGCAGTGCTTCTGCCATTGTGGCGGGGATTGAATTGGCGAACATCGTTGGTGAACTTCAATTATCCGAAGAGGAAAAGAATCGGCATGCTTCCCTCTTTGAAGGGCATCCGGATAATGCGGGGGCATCAGTGTATGGTGGATTGGTTGTGGGCCTGCATACGGAGGAAAGAACGGATGTCGTGTCTTTTCCAATCGAGGGAGTTAAGGTGATTGCTGTCATTCCCGATTTTGAATTGCTTACAGAGGATTCAAGAAATGTCCTTCCGAATTCGCTTTCCTATAAAGAGGCGATAAGCGGAAGTGCAGCCGCAAATGTTTTGCTGGCAGGAGTTCTATCTAAAGATTGGAAGCTTGTTGGTGAAATGATGCAAAGTGATCGTTTCCATCAACCATTTAGAGCAGAGTTGGTCCCTCATTTAGCGCTTATTGAAGAAGTTGTCCTCAATGAAGGCGGATTTGGTGCGGCTCTAAGCGGAGCAGGTCCAACTGTTTTATGCTTATCATCCGCAGAAAATAGTGAAAGTTTACTCACAGTATTGAAGGAAACATTTCCGGAATTTCTTGTGAAAGAATTGGAAATCGATAATGAAGGCAGTTATACGGCAACCCTTTCAGAACAGGAAAAAAAGGAATTGAAATTTTTGAAATCGTGAACCATGCTTCATTCATTGTCCATAAAAAAGCTGACTCGCGTCAAGCCGTATCAATTTGATAGGGCAAAAGCCGAGTCAGCTTTATTTTTATTGCAGTCCAGAAAAGATTCCGGCCTGTATAAAAAGGTTGAACGTGTATAGATGAAGTGAGCCTACATCCATACGCTGCATGTTATTTAAAGGGCCATTAGAAAACTTGTTCAACTTCCACTACACCAGGAACTTCTTCAAGAAGGGCACGCTCAATCCCAGCTTTTAGCGTAATGGTCGAACTAGGACAGCTTCCGCAGGCTCCTAGTAATCGTAATTTTACAATTCCATCTTCTACGTCAACTAGTTCACAGTCACCGCCATCACGAAGAAGAAACGGACGAAGCTTATCTAGGACTTCTTGAACTTGAACTTCCATTGTTTGTTCAGACATTGCAATCGACTCCTTTCCTAATCATATTATAAAGCGAAGGTAGTAAAAAATCCAACTGTAACTTTGCGGAAATATAATCTATATTATTCTGGTATGATGGAAACAGGTGAAGTTTTTAAACATTATTCAAAATGAAGGAGGAAGAGTAGGTAATGAAAGAAATTGAGATAGAAGTATATGGTGCGGAGCAAATTTGCGCGAGTTGTGTTAATCTCCCTTCTTCGAAAGATACATGCGAGTGGCTTGAAGCCGCTTTAACGAGGAAGTTTCCTGAGCAGAAATTCAAAATATCCTATATAGATATGTATAATCCTCCAGAAACGCAAAAGCAAAAGAGCTTTGCTGCGAAGATGATCGAGGAAGATTTATTTTATCCACTGGTCCTCATCGAAGGAGAAATCATCGCAGAAGGAAATGTGCGTCTCAAAAAAGTGGTGGAAACGATGGAAAAATACGGGTATACAATGCAAGAGTGATATATAATGGAAGAAATAAGAAAAACTGACCCGTGAATGAGCTGCATGCAGCTCATTGGGCCAGTTTATGAAATGTAGTATAGATGGGTTGGAATCAACCGTTATGGTATTTGTACATCCAGAGAATGCCTGATTTCATCAGGCGTGCCACTCTACCTGTGATTGGGCGATTTGCAACAAGACCGAAACCTTGTTTTTTCCCAAGAGAACCTAATGTCCCTTTTAATTTCATTGTCGGGAAGCTTTCAGGAAGTGGTTCATTTGCCCATTTCTTTACAAGAACCTGTACGATTTGCTCAGCTTGGGACTCCGCTAATTGAGCACTAGGTGCATGAGGCAGGCTCGCGCAGTCGCCGACGACAAAGATGCTGTCATCATTAGGAAGGAAATGCTGAGGAGTCAGAACGGCTCTTCCTTGACGGTCTTTTTCTATATCCATATCGCGGATGATCTTACTTGGCTGGATTCCAGCTGTCCATACGATGACGTCGCTTTGAACGGCCTCGTCACCATTATAAAGAATGTTTGGCTCAACTTTCGTTATATTTGAATGATGGACGATTTCGATTGTATGTTTATCGAACCATGATTCGACAAAGGTGCTTAACCTTTCTGGGAAAGCAGATAGAATATGCGGTCCACGGTCGAATAGCTTAACGTTTAAATCTGAACGGCTTTCAATCAATTCACTTGCAAGCTCAACACCACTCAGTCCGCCACCAACGATAGAAACGGTTGCACCGGCACCTAAATTATTCAGGGCTGAATATGTGCGGCGTGATTTATCGATTGTTTGGATACTGTAGGTATGTGTGTCTGCACCAGGAATATTGTGGTATTTATCTTCGCAGCCAAGGCCAATGACTAAATCATCATAAACGACAGGATCTTGATTTTCTATAATGACTTGTTTATTTTCCATATCGATGGAAAGTACTTCTCCGTATACGTTCTTCAAGCGAGGATGTTCAGGAAATGCAACACGGATGTGCTGATCTGGAATGGTACCTGCTGCTAAAGCATAATATTCCGTTTTTAAGCAGTGATAAGGATTACGGTCGATAAGCGTGATGCTCACATTTTCAGGAAGCTGATTAGGCAGCAATCTTTGCAACATGCGCATACCACCATACCCGCCACCAAGTATGACTAGATTCTTCATATGATTTTTCCCCTTTATTTGATCTCTTGAAAAATTTGACTAGCATTTAACTATAGGATTCCCCCAAATGGTCCCCTTTAAAGTTTAATTAAATATATATACCCCAATTAGTAGCAAGAATAAAAAATTAGATAATTTTCTTTTATTTACGTACCCCGACAAAAGTATAACGAATATAAAAGGAAATCACAACCGATATCTTGAAATCGGCTGATTTTTTATGCGTAAATATTGACTGTAAAAGGGAAAAGTATTAAGATGGTTTGTTAGTAACTGTGAGGTGAAACAATGTACCCGATTATTGAATTTTGTGTAAGCAATCTGGCCAGCGGCGCTCAGGAGGCTCTGGAAAGATTGGAGCGGGATCCAAATTTGGATATCATAGAATATGGTTGTCTGGGTTATTGCGGCAGATGCTCCAGTAACTTATATGCGCTTGTAAACGGTGAAGTGGTCTTTGGTGATACAACGGATGAATTGGTTGATAAAATATATAAGTACATTGATGAATTTGAAATGTTTTAATCATCAACGGTGAATAAAAAGGCTGTTCCTTAGTGGACAGCCTTTTTAATATAAGTGCTGCAGCAACGAGTGGGGTGTTCGTTGCTGCTTGAGTTCCTGAAAGCGGTCCCGCCATCTGGATGATGGAGGCTACCCGGGCATTGTTTTGACCTTCGAATACTAATGAAAAATACTTGATGGCTGCCTTTTCATTTCCTATCCTCCTTGAGATGTCGCCAGCGAGATATAGGATTCTGGCTTCGGATACCTGGGTGCCGCTGAAGGATGTGCTTCATATTCCTTTAGGGCGAACCTCAAAAATCTTTCTTCTTGTTCCTTGTTTTTGTTGATCCTATATAACCATGCTATCTGTAAACAGATTCCGGCAAGGATTATATGTTTTTCCTTTTTTAAAGCTCCGCAATAACTCGTCAGCTTGTATGTATTGATCGCGTCTTTGATCTCTCATTGCTAAAATTGTGGGGAACCCACTGGGAGCTTACTTTTTCCATAATGATTTCCATTGTAGTGGGGGGAAGTACCGGGAGAAATCCTCCGAATGCGAAAAGCCGCAGTGAGGGCAAACAAAGATATTATAGTAAAGTGCGTTAACGGCTGAATCAACATAACGGGGCAAAATTTAGCAACTTTTACAAAACTCGACCGTACCTTTTTGTTGGTTGATTTTTGCTTGCATAAAAGGCATTCCATGCTTTTATCTTATAGAGGGTGTATGCCTTCGATCTAATTTTAATTGGTAAAATAGGTGGGGGAATATGAATTTTTTCAAGCTGGAAAATTGAGCGTGGGAATTTCTTTGGTATATACTATAAAGAGTAATAGTTCTATCTCACATATCAGAAGAAGGAGGGATTTATTGTGAGTGAAGTTGTTCAAATAACGGAAGCTGCCGCTTTTCAGATAAAAGAAATGATGAAACAAAATGGTGAAGAGGGTTCCTTTTTAAGAGTGGCCGTTAAAGGCGGAGGCTGCAGTGGATTATCCTACGGAATGGGTTTTGAACAAGAGCCCGGAGAAAAAGATAGCCAGCTGGAACAGTTTGAAATTAAGATCCTTGTTGATGCCCAAGATGCAGATATATTGAATGGAACGGTAATTGATTATAAACAAACGATGATGGGTGGAGGCTTTACGATCGAAAACCCAAATGCTATCGCTTCATGCGGTTGCGGGTCTTCCTTCAAAACGGCTAAAAACGCCGGTACGCCGGAAAACTGCTAAGAAATCTTATCATTGAGAAAAGGGGGGCACTTTAACAAGTGCCCCCTTATTATTGGAAAAAGGGATTTGGAATGGTCTCATCGCGAACCATGATTTTAAAACAGGGCCAGGTACGTGGACGGTCGAATAAAGTGCCGGTGACGGTCGAATAAAGTGCAGTGAAGGTCGAATAAATTCGAGAACGGTCGAATAAAGTGCAGTGAAGGTCGAATAAAGTACGAGGACGGTCGAATAAATCCACAGGAAGGCCGAATAAACGCTCCAGCTGAAAACAGCTGGAGCGCTTATTAAAGAAAAAACCAGGCAAACATCAAATTTGACTACAGTCTAAGGTCTAAGGGGGCACTAAAAAAGTGCCCTTTTTCATGGTTATTTGCTGCTTTAAATATTGTGCAGGGCCTCCGTGATTGGGAGGGTGCCGCTGGAAATCTCGAATGTTTTATTGAATGTTTTTTCTTCTGTGATTGATTTTGCAAGAACGTCGGCGACATCGGCTCTTGGAATGGAATTGTCAGGATGATCCACTTTCTCATCCGCAAATATTTTTCCGGTAGCTTGTTCATTTGTCAAAGCAACCGGCCGGACAATCGTGTATGTCAGCCCGCTTGCTTTTAAATGTTCATCGGCATCATGCTTTGCTTCGAGATAATGGTGCATTCCTTCTTGGGCTTGTTCAGGATTATCGGAACCGACAGAGCTTAGCATGACAAAACGTTCGATTCCCTTCTTCTAGGCGGCAACAACCAGTTTAATGGCTCCATTCTTATCCACAGCTGTCGTTTTATCGGGCCCTGTTTTTGGTCCAGATCCGGCTGCAAAAATGATGGCCTCCATGTTATCCACTGCTTTATCCACATTTCCCTCTAAATCAGCAAGGATTGGATGCCCGCCGAGTGCTTTTATTGTTTGGGCCTGTTCCTCTTTCCGGATCATTCCGTAAACAGTCATTTGCGGATTTTTTGATAATTCCCCAATGATCTGCTTTCCTGTCGTTCCATTGGCTCCAGCAATTAAAATATTCATTTATGCATTCTCCTTTCATGGCTTCCCCTACTCTTTACCCTTAGAATGACAAGGTTAAGCGCTGTGGATAAGTAATGAAAAAAAGTTATCCACAATAACCGAATTGGGGACAACAAAAAACCCGGCTATGAAAGTCGGGTTTTTGCGTAATTTTTAAAACATGGAGGAACTATGCATCGGCTGAACTTTTGCCTTTGGGTCAATATATTGTTTGGCGTGATTGACGGCAGTGGGTGCCTCACCAAAACCACTTGCAATTAATTTTACTTTGCCATCATATGTTGCAATGTCACCTGCTGCATAAATTCCGGGGATATTCGTTTCCATTCTGGAATTCACCAAAATACTGTTTTTCTGGATATCAAGTCCCCATTCCTTGATGGGACCAAGAGAAGAAACGAAGCCGTAGTTAACGATGACTGCATCCACTTCCATCGTCTCTGTATCTTCACCGTTCGTATCCTTGATGACAATTGTATGGATTCGTCCGTCTGTACCAATCAACTCTGAAGGTATGTAAGGAGTCTTTATTTCAACTTTTGAATTTTTAAGTGTTTCTACACTATGTTCGTGGGCACGGAACTTATCTCTTCTGTGAATGATGCTCACTTTCTCGGCGATAGGCTCCAGCATCAGGGCCCAGTCCACTGCTGAATCCCCACCTCCGAAGACCACCACTTTTTTGCCGGCAAAATGGTTGAGGTCGTCGATGAAATAGTGAAGGTTGCCGCGTTCGTATTTTTTTGCATCATCAATTTCGATGCGGCGGGGTTGGAAAGCCCCATTTCCAGCTGTGATGATAATCGTTTTGGAGTAATGGATTTCTTTATCAGTCGTTAACTTGAAAACTCCATCAGCTTGCTTTTCCACTTTTTGAACGGCTTGCTCCAGGACAATATCCTGCTCGAACTTTGCCATTTGTTCCTTCAGGTTATTCACTAGCTCCTGAGCCCGCACTTTGGGAAAACCAGCGATATCGTAGATGTACTTCTCAGGATAAAGGGCAGACAATTGTCCGCCTAATTGTGGCAGGCTCTCGATGATTTTTACGGATGCCTGTCTCATTCCTCCATAAAATGCAGTGAATAATCCAACTGGGCCTCCGCCAATGATGGTAATATCATAAACTTTTTCATTAACTTCCAACGTTATCCCTCCGATATACTAGGTTTGCTGAAATTTATTCTCTTATTTTAACATAGATGGTCTTTGAAAAAACGGAGAATGTTAGAAAAGTGAGAAAGTTTTGACTATATACAGGCGGTTTCATGATGAATGTTTTTTATCCTCTTTCAAAAGTGGGGAAAATTGCCCTTTGCCAATGTTAAGCATATCGTAAAAATATGGATAGCAGCCCGCTGAAAAGTAACGTTTTTCGGCGTGATTTTAACCCGAAAAAGTTCGGTTTGTTACTTGAAAAAGGTATGGAAAAAGACTAATATTTACTTAGACATCATTTGGTAAAATTTTTATGAATTTTTCATGACAATTACGAAGTGTTACGTGAAATACGTCACAAATGTATAAGAGTGCTTTTTATAATGGAAATTAATAAGATAGACAATATATTTTAGTTATGGAAAGCATCACAAGAAAATATCGTAAAGGTGGAAGAATACTTTTGAAAAAGCCAACTATCGTTGTTTTAGGAGCAGGTTATGGTGGATTGATGACTGTTACTCGCTTACAGAAGGCATTAGGTCAAAATGAAGCAGAAATCGTATTAGTTAACAAAAATGATTACCACTATGAAACAACATGGCTGCATGAAGCATCGGCTGGAACGCTTCATCATGATCGTGTGCGGTATCCTATCAAAAGTGTCATTAACAACAAAGTTAAATTCATCCAGGATTCTGTTTTGGAAGTGAAAACAGAGACCAAAAAAGTCATCCTTGAAAACGGCGAAATTTCTTATGATTACTTAGTGATTGGACTTGGACCTGAATCGGAAACGTTTGGAATCCAAGGGCTGAAAGAATATGCTTTCTCTATTTCTAACGTGAACACGGCACGTAAAATCCGTGACCATATCCAATTGCAATTTGCTACGTACAGTTCTGAGGTCGAAAAGAATGAAGACCGCTTGACGATCGTTGTTGGAGGAGCAGGATTTACGGGAATCGAATTCCTAGGCGAATTGGCTAACCGTGTCCCTGAACTTTGTAAAGAATACGACATCGATTTCCAAAAGGTTCGTATGTATTGTGTGGAGGCAGCACCAGCCGTCCTCCCTGGCTTCGATCCGGAATTGGTGGATTATGCAGTATCTTACCTTGAGAAAAAAGGCGTCGAATTCAAAATCGGAACACCGATCAAGGGAGCGACTCCTGAAGGCATCATCGTGGCAAAAGGCGAAGATGAAGTGGAAGAAATCAAAGCGGGAACCGTAGTGTGGGCAGCTGGCGTACGAGGTAACTCCGTGATAGAGGCTTCCGGTTTTGAAGCTATGCGCGGACGTATTAAAGTGAACCTTGACATGCGGGCACCGGGTCATGACGATATCTTTATCGTAGGGGACTGCGCTTTGATCATCAACGAGGAAATAAACCGTCCATATCCACCTACCGCACAAATCGCGATGCAGCAAGGTGAGGTCATTGCGAAGAACCTGACTAAATTGGTTCGTAACGAAAGTGACCTTGAAACGTTCACTTTCGAAAACAAAGGAACGGTATGTTCACTTGGTGAAGACAACGCGATTGGTGTTGTATTCGGCAAGAAAGTTACAGGTAAGACTGCATCATTCCTGAAGAAGATGGTTGATAACAGAGCGTTGTTAATGATTGGCGGAGCTTCCCTTGTTGCTAAAAAAGGTAAATTCAACGTCCTTTAATTTTTTCTATATATAAATAAAGGCCATTTGGGGAATTTCCCTGAATGGCTTTTTCATTGACATCCCAACAATGGGTGAGCGTGCCATCAATCGGAGTATGCACGGTTCTTATGTGGAATATAATGGGGTTTGGATGACGAAGCTTAATCATATGGTCTTCTGCTGTTTGAAGTTTACTATGAATATAGGGGGGAGTGGTTCTTGGTGGAACGATGCAAAAATGTTTGGCTTGCAGTGTCCGGCCTTGTGATATCTGATAAGGGTGAATGGCTGGTCGTGAATAAAAGGTATGGCGGATTGAAAGGGCAATGGTCGCTTCCGGCAGGTTTTGTCAAAAGTGATGAAACCGTCGATGAAGCTGTCGTAAGGGAAGTGTTGGAGGAGACGGGTATTCATACAGAAATTGAAGGCATTGTAGGAGTGAGAAGCGGAGTCATTAAAGGGAATATTAGTGATAATATGTTGATATTTTTACTTAAACCGGTCAGTTTTGAAGTAACCGCTCAGTTGGATGAACTATATGAAGCTAAATTTTATGACCCTGATTTACTCATGCAGGAAGGGAAGCAATCATTACTATTGGAACAGCTTTTAGCTTTTAAAAAGGAGAGAATGCAGACGATGCTTGACGGATTGAACCCGGGAGATCAATTTGGGTATACATCATATAAATTATTCATGTGATTTGGGTAATTATCTTTTCTTCGGAATTATTTGGTATAAGTCGTTGACGCAGCAATTATTTTTTCAGTAAACTAAAGGTGTCGGTTTTTAAGGAGGGTCAAGAATAACATGCCATTGCCTGTTTTAATTATCTCAATACTCTTATTTTTCATATTGTTTTTCGGAATTGGCTTTTTGCTGAATATGCTCTTTCGTTCTTCGTGGATCATGGTCATCTTATTTCCAATTGTCTTCATCATCATTGTCAATGAAACAAAGCTAATAGAATATTTTAGAAATCCGGGAATTTCTTTTTCGAATCTTGGAACGAACCTCACTTCCTTGCATACGGCAGACATCATCATTTTATCAAGTGGGCTGCTTGGCGCGGTTTTAGCTGGTGTGGTCATCAGGATTCTAAGGAATAAAGGATATCAAATGTTTTAATAATGAGAAGGGCCGTCATTTATGGACGGGCCTTTTTTTGTAAGAAAAATTAGATCTTTTCATGCTTTATGAATACTTTCACTCTGGAAGGGGAACAAATATCCTTGTGAGAGGAGTGGAACTAATACATATGAAGATTGTCAAGGCGTTATTTTTGAGGGTTGCTATTATCATATTATTTATCTTGGCCATCGACTCGACCTTAAATCATGTTTTTGGGGCCGTGCCTGTGGATCATCCTTTTGAAGAGGTGATGAGAAAGCATCGAATGCTTGGTCTCGAATATAAAGCCATCCATAGTGGAGGTCAAGTGGCGACGCTAATGGCATCCGCATCCACGAGCGATGGTCCCGTGACGATAGCGGAGGCAATCGAGCTCTCGAAATATCCGAAGCATGAAGTCTTGGCTACAGGATATACAGCAGGGTATGAATCTACCGGAAAGTACCCGGAAAGCCCATCCTATGGTATCACTTATTCAGGGGTGAAGGTTAAACGGGATCTGTTTTCCACCATTGCCGCCGATCTTACCGTATTCCCTCTCGGAACCATCCTTTGGATTCCGGGCTATGGATATGGGGTTGTAGCGGACAAGGGTGGTGCAATCAAAGGAAACCACCTGGATCTATACTATGAAACGGTACAAGATGTATATGAGAATTGGGGGAAGAAAACCCTTGAAGTATATGTTGTCCAAAAAGGGAACGGCGAGTTATCCGAAGAACAGTTAAGCAAGTTGAATGAAACCAAGATCAGGCAGGTATTCAAGCCTAAAATCGCTCAGAAAACATTGAACGATAATGTAGCTTCCTTTGCTTTTTAATGATGGACAAAGGTGAAAGCGAAAGGCTGCCTCAATTGAGGCAGCCTTTTTGATTGTCTGTTTTCCGTTCGGGACGCCTTAGTCCATGCTTTTGTAGGCTTCAGGATGCAGAGTCTTTGCCAATTTGGAAAGGCCATCCAGTAATCGCGGGGAGGGGCGGCAGAATAAAGGCTCTTCCATTATGTGAATATTGTTATTCCGGACTGCCTTCATATCAGTCCACCCTTTCCGTTTCTTGACCAGCTCCGGGTTTACTTTTCGTAAAGGGATACCGACCCAAGCTAAGCAAATATGGTCGGGATCCTTTTTTTGGACCTCTTCGGAAGTGACTTGAATGCTTGCCATGTCGACATCTTCGAAAAGGTTATATCCTCCCGCAAGCGTGCTGATCTCGGATAACCAATTAACTCCCCCGGGGCTGAATAAGGGATTAGGCCACCATTCCCAATACAGCGACGGCTTTGTTTCGATTTTGTCTGCGACGTTTTTGTATTGAAGGATGGCATCACGGAATTTGGCAGCCTGTTCCTCTGCTTTTTCCTTAAGATTCATGGCATCGCCCAAGGTCAGTAAATCTTTTGCGATATCTTCAAGTGATTGCGGGTTGAAGATGATATGAGGGATGTTCCGTTCTTTTAGCCCCTCAATATTTTTTTCCATGCCCGGTACACTTAGTGAAGCCAACACCAAATCGGGTTTTAGTGATTCTACATGATCGATATCAATGGATAAATCGGGCCCCACCTTAGGAAGGTGCTGTAAGGTTTCAGGCCAATCAGAGTAGTCATCGATGGCGATCAGCTGATCTTCAATCCCTAGATATGTGCAGAGTTCCGTATTGCTGGGGCAAAGAGAGATTATTTTCAAATTGAACACCTACCCTTGAAAGATGAAAAAGTGAAGTGCCAGCGCAATGAATACTCCGGTCAAGGCTCCGAAAAATACCTCGATTGGCTTATGTCCCAACAGTTCCTTTAATTGTTGCTGTTTCTGTTTATCTGCTTTTTTCTGCCAGTTCTTTGCTTGCTCGACAAATGTATTGAAGTCCGTAACGAGCTGGTTCAAGACGGCCGCCTGTTCTCCTGCCTGCCGTCTCACACCTGTCGCATCGAACATCGTGATGACTGCAAAAATCGCGGCAACGGCAAATACAGGTGATTTCATACCGGTTTCGATCCCTACCGCTACGGTTAGGGCTGACACGGCCGCTGAGTGGGAGCTTGGCATACCGCCTGTTGAGTTAATGAGTGACCAGTTCACTTTACGAAATGCTATGAAGTGGATGGGCACTTTAATGAATTGAGCAAAGAAAATGGCAATCAATGCTGCGATTAAAGGGAAGTTGAGTAATAATTCCAAGAGTATCAGCCTTCTTTCTAGTTATAAGTAAAGATGAAAACCATATATGGGTAATTACATCCTGCTCGGAATAAGGCCCTTATTATTAGTTCCATTCAGTCCTGTCGATTCCCTGCTGGTATAAGTATAAATATGATCTTTCTTATACTATTACTCTAAAGTCACTCATTCTAAACAATATCACTTGTTATTATTATTTTTGCGGGCCTTATTCGAAAATTTTTGAAGATTTCGTTATAATGAATGTAATCGAATGGAGGAGGTAGCAGAATGTTCACAGTAAAAGATTCCTTGAATATAGATTTGATTGACGAATGCCTGATTCTAGGCGTATTTGACAGACCCGTAAAATTCTCAGGCATAGGAAAAGAAGCAGATGAACGATTGGACGGCCAGCTAACAGAGTTAGTGAAGGAGGGGGAAATCTCTTCCAGGAAAAAATCAGTGGTCAAAATACATACATTAGGTAAATTAGGCATAAAGAGATTGATTTTTGTAGGGTTGGGCAAGGAAAAGGAGCTATCCTTTGAAACGCTCCGCGAAGCGTTGGGAAAAGCTCGTAAGACGATAAAAGAATCCAAGATTACGAAACTTTCAATCGCTTTGGATACATTCACGACTGAAAATCTGGATGCGTTGGATGCAGCGCATGCTTGTTCCGAGGCTTTCGAACTTGCTTCCTATAAATTTGACGGATACAAGCAAAAATCGAACCAGGTCGAAAAAAGCCTTGAATCGATTACGGTATACAGTGAATATGATCAAGAAGAGGTCGGTGCCGCGCTTCATGTAGGGAGAATTTTCGGAAGGGCGACGAATTCAGCGAGAACATTGGTCAACACGCCAGGCAATTTGTTGACTTCCACGGATTTGGCGGATTATTCATCTGCCTTGGGTGAACGTTATGGTTTTGAAGTGGAGATCCTCGAGAAGGAGGATATGCTTAAGTTGGGAATGGGTGCACTCCTTGCTGTCAATCAAGGTTCGGTCGAGCCTCCGAAAATGATCGTCCTGAAGTATCAAGGTAAGGATGAATGGAAGGATGTTATCGGGTTGGTAGGTAAAGGCATCACATTCGATACGGGTGGATACTCATTGAAAACGAAGGCCGGAATCGTTGGAATGAAGACGGATATGGGCGGTGCGGCAGCTGTTTTAGGTGCAATGGAAATAATCGGCGAATTAGGACCGGACCAAAATGTCGTGGCTGTCATTCCTTCCACTGATAATATGATCAGCGGTGATGCATTCAAGCCGGATGATGTGATCACTGCCATGAGCGGCAAGACGATAGAGGTATTGAATACGGATGCGGAAGGCCGGCTGGTTTTGGCGGATGCCATGACATACGCTAAACATCATGGTGCAGACTATCTTATTGACGTTGCCACTTTAACGGGTGGTGTCATAACGGCACTGGGCATGGATATGACGGGAGCAATGACAAATGACACGGAATTCTATGAACAAGTGGTCAAAGCCTCAGAGGAGGCCGGGGAGCCCATTTGGAGATTGCCGATTACAGAAAAGGATAAAGAGCGGGTACGCAACAGTAAAATAGCGGATTTGAATAATTCACCTGGAGGGGCAGGACATGCGATCATGGGCGGGGCCTTCATCGGCGAATTTGCCGAAGACACTCCGTGGGTCCATCTGGATATTGCCGGAACATCCACTACCTCGAGCAGCTCTGAATTGTGCACGGCGGGGGCTACCGGTGTCATGGCACGCACGCTTGCACTATTGGTCGAAACCTTTGAAAAGAAAACAAGATGAACCAAAATATCCGAAGCCGAAAATAGGCTTCGGTTTTTTTACCAAAAAGGTGTTGGACGAACGTTATACATCCCTCCATTTCAAGCTGACGATGATATGGCAATTTTCTTCCCCTGCTTTAGGATAGAAATCAAAACGGATCCCATCGGGGTTATACGTGATATCAGGTTCGTTCTTAATTCCTATCTTTCGGATCATATCGATCACGACATTTTTTTGTGATGCTTGGGCAGCAGTCATCAACCGGTTCGAGAAGGGTTTGGATGTGGCTAAAGTATCCATGACTTTTTTTACATCAACCATTAGGGATTGCGAGGTCTTTGCCGATTTAACTAGCAGATCCGGATTGGTTGCCGAGTAGGGACGCAGTGTTCCTTCCCGTTCCCAATTCATATTCATTGCTCTGGCGTGAGGCGGAAACAGGATAGGGTCGTATAAAAAATAAGGGAAATCCTCCAAAAGGTTTTCTTCCTTTCCTTAAGTCTGTCTATAGACACGTTTTCGTTATACGTTAAAATATGTATAAAGGCCAGCCGATATGATAGCGGTTTGGGATTGACCTTTCTTCTGCAAATAAACTTCTTGAAAATTATGATCAAAGACACACTATTATTTGTAAACTGCTTCATTGACAGGTATAGTGTATAGTAATATACTTACTTACCTAAAGTAAGGAGAAGGCACACTATAAATTATAAAATAGGTGATGTTAACATGAAAATAACCGAGGAAACAAAAAACCTTTTAATAGATAAAATGAATATCATAAAAACACCGGGAAAAGCTGATATATGCCTTGTAGGGCCTGTGAACCTGCCTGTTGAGCAAGGAGATTTCTCAACGGTTTTCCAATGGTATACATGGCTACAGCTTGATGGCACGGATAATGGCAAGGAAGCGTTGCTTGATTCGCTCTCGGAAGCCAACCTCGCTTTCGGACAGCAATCCTCCGTATTGGTGTATGGTGACTTTAAAAAGTCGGAGGATGCACTTGTCCGGATGCATAGCATCTGTCACACAGGTGATATCTTCGGCAGTAAACGCTGTGATTGCGGCTACCAGCTCCACCAATCTATGAAGATGATAGCCGAGCATGGGTGCGGGGCCATTTTTTACCTTGCGGACCATGAAGGAAGAGGGATCGGCCTGTTTTCAAAATCTCTTGCCTATTTGCTTCAGCAGGAAGGTTATGACACGGTCGAGGCGAATGAGGCTTTAGGATTCGAAGATGATACGCGATCTTACGAGGGAGCCATCCGCGTGTTGAGGGAACTGCGCGAGGATCCTGTGACTTTAATCACGAACAACCCCAAAAAGCTGGATGCCCTCATGAAGCATGGACTTGCGGCAAAGGACCATATTCCGCTTTGGGGCGGTTTGACGGAAGATAATAGTTTCTATCTCGATACAAAAGTTAAGAAGTCTGGACATATTCCTCAAAAGAAGCCAACTTTGATTGTATAAGGAGAGCTATAGTATGAATGATGATCAATATTACATGAAGCTGGCACTGGATTTGGCAGCCAGTGCTAAAGGAAAGACGAATCCGAATCCGGTGGTCGGTGCAGTCATAGTCAAAGACGGTGTGATAGCCGGGACAGGGATTCACCGTAAAGCGGGTGAACCGCATGCGGAAGTACATGCTTTCAAAATGGCGGGTGAGTATGCAGAAGGTGCAACGCTATATGTGACTCTTGAGCCTTGTTCCCATTATGGAAAGACACCTCCTTGTGCAAATTTGGTGAAAGAATCAGGTGTCCGGCGGGTTGTCGTGGCTACTCAAGATCCGAATCCGGAAGTAGCCGGCAGGGGGATATCGATCATAAAGGATGCGGGCATTGAAGTGGAAGTTGGCGTCCTGGAAAAGGAAGCTCAAAGGCTGAATGAGCGTTTCATTCACAATATGCTGACGAATCGTCCATTTGTCATATCGAAGTATGCGATGACGCTCGATGGAAAACTTGCAACCCACACAGGTCATTCAAAATGGATAACAGGAGAAGAATCACGTCACTCCGTTCATTTGCTGCGTGATGAGGTGGATGCCATTCTAGTTGGTATCGGGACTGTGTTGGCCGATGATCCATCACTGACGACCAGACTTCCGGCGGGTGGAGGGAAAAATCCGATCCGAGTCATTTTAGACAGTGAATTACGGGTTCCCTTGGATGCCAATGTTGTACAAGCATCAGATGCGAAAACCTTGATCGTGACGCAGGAAAATGCACCTGTGGATAAAATGGACCTTCTACGTGAAAGAGGGATCGAATTCATTTTCGTCCCCAAAAACGAGACGGGACTAAATCTAAGGGCTTTGATGGAAGAGCTGTATAAAAAGGGGATTACGGATGTCTTGCTGGAAGGCGGAAGCGAAGTGAATGCCTCATTCCTTAGGGAAGGGCTCATCGATAAATTCTTGATTTATATAGCCCCTAAACTATTGGGCGGAAGAAACTCACTAACACCGTTTACTGGAATGAATGTGGATACGATGGATGAAGCGATGGATGTTACCTTCTCTGGCGTGGAAACGTTTGGTGAGGACATACGCATCACGGCTTATCCTAAATAAAAATAGACAACAGGTGAAGAAGCATGTTGGTTAAATCAGATGTATGCATAGTCGGATCAGGTCCTGGTGGAGCGCTGCTGGCTTACCTATTGGCCAAGCAGGATATTTCAGTCGTTTTGCTTGAGAGGCATTCTGAAGTTTCGAGGGAGTTCAGGGGCGAGTTCTTGAACGATGAAGGAGAGGGCATTCTTAAAAAGCACGGTTTATTCGAGAGTGTGGAAAGACTTGGCTTGCTAAGGATGGAACAAATTGAATATTGGCATGACGGCGAAATATTCAAAAGGATTTTCCCTGAATGGCCGGTCGATCATGTTGGGATACATGTCCCTCAAAATCATCTGCTTACAGCTATATTGAATCAAGCCATAAAGCTGGACTCTTTTAAATTGATGATGAATACGAAGGTTACTGACTTGATACAGGATGAAATGGGCCGTTTTACGGGAGTCAAGGCTCGAAATGGCGGAAATGACCTGGAAGTGCAAAGTTCATTAATAATCGGAGCGGACGGCAGATTTTCCATCATTAGAAAAAAAGCGGAGATACCAGTAGTGATTAAAAATCATGGCTATGATTTACTGTGGGCAAAAATTCCTGCTCCGGAGGGGTGGAAGCCTTCGATCAAGATGGCATTGGTCAATGGCTCCCAGGTTGCCCTCTTTACCCAGGCTGGAGGTTTCATCCAAATTGGCTGGAATATAGAACATGGTTCATATCCCCATTTGCGAAAACAGCATTTTGAACCGTTCATAGAAGATTTGCTTTTTGCCTTCCCTGAATTAAAAAAGGTTGTGTATGAAAATATCCGCTCTTGGCAGGACTTCATTTTATTGGATGTTTACAGCAGCTATTGTGAAACGTGGACAAAGGATGGCGTTGCTCTATTAGGTGATGCAGCCCATACGATGACACCTACAGGTGCGTTCGGACTCAATTGTGCCATGAAGGATGCCGATATATTGGCCGAGATTATTTCTGGCTGCATCCTGCAGGGGGATACTGGCTTCCTTGGACTTAAAATGGCTGAGCCAAAAAGAAAAGCCGAGATTGAAAGATTACAGGCCATTCAGGTGGACAAGGAAATGTCCTTCGCATCACAGTTTGCCGCAGCTTATGTTTGAATAGGAGTGAAGGATATGAAATTCGGTTTTGATATTGACGATACCCTTATTAACTTGAGGGAGTTCGCGTTCCATCTTTATAATGAAAAGCTTAAGACGAATATAGAGTTAACGAAATTCAGAGCTTTAAAGACGTTGGAGATCCATGAAGCTTTCGGGCTTGATAAAGAGGCTGGGGGCAAAATGTGGAACAGCCTTGCCGATGAAGTGTATTATTCATCCTGTCCAGCCTTCGAGGGCGCAGTGGAAACGCTGCAGGAGCTTGAACGTGATGGCCATGAAATCTATTACATTACCGCCAGAAAAAAGGAGCATGGTGAACGGACGAAAAAATGGCTGATTGAAAACGGCTTTCCGGTTAAGGATGACCATTTTTACTGTGGGATGAAGGATCATGAAAAAATTGATACGATCCGCAAATTGGAATTGGATTATTATTTTGATGATAAACCGGCGGTGCTGGAAACGTTATTGGATATTCCAACGAAAGTGTATGCAATGGATAACTCCTATAACAGGGAATTGGATATTCCGAGACTGACAAGCTGGTTTGAATTAAAAGAAATCCTCTCCAAATAATACATTTACATTATTGACGGATGACTTGATAGACTTGGGTCATCCTTTTTATGTATACTATTATGAATAGTGATTCATTTTTTGGTAAAAAAAACATGAGAGTCGGGGGTAATGGGATGGAGAGAAATATTGAAAAGTCATTGATAGGCACGCTTGGGATTGAAATGAAAGAAGTCGGCGAGGGGAAAGTCATTGCGACGATGCCTGTTGATGAACGGACTAGGCAGCCGTATGGTTTATTGCATGGGGGAGCGTCCGTTGCCCTTGCGGAATCCGTTGCAAGCTTTGGAGGAATGATGCTGGTAGATAGTACAAAACAAGCTGTCGTCGGCCTTGAAATCAATGCAAATCATGTTAGGGGCGTCCGTTCCGGTGTTGTTACCGCAGAAGGGAACATCATCCATCGCGGGAAGACGACGATGGTGTGGGACGTGAAAATCCGTGATGAAGAGGATCATCTTATCTGCATTTCACGCTGTACATTGGCGGTTATCGACTTACCAAAGCCAAAGTGAATCAAAAGAACGATTTCAATAAAGGGACGCAATGATTCTACAGTGTCCGGTTTAAGTATAAGATGGCAGTAGACTATTGTATGAAAAGAGGTTTTTTATGCTGGTGGGTCATATACAAGAAATCACCCGTCATCCTGTAAAATCATTCACTGGTGAACAGGTACAGAAAACGAAGGTGATGGACTATGGACTATATGGAGATCGCAGCCATGCCTTTAAAGATAAAAATGGGAAGTTCCTGACGATAACCCAAGTCCCGGAAATGGTCCGTTATCAAGCTGTTTTTTCTGGTGAGGAAACCCTTGGCCAATATCCGGAAATCAAAGTGAAGACTCCTTCAGGAAACGTGCTGACATGGGGAGAGGGAGCCTTTCAGGAGGAAATGGACCGATTGTTGAAACAGGAGGCAGCACCCGTTGTTTATCATCCTGCACATATTCCGTTAGGAGCGATTGAAGAAGAAAACATCCTGCTTGTCAGTGATGCCTCGATTGGCGAATTGACAAAACTTTGGGGAAAAGAACTGGATGGCAGGAGATTCAGGCAAAATTTAGTGCTATCTCTAGTGAACAAAACGCCCTTTGTAGAAGAGAAATGGTTCGGAAAAAGGATTCTAATCGGAAATGAAGTGGAATTGGAGATCAAAAGGCATTGTGAACGCTGTATGATCATAACTGTCGATCCAAGCGATTCCCAGAGAGATCCATCACTTTTGAAAACTGTGGTCAAGGAAAGGAAAAATTATTTTGGCGTATATGCCTCGGTCATGCAAACAGGTGAAATCAGAGTGGGCGATGAGGTATTTTTAAAGGATTGAGGCAGAAAAGAGCTGCTCCTGTAATCAGGGCAGCTCTTTTGCAATGGCAGGAATCACCGGGTTTTCTTTAAATCATCCTGTACACTCCGATCCCACATTTTTACGCCAGTATGATAAGCCGAGCGCATGATTAAATGTCCAGCAACAGGGCTGGTCATGAAGATAAAGATGATTGCGAGCACGACCCTGAAATCGAAATGGCTATGTTTATAATAAAAATATAACAAGGTGCCGATCAGGATGAACATGATTCCAAGTGTCGAACTTTTTGAGGCAGCGTGATTTCTTGTATAGACGTCGGGCAGCCGGATGATGCCGAAAGCCGAGACTAAAAAGAGAAAGACTCCCATTAATAGGAATAGGGCCGATAGGATTTCAGCGATTGCGGTCATCTTCGATTATCTCCCCTTTCTCAAGGAATTTGGCGAAAGCGACCGTTCCGATGAAAGATAGGATTCCGAGCAGAAGAATGGCTTCCAGATATGCGCTTGTATCCATGACAATGGAGGCAAGTGCAACGATTGCGATAAGATTGATTCCCATTGCATCGAGTGCGATGACCCGATCCGGTACGGAAGGCCCTTTGATTAAACGGTATAAGAATCCAATCATGGAAAGCGAAACACCTAGCAGCGCGATTTTAAGCATTAGATCGAACATTATTTGCTCACCTCCATAATCGCTTTTTCAAATGTATTTTTAATGCTGTCCACGGCCTCGACCTTGTCGGCAATATCCATCGCGTGGATATAAAGAATCCGATTATCTTCCGATACTTCAACGACAAGTGTTCCTGGTGTCAGGGTAATTAGATTCGATAGTATCGTAATTTCCCAATCCTTGGTCAGCACGGTTTCAAATGCGAATATGCCGGGTCTCATATCCAGGTTCGGTTTAAGCACGGCCTTAAGGACGCTAATGTTGGAAAGTATGAGTTCCCTTGCGAATATGAGCAGCAATATAAAGACGGCATTCACCCTTTTTAAGTAAAAACGATCATTGAAAAAATGACGGAAGACGAACATGATGCCGAGCCCCAATATATATCCGATGATAAAAGTGCTCCCGTTAAACTCATTTTTCAAAAACATCCAGATAACCGCAAGGAACACATTCAGTAAAATTTGGAATGACATCAGGCACTACTCCTTTAAAACCGCTTTGTTATAGATTTCGGGATTCATTAATGAATCTACAGCTTGCGTTATGAATGGGTATATTGATTCTGTTCCTACTCCGAATAAAACGGAAATGATGACAAGGAGTACGGCAGGAACCAGCATTTTATTTACCGTTTTATTAGTTAAGGCATAATCAGCTTTTGGAGTTCCCCAAAAGCCATTCATGAATATTTTCATGACGGAATATAGGACCATCAAGCTCGAAAGCAAGACAACGGCCATTCCTAAGTAGGCCCCATTTTCTGCTGCTCCCTGAAGAATCAGGAGCTTGCCGGCAAAACCGCTGAACGGCGGAATTCCCGCCAATGATATGGCAGCTATGAAGAAGGTCCATGCGACGGCCGGGTATTGCTTGATCAGGCCGCCCATGTTCCGTAGATCATCCGATCCGCTGATTTTGATCATGATGCCAACCAGCAGGAAGAGTGCAGCCTTGATCAGCATGTCATGAATGATATATAGAATGGATCCCGATAAAGCCTGTTCATTCATGACGGAGATGCCGAATAGGATAACCCCGACTGCGATGATGATATTGTAAATGATGATTTTTTTTACATCCCAATAGGCTACCGCACCAATGACACCGATGATGATGGTCAAGATAGCAAGTATCGCAAGGAAAGTATGGGTGAAATCCTGGTCATGATAAAACATGAGTGTATAGGTCCTGAAGATGGAATAGATCCCGACCTTTGTCAGCAATGCCCCGAATAGGGCCATCACTGGAATGGGCGGAGCATAATAGGAACCTGGAAGCCATTGGAAGAGCGGGAAAATGGCTCCCTTCAAACCGAATACGATCAGAAACCCAATCGCTATCACCGAGATGATACCAGGCTGGTTGACTTCCGCTATCCTCTGGCTGATGTCAGCCATGTTCAATGTGCCTAGAACTGAATAAAGATACGCCACCATAATGACGAAAAAGGAAGAGGATAGTACATTGACGATGATATACTTCAATGATTCCCTCAGCTGGATTTTCGTACCTCCCAGTACCAGCAGCACGTAGGAAGCCATCAGCATGACTTCGAAAAATACGAATAGATTGAAAAGATCCCCCGTTAGGAAGGCACCGTTCACTCCAATCAGTAAAAATTGAAATACAGGATAATAATAATGTCTTTCACGTTCTTCCCCTATGGAGTAAAACGAGTAAAGCAGTATTGCAAATCCAATGACATTCGTGGTCAGTACGAGCAGCGAAGAAAGCATATCTGCGACGATCACGATCCCGAATGGCGCATCCCAGCTGCCGACACCTAAAGTCAGGATCCCTTGAGTATGGACCGTAAATACTAGATATAGGGAAATCACAATCCCGATAAGAGAGGAAGTAAGGGATATCCCTCTTTGCAGCTTGATTTTTTTGGCAAAGAAAATGAGAAGGATGCCTGTGAAAAGCGGCCATAAAACAGGCAGGAAAGTAAGATTATTCATTAGCTTCCGTACCTCTCATTTCTTCCATGTCATCCGTACCGAGTTCCTGGTAGGTCCGATAAGCAAGTACCAGCAGAAATGATGTGACTCCGAAACTGATGACGATCGCCGTCAAGATAAGCGCTTGCGGAAGCGGGTCGACATAGGATGCAGCTTCATCACTTAGCAATGGAACGGAACCGCCTTTCAAACCGCCCATCGTCAAAATCAAAAGGTGGGCGCCGTGACTTAGAAGCCCTGTACCGATTATGATTCTTAATATGCTTTTGGAAAGCATTAAATAGGTCGCACACATAAATAGTATTCCAATGACAATGGCCATTAAAAGTTCCATTATTCACTCTCCCCTATCGTTTGAATAATGGTCATCGTTACACCAACAACCACAAGATAAACACCAAGATCAAAAAGTACCGCGGTATGAAGCGAGATATGCCCAAGAAGCGGTAAATCAACATAATGATAAACATGTGTCATGAGGGGCACCCCGAACACCAGCCCGCCGGCCACGGTCAGGCTTGATATGAACAAGCCTGACCCGATCATTAATTTATAGTCAATCGGCAAGATGCCGGTGACGGTTTTAATGTCGAAAGCGAGCAACAGCAGGACTATGGCGGCTGAAGTCATTAAACCGCCGACAAACCCGCCACCTGGCGAATAATGCCCGCCTAAAAAGATGGCCACCGCAAACAGCAAGATAACAAAGGCGGCGACTTTCGTAACCGTTTGGAGAATCAGGTCATTTTGCTTCATGATTTATCTTTCCCCCCTGTCAAACGCAATTTGATCATCGCGAATATCCCGAGCGCAGCGATGGAAAGGACACTGATTTCAAACATCGTATCAAGTCCGCGGAAGTCAACGAGAATGACATTTACGACGTTTTTCCCGCCTGCTTCCTTATAAGCATTTTCAAGATAGTAACTGGAGATGGAATCAAATAGTTTATTGCTATGTGCCGATAAGGCAATCAATGTCACGATGACTCCTACACCAATGGATATCAGGGCATTATTCAACTTGAATGTCATCCGTTCTTCCTTTCTGCTTGCCATTAACGGAAGGTGGAAGAAACAGAGCAAAAACAGCGATACCGAAATCGTTTCGATGACTAGTTGAGTCAAGGCTAAATCCGGTGCCCGCAGCAAAACGAAAAATAGGGAAATCGTATAACCGACGGCTCCTAAGATGATAATGGAAGTTAAACGGGATTTTGCAAACAGAATGGCGATCGAGCCAATCACGATGATCGCAGCTAATATCAATTCATATATGCCGATCGGGGCAAAATTCCCTGTATCCAATTTAAATGCATCCTTCCGATAGAGCGAAAAGCCCAAGGAAAGAATGAAGAAAAGGAAGATTGAAAGCAGATAAGTCCGAATCGAACCTGTCATTAACACTTTCATGACGATGGAAGCTGAGCGTTCGAGCCCTCTAACCCCGTTATCATACAACGCATTCAGGGATATACGTTCAGGAATCCACTGGGTGATCTTTTGCCACTTCGGAAGCGTTTTGTATAAAAGGATTCCAAATGCTATGATGCCGATGGTCATCCATACTTCAGGTTGGAATCCATGCCAGAAGGCGATATGGACTTGGAAGTCCGGTCCCGCTAAGCTTGGCTGTATGCCGGCTACCGCAGGTTTAATGATTGATGAAGATAGCAAGTTTGGAAAAATACCGAAAACGATGACCAACGAAGCAAGGATGATCGGGGATATCAGCATCCCGATCGGCGCCTCGTGGGGCTTCTTGTCCAATAGTTGTAACTGAAGTTTGCCTGTAAAGGGTTTGAGCACGACGATCATGCTATAAATAAAAGTGAATACACTGGCTACCCATGCCACCACAGGGAACAGGACCCCCCATGTCTCCATATTGAAGATATTCAATTCCAATACATTCACCATGCTGGCCAAGAACATTTCCTTGCTCAAAAAACCATTGAAGGGCGGAAGTCCAGCCATTGAAAAAGCACCTATGACAGCGACGGTGAAAGTGATCGGCATCAACTGCATCAATCCGCCTAGCTTTCTGATATCACGTGTACCGGTTTCATGATCAATGATGCCTGCAACCATGAAAAGGCTGCCTTTGAAGGTCGCATGATTAATCAAGTGGAATACTGCTGCAACAGTAGCTGCCAAGTATATATTTTCCCCTAAAGATTCATAGTGAAGGGCCGCCGCACCAAGTCCCAAAAGCGACATGATCAATCCGAGCTGACTGATGGTGGAAAAAGCGAGAATCCCCTTTAAATCAGTCTGCTTGATAGCAGAGAATGAACCCCAGAACAGGGTGATCAATCCGGCGATCGAAACGAGCCAGAACCATAATCCTGATTCTGCAAAAACAGGGCTTAATCGGGCAACCAAATAAATTCCGGCCTTGACCATTGTGGCGGAATGAAGGTAAGCACTGACCGGTGTCGGGGCTTCCATAGCGTCAGGAAGCCAGATATGGAAAGGAAACTGTGCGGATTTAGTGAACGCGCCAAGCAGCACAAGCAAAAGTGCAGGAACGAAGAGCGAGTGGTCCATAAGTTCCCCGCTTTGGGCAATCAATTCACGTATGCTGAATGTGTTCCCCATAACGGAAAGGAGAATGATGCCACCAAGCATGCTTAAGCCTCCAAGCACAGTGATCAGCAGGGATTTCTGCGCTCCATAACGTGAACGCTCCCTTTCATTCCAATATCCTATCAATAGAAAAGATGATAAACTCGTGAATTCCCAAAACGAATAAAGGACAATTAGGTTATCGGATAGGACGACACCAAGCATTGCTCCCATGAAAAGTAAAAGGAAGACGTAAAATTGGTTCAGCTTTTCTTTCTCTTTCGATAAATAGAAAATTGAATACAGAACGACGAGTGAACCTATACCTGTAATGAGCAAGGCGAACAAAAGCCCTAGTCCATCTACATAGAAATCAACATGAATTCCGAGAGAAGGAATCCATGTTGCCCTTTCCATAATGATATCCCCTTGTTTGGTCAAGGAAATGAACCTTGAAAAATAGGTGAAAAGGAGAATCGGTAAAATCAAAACAAACCATCCTGTATGTATTTGTCGAAATAGTTTGTACAATATCGGTACAATAAGTGCTAATAGAAACGGTGATAATACCGCCCAATGAAGTAAAGACATAAACTCCCCCCTTTTTTAAAACGAAGTCAGTCGTCTTATTATGCTTTTTTCGCGCAATCCTAGACGTTAGGAAATCTTCGTTGAATATGTATTTTATTATCGAATGCTTGTCTCGCTTAAAAGTATAACGCAATTTATGTGGGTTTGCATGGCATTAAAAACGGTGAAGGCCAACTTGAATGATGTTTTATATATAGGTAGAAAAGGAGGGGAAACTGACCTGAAAAATTTATTGAAAAAAGTTTTTCCAGGGTGAATTAGTAGAGTATCCATTGTGAAATGATGGATTATCTTGCATAATATAGGATAAAAGACGCGTGGATGGAGAAATCATGAAAAACACATATTTACTTAGCTATTTACCAATCATTTCAATTCTACTATTCAGCCTCTCCTTTGCCATTTATGGGGAAATGCAAATGCTCTCTTTATTTGGGAATTTGGGAATCTACCAAGGGATGCTGGAGTTTTTTTCTGAAACGGGCATTAAGCTGGCGCTGCTGATCGTATTGCTCTTATTATTCTTTATGGTTTTTGCCGCATTGAAGCTGATCTCAGATACGATATTGGAGCTGTCTTTATTATTCTTTTCCAAGGATTCTGAAGGTAAAGCCCTGAACAGTTTAAGAAAGGGGTCTGTCATATATGTGATTGGCGGTGCCTGTTCATTGTTCAGTGTTCAGTTCATCATCGGGCTTGGGTCCATCTTTATCGCAACGAATGTCGTTGCTTTAATTTATTTTGTCAATAAGTTAAGCCCGAGCCTGAACTTGTCGAGGTTAGTTGGATTGGTTTTCTTTCCAATCTTCGTTTGGACGGCACTGATTTCAATAGTCACTTATGCAGGATTGAAGCTTTATAACAGCGTCATTGCAAGCATTCCCATATAGCCATAAAAAAGAAGGTGCCATTGCGGCACCTTCTTTTTTCACTCGGCAGTCTGGCTGATATCTTTCCAAATCAATACATGGGGTGTATGTGAATAAATGGATTGTAGATTGGATGGCTTGTCCCTTCCAATCCAAACCCCCGTTGTATAGTTTGCTGTCAGGCCGACAAACCACATGTCTTTCACATCATTGGTCGTACCGGTTTTACCGCCGACATATTCTGTAGGAAAGTAGGCTTTGCGGGCTGTCCCGGAAATGATCGTTTCATGGAGCAGCTGCCGCATCTTGGCTACGGTGCTTTGGCTCCAAATCTCCTTGGGGCGCTCTTTCCATTTATAAAGGACTTTACCTTCTTGATCGGTGACTTTAATAATGGCGCGGGCCGGCTGATAGTTTCCGTCATTGAAGGAAGTATAGGCATTTGTCAGTTCAAGGGGACTCATGCCATATTCGAATCCGCCTATGGCCGAACTCGTATGGTGGTCTTTTTTGCTCACCTTTTTAAAGTCTAAAGCATCGAGGTACTTGAAACTCGTTTCCACCCCCGTCTTTTCAAAAATTCTTATGGCAGGTGTATTATAGGACTGAGCGAAGGCAGTTCTTAGTGTGACCATCCCATAGCTGTCACCGCTATAATTCTTTGGACAATAGCTATTGCTGCAATAGCTTGCACCGCTAACTAGCTGATTGATGTCAGCATCCGTTTCCTCCAAATAGGGAGCATAATCGAGAAGCGGCTTAATGGCTGATCCTGGCTGCCTATAGCTTTGGTATGCACGGTTGAAAGAATTTTTTTTATAATCTTTTCCCCCAATCAAAGAGACAAGCTCGTGCGTATGATGCTGTATAACCACTAAAGCTCCCTCGATATCATTGACACCGATTTTTGATTGTAAGGCAGTCTTTGACTGTGATTGCAGCTTGGTATCGAGTGCGGTATGGATGGTTACACCGGAATTCAAAAGCTTTTTGACCTTTTTATCCAGCTCAGCTTCCGCTTTCTTACGGATGGCGACTTCAGGGCTTTGCAGAGATTTATCAAGACCCTCGGAGGATGCCACCAGGTTTTTCAATTCCTGATGAACATATGTCACATAATCGGGATATAAGTCGACCGGGGTGGACAAGTCTAATTTAATCGTACTTTTGATAAGCTTCTCGTACTCGGCCTGTTCTAAATCACCTTCGGCCACCATTTGTTTCAGTAATCTTTCCTGGCGCTTTTTCGTCGCATCGAAATGTTTAAGAGGGTTATAGTTTTCCGGATTATTAGGGATTGCGGCCAGGAAGGCAAGTTCCGCCTTGGATAACTCTTCAGTAGCTTTACTGAAATAATATTGGGAAGCAGCTTCGATTCCATAAGCTCCATTACTAAAATATATGGCATTCAAATACAGCTCCATGATTTCCGGTTTTGATTTTTTTCGCTCTATCTGATAGGCGTAAATGAGTTCACTGAGTTTTCGGTTATACGTCCTATCATGTGAAAGATAAACATTCCTGGCCAGTTGCTGGGTAATGGTACTGCCGCCTTGTTCGATTGTTTTATTTTGCGAATTGATAAGAAGCGCCCTGCTTATGCCGGATAGGTCAACGCCTGCATGATCATAAAATTTCTGATCCTCTGTAACGATGAATAGATTTTCCAGGAATAGGGGGATGTCTTCAAGTTTAAGGTAAGTCCGTTTCTCACCAGTGGAAATTTCACTGATGACCTTTCCGTTTGCGGCCTTTATGTAACTATCCTGAGCCAGTTCTATCGATTCAATAGGAATTCGCTCGTCGAGTACATGATAGGGAGATTGCGCTAAGGACCACTCCTGATAGGAAAGGAAAATGAAAAGGATCAAGACGGGAATCAAGAGGGAAATCGTGATATAACCAAGATACGTGCGCATAGTTCAACTTCCTAACTAATATATTTTTAGTATGTCCTAGGATTGAAGGAATGAAAAAGTGGTACTTTTGATTCATTCATCCATCATAATCCAAATAAGGTAGACAATAAAGAGTTTTGGATAAATTAGGTATGACGGCAATAGCTATCCGGATGGTGTGTTACGAAAAACTTTCTAAATCTTCTGTTATAATAGTCTATGAGAAAAAAAACCATTTTTTGTTTATATGTTGATGTCACGAATATGAAGGGGGTCATAAAAATGGAGGAACAACAGCAATATGTATTCATTGATTTTGAATTTACGATGCCGGAAGGAAAAGCCAACCCAGTAGGGTTTTATCCGGAAATCATTGAGGTGGGCTTAGTCACCGTCATTAATGAGACCATTCAGGAACAATTCTCATCTTTTGTTAACCCAATGAAATTTCCAGTCTTAACGGGAAGATGCAAAAAGTTCTTGAACATTACCCAGGATCAGGTGGACCAGGGGATTTCATTTGAAGAGTTGGTTAATTTATTGAAGAAAATAGATGAGAAGCACCCGACGACGATTGTTACCTGGGGAAATATGGATATGAAGGTACTTCGCCAGAACTGTCAGAAAGCAGGATTGGATTTCCCTTTTTCAGGGAAACAAAGTGATCTGTGCCTGGAGTATAAACGCTTTTTCGGGGATCAAAATCAAACCGGGCTTTGGAAGGCTGTACAGGCCTATGGCAAAGAAGGGACAGGCAAGCATCACCGGGCGCTGGATGATGCGATTACGACATATAATATCTTTAAGTTAGTGGAGAAAGATAAAAGTTATATGAAAAATCATGAACCGACGACAATTGGCGATCGCATTGATTTATCAAAAGTATTGAATCATTTAGCGTTATAAAAGCCAAATCATATACTACTGATTTGGCTTTTATCATGCTTTATTTAAAATAATCCGTCTCTAGATCTTCAAGCAACTGTAAGCTTTTATCATTCCATTCTGTTTGGACTTCGCTTAAAGTGCCTTTCATTTTCTCAACAGCTTCTCTTAAGGATTCCTTATACTCAGGAATCTCCTCATTAAAGTTCCTGACCATATTCTTTGGTACATTGGTTTGCTCCCGGTAAGCTAGAGCACGCCGCTGATGGAACATGGACACTTCCGTTTGCTTCGGGTTATGAAGATCTCCCTGCATGGGATGCTTCAAGACAGCCAACACTTTAACAAGATATGCAGCAGGTCTGATATCGGTGACTTCCCCGATGTATTTTCCAGTTTTATATATGGCGGTAACCTTATCGCCGATTTTAAAATCCTGTTCTGACATTTCCCTACCACCTTTCTTTTAACTTCCTTCATGATACATAAGAACGACGATTTTTCACAGCGAATTTGTTCAATTTCGTAAAGATGCTTTTTTTATGAAAATCGTGTAAAGTGTACAAATGAAGATGAAAAATGGTGTTTCATGCCATTTAATTTTAAAAAGAAAGAGGTTATGAACAATGACAAACTTTCCACAATTAACAAGTGAAGTTTTGGAAAATGAAAAAGCGGTCATCATGCAAACGACGATGGGCGATATTAAAATTAAACTATTCCCTGAACTGGCTCCGAAGACAGTGGAGAATTTCTTGACACATGCTGAAAACGGTTATTACGAAGGAATCATCTTTCACCGTGTCATCAAGGATTTCATGCTACAAGGCGGAGATCCGACAGGCACTGGAATGGGTGGAGAAAGTATCTGGGGAACTCCATTTGAGGACGAGTTCTCCATGCAATTATTCAATTTGCGCGGAGCTCTTTCCATGGCAAATGCAGGCCCGGGAACAAACGGCAGCCAATTCTTCGTCGTACAAGCCCAGCATGTAGACAGCAGGATGGGTGAGCAAATGAAGCAAGCCGGTTATCCGGAAGAAATCATCAGTGCTTATATGGAGCAAGGCGGCACACCATGGCTGGATCATAAACACTCTGTCTTTGGACAAGTGGTCGAAGGCATGGACGTTGTTGATACGATTGCTAACGTAGAGACAGTTGCGGGAGACAAGCCTGCAGTGGACGTGGTCATAAAAGGGATCACCATTTTATAAATAAAAGAGAAGCGAGGGGCTCAGTGCCTCTCTTTTTTTTCGGGATTTAGTGGATTAAGCCCACTAGTGGATTGTTCTGGTAATTGATATAATGGGATAATGCAGTTTAATTCCCTATCAGGAAGGATGTATCGGATGGATTTTCTCAATCATGCTTTACTAGGTTTGTTTCTTTACTTTCCGGAAGACAAGACTGAATATATCTCAGCTGGTATAACTTGCTTCATTTTTTTAGTGGCAGCCGTTTTTACGATGAGGGCAATTATAAGATATTCAAAGAAGGAAGAAATGAAAACGAAGCAATTCGAAGATGAGGTCACCAAAAGGAACCAGCGTTTAAAGGATGATACCATCTCTTGAACCCGGAAGATGCCGTGCATCACTAGGGTGCCCCGTTTTTGAATATTGATTATCTGAATATGAATGGTATTATGTTTTGTTAGAAGGGCGTAAAGAATTAAATGTTCCCTTATCAGCATAAGCATTTTATACTATAAGCATAGAGAGAAATTTTGGGGGCGTAATTGGTTATGCAAATCGTAGCTAAAAGAATGATTGCGGCAGATACGGTCAAGGATTTTTTCATTCAGCACTGGGAGACGACCCAAGTCGTTTTTTCAAGAGGCTTGTTTCATTATGCGGAACTTGAGGGCTTTGGGGTAATGGACGAGAATGAAAAAATCACGGGGTTGGGAACTTACAAATTATCCGACCATGTATGTCAGATCATCTCTTTGAACAGTGAGCATGAGAATCAAGGTGTTGGCTCATCATTGCTTTATGTGATGGAAAATATCGCTAAGGAAAAAAATTGCCATACTATTAAAGCGATTACAACGAACGATAATTTAAAGGCATTGAAGTTTTTTCAAAAGCGTGGTTATGTCATATCGGAAGTCGTTAAAAATGCCGTGGAAGAATCACGGAAAATCAAGCCGGAGATTCCATTTTACAGTTTTGATGGAATTCCGATCCGAGACGAGATAATACTGGAGAAATACTTATAAAAAGGTGTAATTCACCTGGATATTGATAGGGGGAATAGGGATGTTCAAGAAAATGGCGGCAGATGCCCTTGGTCTTAGTGATATTGGAAGTGTGATTAGTCCTGCTGATTATGACAAGGTAGATGCAGATGACTATATCATGCATGAAGATGGGGAAAAAATTTATTTCCTGATTAAATCAAAAACGGATGAGTACTGTTTCACGAATCAAGCGTTCATACATTTGGACGGCACTAGTGCGATAAGCAAAAAGCGTACACTTACAAGATATAGCTACAGCCAGTATACTATATCAAATGCCACGCTTGAAACCGCAGGGACCGTGGATTTGGATGCGGAAATTAAATTTTCGATTGGTGCAAAGACTTTCTCCATTGATGTTCATAAGAAATTCATAGAAGAATTAAAGGACTTGTTCAAATCACTCGTGAAAATATCGGAAATTTGCCATGAGAATGAGTTTGCCCTTCAATATGCCCAACAAAGCGTAAACCTTGCTTCTTCCACTTTGAACCAGGTTCGCACTGATGGAAGCCAAATGGCTGCAAGCTTCAAGGAAATTAATTCCGCAGCTTTCGAATGGTTGATGGATAGCCGGAAAAAGTACCATGTGAAAGATTTTGGCTTTGTTTTTGAAAAATATATCAATAATTAAAAAAGAAGGCGAACACAGTATGATGTGTCCGCCTTCTTTTTTAATTGTTCAAATCACTCAAGCCAGGGCTATGTTCATTTGGCATATCCGGCATTTCAGGTACCGGGAATCCTTTTGGCGGCTCTGTAACAGCAAGGTTTCCGCCATTTCGGCTCGGTGTTTCCCCTTTGAAAATATCGCCGATTTGAGTTGGGTCCAATCTGAAATTGAATTGGGCATTATGGTAGCCTAAATCCACATATTTGCGGCATTCAGGATATTTGTTCAAATCATAATTAGGTACAGGGAAGATTTTCCCCCAGTCGACCCCAAGTGTTTCCAATGCCTTGGCAAATGCATTTTGGTGGGCATTGTCGCGAACCATTAAAAATGCCAGTGTTTCGCGCATTGTTTTATTGGAACTCATTTCATAAATCCTGGACTTTTGCAGGACACCAGTAGATTCAAGCATGACATTGTTCAAAAGGTTTGCCACAAGATTACCGTGATCATAAACCCATGATCCATTCCATGGATTGCCGCCAGCATCGACAGGTAGGGAAGCTTTTGCTCCGATGATGAAATGGTGAGGGTTTGCGCCGCCTTTGATGACTTCATCCAATGGGGCGCCGTCGGTAGCGACATCTCCAGGCATATCCCCGCCAGCACCATTCAGCAGCTGGTTGATGGTTGATTGGACAAGTTCAACGTGGCTGATTTCTTCCAAGAAAACACCACGGAGTAAATCACGATATTGTTTAGCCTTGCCACGGAAATTGGCGCTTTGGAAAGAATACTGCATCATCGTCCGCATTTCACCGAATTGCCCTCCAAGTGTTTCCTGAAGTACTTTTGCTGCATTCGGATCAGGCTTATCGGGAACGATCATATTGATTAAATCTTCCTTATAGAAATACAAATGGAAGTCCTCCTTGAAATTAAAATTTCTAATTTAGCTTCTGTTATCTGAATTAAATTATTCCTAAGGTAAAAAGTACCTTTATGGAATGGCGGGAAGAGAGAAATACTAGAGGGAAGAACGATTTGAAAGGATGTTGCACATGCTATCCAATCAGCAGCTTAAAGAATTTCAACAGCAATTGCAGCAAACGAAGCAAGAGTTGGAAGAGCGATTAAATGATTCAGGCAACTATGATTTAAGAAGAAGCCTGGAGGATTCGACTGGTGAGTTATCGAGTTACGATAATCATCCCGGAGATGAAGGAACCGAGTTATATGAACGGGAAAAGGATTTGGCCCTTTCCGAGCATGATCGGGATGAAATAAGGGATATTGAAAGGGCGCTTTCTGCCATCAAGACAGGTGATTATGGAAAATGCCAGGTTTGTTCAAAGGAAATACCTCTTGAACGTTTGAACGCCATCCCTACTACGACTTATTGTGTCGAGCATACCCCATCACAGGAAACTTCGGACAATCGGCCGGTCGAAGAGGAAGTTTTGGGACCGCCGTTTGGAAGGTTTGATTTTGACGACCGTCACGAATCGGTTGCGTACGACGCGGAGGATTCTTGGCAGGATGTTGCCAGTTATGGAACATCTGAATCGCCTTCCGATTTTGTAAATCCGCCAAACGATTATGAAGATATGTATGTGGAGTCCGAGGAAAATGTCGGCTATGTCGAAAATTATGAAAATTTCGTTGGTGTGGATATATACGGTAAAGAGATAACGGTTTATCCGAACTCGCAATATGAAGAATTGAAGGAAGAACTTTTTGAAGAAAATATCCAAACCTCATTTGGGGATTTGCCCCGATATGAGCATGATCCTTATGTGGGTGAAGAAAAAGATTGAAAAAGAAGAACCAGGATTCTAAGCCTGGTTCTTTTTTTATTTAAGAAAAAGCCAATTTCAAACGGTTTAGCCCATCCATCAGAACGCTGCGTGAACAACCGAGATTCATTCTGACGAAACCTTCTCCGCCAGGTCCGTATTTAGAACCAGGCTCCAATGCGAGCTTCCCTTGATGGATAAGTCGATCCTTGATTTCCTTGTCGGTCAATCCAAGGTCACGGCAGTCAATCCATAAAAGGTAAGAGGCATCCGGATGCATGACATGCAGTGAAGGAATTTCGGCTGCAATGAATTCCTCTGCCACTTTTATATTCTCCTCAATGTAGCCAATCATGTCTTCAAGCCATTCCAAGCCCTCCCGATACGCAGCTTCCATTGCTGTTAAGGCAAAGATGTTAAGACCATGGAAGGCCAGTTTCGTTTGAGCCTTTTGCAAAAGCTTCTGCAATTTTTCATTACTTGTGATCAGGAATGAAGCCTGAAGGCCGGCAATATTGAATGTTTTGCTTGGCGCCATCAATGTAACGGTTATGTCCGCTAATTTTTCTGAAAGCGAGCCGATCGGATAATGCTTTGATGTTGTATGGAATAAATCAGCATGTATCTCATCACTGACGATGACTACATCATATTTTTCACATAGCTCCCCGATCCGTAAGAGTTCATCCTTTGTCCAAACGCGTCCGCCGGGGTTATGCGGACTGCAAAAAAGGAATAGTTTCACTCCGCTTTTCAGCTTGTCCTCAAAATCAGTGAAATCGATCTCAAAGCGGTCATTTTCAATGATAAGGGGACTATTGACCACTTCCCGGTCATTATTTTTGATCATATCAAAAAATGGTGTATAAACGGGAGATTGTAACAATATTTTATCGCCCGGGTTCGTGAATGCTTGGATCGTTGTACCGATTGCGGAAACTACGCCGGAGCTGAATGAAATCCAATCTTTATCGATTTGCCAGGAGTGCCGGTCTCTAAGCCAGCTTTGAATTTCAGTGAAGACCGTTTCAGAAGGGACGGTATAACCGAAAATCGGATGATTCAAGCGTTCCATCAATGCCTTTTGAATGCCCTCAGGAGATGGGAAGTCCAAATCGGCAACCCACATTGGCAGAACATCCTCGCGACCATATAAGGATGTGAGGAAGTTTTTATCCCATTTTGCAGACCCTGAATTTTCCCTGTTGATTTGTTCTTCAAATATTGACTTGTTCAAAATATCCACCACCGAATAAAATTTGTCGTCTTCGCGAAAAGCCTGTTGTTATGATACTATGATATCATGTTCTTTGAAAATATTGAGCAGGTGATGATTTTATGGATACACAGCAAATGAATTTAGCATTGGTTGCCGTTTTGCAAGAATGGGACCCTTTCAAGATAGGATGGGATCTATATGAGCCGGAAATTGCCGATACGGTCGTAGCAATCCGGAATATAGATGATCCAAAGGAACTGGCGGAAAAGATAAAATCCATTTACGAGTTCTCGTTCGATGAATCCGTTCAGATGGATAAGTGCCTGGAAATTGCTCAAAAGCTGCTGATCATTAAGAATGATGCCAGCTGTTCGATCTAAAGGTGACAAAGGGTGTACCCAGAAATCAGGGGCACCTTTTTTACGGTTTTTTTTGCTCTTTACTCGAGAGTTTTGCTGTTTTACTCGTGAGTTTACGTTGGGGTGGCCACCCCAAGAAACCCCTTAATTAGTTGATACACTTCTTCCGGTTTCTCCTCTGGAAGAAGGTGCCCGGAATCCTCAATGACAACAAGCTCGGAATTAGGAAGGTCTTCATGGAGCCTTTCGCCAATACTCAAAGGCACCACTCGGTCATGCCTTCCCCAAATAAGCAGGCATGGCGTATGAATACCACTAAGGTCCTCCTTCAACAAATCGATTTCCTTATCTCGAAGCATCCTCCCCAATGCCCGGAAAATATCATGCTTCTTAATGAATGGCCCTAGGTATCCCTGCCGCATTTCATCGTCAATCATCGCCGGGTCATGGACGACATTTTTCAAGTTCTTTTCGATACCTGACTTTTGCAGATACCGTTTTATCCCGTATGAAAAGAAAGGCAGGTAACTGACCATCTTCATTTTTTCCGAATAGCCGGGCTGATAGCCTGAACCGGCAAGTAGAATGGCATGGTCTGCAAGATCAGGATATGACTTGATGAGCTGCAGGGAAATCTGCCCGCCCATGGAATGGCCGATGATACTGAATTTCCTGATGCCTTTTCCCTCCAAGAATAGAACGACGGATTTAGCGATGTTTCGGAATGAATATATATATCGATAATCTTTTCCGCTTTGCCCGAATGGCGGGAGGTCGATGGAGATCACATTGTATTCCTTGATTAAATAGGGGACTAATTTACGGAAACTGAAGCTCGATGACAAAAATCCGTGAAGCAGGACAAGGGTGGGGAGAGAATCATCGATTCGGTCATATTCAAAATAGATTTCGATATCACCCACCCGTTCGACACCTTTGATTGTATGACTTTCCAAAAAAAGCTCCTCCTCCGTTATTGGTCAATGATAAAAACCCATGTTAACCTGAATATTCCAAAAAAGGTCCTTTAATACTGTTGCATAACAGTAATTGTAATAATAACGATGAAAAAATACAATTACTATAACAGGTCACCAGCCAATTTTGATATAATAGTGTAAGTTTATCCTGACAGCATAGGACTTATTAAATTATATTGTCATATAGGTTTTTTAAAAAGTCTAATAAGGTAATTCGTGAGACTATCTGCCAGCCAAACCATCACAGCTAAATTAGTGAATTCCAAAAGGGGGGTTTTCCAATGCACTTGAATGAAGAGGAATTGGAAGTCTTGAGAATCATTGAAAATAACAGCCGGATTGATCTGAAGGATTTGGCTAAAATGACCGATCAATCAGAATCGGACATTGAAATAACATTGAAGAAATTAGAAGATATGCGGGTCATTGTACGTTACTTAACAGTCATTAACTGGGCTAAAGTGGATGAATACCATGGTGTCACAGCGATGATCGATGTAAAAGTCACTCCAAAACGCGGCGTCGGTTTCGATGATGTTGCAAAAAGGATTTACAAGTTCAAAGAAGTCGAGTCCGTTTATTTAATGTCTGGGGCTTATGATCTTTCAGTCATTGTCGAAGGACGTTCGATGAACGAAGTGGCAAGCTTTGTTTCGGAAAAACTTTCGACACTGGATTCCGTCATTTCTACGACGACTCACTTCATTATGAAAAAGTACAAGCATGATGGCACCATTTTTGATCAAACTGAAGAAGATAAGCGGATAGTGGTGTCACCATGATTAAAACGAGTTATGTTTCAAAAACGATTGCAGAGCTTAAACCATCAGGCATCCGCCGCTTTTTCGACTTGGCAGCCAATTTGGAAGGGGTCGTCTCGCTTGGTGTGGGTGAACCGGATTTCGTTACATCTTGGGCAGTAAGGGAAGCGGCGATCAACTCCTTGGAGGAAGGATATACCTCATATACGGCCAATGCCGGATTATTTGAATTAAGGTCGGAAATCAGCCGGTATATGGAGAAGCAGTTCCATGTTTCGTATAGACCGGACGATCAAATCATTGTCACGGTTGGAGCAAGCCAGGCCCTGGATATTGCCCTGAGGACCATCTTGAATCCAGGTGAAGAAGTCGTTGTCGTCGAACCTTGTTTCGTCGCCTATGCACCGCTTGTGACCATGGCAGGGGGAATACCGGTCACAGTCCAAACATCCAAGGAAGAAGACTTTAAGTTGACTCCCCAACAACTCGAAGCGGCTATCACACCTAAAACGAAGGCCGTTTTAATCTGTTCACCGAATAACCCGACGGGAACCCAGCTTGGGCAGGAAGAATTAGTGATGCTTGCTGACATCGTTAAAAAGCATGACTTGCTGGTGATTTCCGATGAAATCTATGCCGAACTTGCTTATGATGAGGAATTCACTTCTTTTGCTGCCATTGACGGCATGCTTGAGCGGACAATCGTCATCAATGGGTTTTCGAAAGGGTTTGCGATGACTGGATGGCGTCTTGGGTTCGTTTGTGCACCTAAGGAAATTTCGGAAGCGATGCTTAAGCTTCACCAATATGCGATGATGTGTGCGCCGACCGTTGCGCAGCATGCTGCATTGGAAGCATTAAGGAACGGTATGCAGGATGTGGAAGAAATGCGTCGCAGTTATCGGAGAAGACGAAATTATATCGTGAAATCATTTAACGATATGGGGTTGGATTGCCATAATCCTGGCGGGGCTTTTTATGCTTTTCCATCAATCGAGAAGACGGGGATGACTTCGATGGAATTTGCTGAAAAACTTCTGACGGAAGAACTTGTTGCCGTTGTACCGGGAGATGTGTTCGGGGAAAGCGGTGAAGGCCATATCCGCTGTTCTTATGCATCCTCGATGGAACAGCTTCAAGAGGCGCTTCGAAGAATGGAACGTTTCATGAAGAATCATTGTCAATAAAAGCAAAAAAATAGGGATCCGGCCTTTAGCAGCCGGATCCCTTTCCATAGGGGGAATTAGAAAAAAGAGTTAATCTAATGGATTAACATAGAAAGTGTTAATCATAGTATATCCAGTACCGTGAAAAAAAATACACATACTACGACCCATTTTTTGAATTAAGCTTGTGTATTATATAAAGTATGCATAACTTTCAGAATTTGTTCTTCGCTAAAGTCCTTAGCTGTTCTTAGAATGAGCTCCGCTTTTTTGGTTCCGATTTCTTCAATCAGTTTTTTTATGTCCTCGTCGATACCAGCTGGGTTACCGGTTTGGGCATCTTTCAGGAATTCTGAAGCCGGAATGTCAAGAACGGTGGAAAGCCGTAAAATGGTTTGTGTATCAGGAACCGATTCACCTGATTCATACTTTTCGATTTTCTTCGTGCCGATGCGCAATTTCAAAGCCAGTTCCTGTTGAGTGAGGTTGTGATCTTCTCGGTATTGCCGGATATTCTTCGCGATATTTGACATGGTCAGACACTCCTTTTTCAGGAAATATATTTTTATTATGTAATTATTTTACCATATTATTACTTAGGGGAAGTAACGGAATATGTAGGTTTTGTGAAAAAAATGCCGCATCGATAAATATCGAAACGGCATGTTGAATGTTAAATGAGATTAGTTGACTTAAGGAATACGAGTATGATCATAATCGGCACGATGTAGCGAATCAGGAAGTACCAAAGTTTAAAAAGTGATCGTCCGGAATCAGCGCCTGATTCGAACTCCTTTTGTACCTCGATCCTTTTCATTTGATAGCCGATGAAAAGGGATATGAACAAGGCGCCGACTGGCAGCGCGATATTGCTTGTCAGATAATCAGCGAAATCAAATATGGATAAATTGAAAATCTTCACATCCGAAAGCACCCCGAATGATAATGCGCTTGGAATCCCAATTAAGAAAACTGTGATACCAGCTATCCAAGAAGCCTTCTTACGCTTTGCAGCATCACCCTTTATCATGGCGGCAACGACGATTTCGAGAATGGAGAATGCCGTCGTAAGGGTGGCAAATAATAATAATATGAAGAAAATGAACATGAAGATCCCACCAAGAGCCATTTCATTGAAAACGGCTGGCAACACGACAAATACCAGTCCAGGCCCGCTCGAAGGGCTGAAGCCTAGTGCAAAAACAGCAGGGAAGATGACTAAACCAGCCAGCAAGGAAATGAAGATATTCAGTCCAACTACCGAAAAGGCCGATTTTGTAATATCTTCTTTTTTGCTTAAATAGGACGCGTAGGTTACCATCACGGAAACACCGACACTTAGTGCAAAGAAGGATTGGCCCAGTGCCAATAGGATCGTTTCCCCTGTTAATGCGGAAAAGTCCGGCTTCAAGAAGAATTTAACACCCTCCATCGCTCCATCCAGAGTCAAGGAACGGATAAGAAGAATGATGAAAAGGATGAACAAGGAAGGCATCATATATTTATTCGCTTTTTCAATTCCCTTGGAAACGCCGCCTTGCACGACCCAAATGGTAAAGACCATGAATAATAACTGAGCGATGACCGTTTCATAAGGATTACTGATTATCTTATTGAAGAAGTTTCCATATTCTTCTTGAGTCAAGTTTGAGAGGGAACCTGTAAAGCTTCTCGCTAAATAAGAGATGATCCAGCCTCCAACAACACTGAAGAAGGAAAGCAGAATGATGGAAGCGACGACACCGCCATATCCGATCAATGCCCAAGGCTTCCCCGGGGCGATATGTTTATATGCGCTAATGGCATCTTTCTGTGCATTACGGCCAATCGTGAATTCCGCTATTAATATCGGTGCACCGATAAGCAGGGTGAATAAAATGAAGAGTAGGAAAAAGACCCCTCCTCCATTTAGCCCAGTCATATATGGGAGCTTCCAAATGGCACCCAATCCAATAGCGGATCCCGCGGCTGCCAGGATGAACCCGAGTTTTGAAGTCCATTGATCTTGTTTTGACATGATGGAAAATCTCCTTTAGATGTAAAAAAAATATCTAGCTGCATATTACTAAATTTTTAAAACATTTTCTCATCTTACTATGATTATGCGGAATTGAATAGTGTTTTAATATTACAATCTTTAGAAAAATAAGTGAATAAATTAAGGGAAATAGAGGTTATTTGCAAATTATTAGGATAAGTTATAAATAAAGATCTTATAATATTTATTATTTCCAAAAAACAAACATTTTTAATGAGTAAAATCCTAAAAAGTATGGTATACTTAACTTTGATTATTTTCCAATTATGTGATATAATTTTTTATTGCGTGAAAAGACGAAAAAATATATATAAAATAGGAGTGTTACCATGTCTGAAAAATTCGAAATTGGTGCGGTAGTTGCTGGTAAAGTAACTGGTATTCAACCATACGGTGCATTTGTTGCTCTAGACGATTCAACTCAAGGTTTAGTTCATATTTCTGAAATTACTCACGGCTTCGTTAAAGATATCAACGAACATTTAAAAGTGGGCGATGAAGTGAAAGTTAAAGTACTTTCCATCGATTCAGCTGCTGGAAAAATCGGCTTATCGATCCGCGCTACAGAAGAAGCTCCTGAGCGTACTGAAGCTCCGAAAAAAGCTCCGAAAAAACGCCAAGCATCTGTTAAAGCGACATCTCACATCGAATCTACTGAAGGTTTCAACACATTGAAAGACAAACTTCAAGAGTGGATTGAACAATCTCAACGCGAAGACTTAATCAAAAAATAATTTTTTTTGAACCGGCCGATCCTTAGATCAGCCGGTTTTTTTTGTCCATTGTCATGGCTGGTAGCGGGGCATATGAATGAAATAAAGCCGGGTCATGTGTTTATCCATGGTCCGGCTTTATTTTATCGAACAGAGACATTGTCCATTGTCATGATCTCAACGAGTCGGTTTGGTTTCAGGCTCTCTGGAAATTTCAGGACTTGGTTTGAAGAGAAGACCAAGATTAATGAGACCGGCAATTCCAACCAATCCATAAACGATACGGGCCAATCCAGCATCTTGCCCTCCGAAAATCGAAGCGACTAAGTCAAATTGGAAAAAACCTATTAAACCCCAGTTGATTGCCCCAATTATTGTAAGAACAAGTGCAGTTCTTTGTATTCCACTCATTGTACAGCCTCCTTTTTTTGAAAAAATCAGTTCTTTACTTATCATGCTTTTCCATCATGTAAATATACATCTACTCAAAAGTTGCGGGCGGATATTTTGTATTTAAATGGAACATTGGTCATAATGAATAAAAGAAAAACTAGCACTTGGCACTGTCGACAATTCAAAAACGGAGTCAATGTGTCATAAAGGAGAGATATCCATTGGAGAATTTCACTTATAAAAATCCTACTAAAGTAATCTTCGGGAAAGGTCAGCTTGAAAGCCTTAAAGCTGAAATTCCTGCGTATGGCGATAAAGTCTTACTTGTATACGGCGGGGGAAGCATAAAGAAAAATGGCTTATATGAAAAAGTGGTCAATGTCTTGAAAGAAATCGATGCAGAGGTGCACGAACTTTCCGGAGTTGAACCGAATCCACGCATCTCAACAGTCCGTAAAGGTGTTGACCTTTGTAAAGAATATGGTATCGACTTTGTCCTTGCCGTTGGAGGAGGAAGCGTCATAGACGCTACAAAGGCCATCGTTGCAGGTGCTAAATATGAGGGAGATCCATGGGATCTTGTCATCAAGAAGGCGCCAGTCGAAGAGGCCCTTCCATTCGGAACGGTACTGACTTTAGCTGCAACCGGCTCTGAAGCGAATTCCGGATCTGTCATAACAAACTGGGAAACGAAAGAGAAATATGGATGGGGAAGTCCGTTGGTATTTCCGCAATTCTCCATTTTGGATCCTGAAAACACTTTTTCGGTACCGAAAGATCAAACGGTATACGGAATGGTCGATATGATGTCACATGTATTCGAAACGTACTTCCATCCGGAAACGCATGCGCCGCTTCAAGACCGTTTTTGTGAATCGCTGTTATCGACGGTGATTGAAACCGCCCCTAAGTTATTGGAAAACCTGGAAGATTACGAGCACCGGGCCACTATCCTATATGCTGGAAATCTAGCCTTGAATGGGTCGCTTGGGGTTGGTTACAGCGGTGATTGGGCAACGCATAACATTGAACATGCCGTTTCAGCTGTTTATGACATCCCGCATGCAGGAGGATTGGCCATCTTATTCCCTAATTGGATGAAGCATGTGCTCCATGAAAATGTCGCACGCTTTAAACAAGTTGCAGTCCGTGTTTTCCATGTAGATCCGGAAGGTAAAACGGATGAGGAGGCGGCCCTTGAAGGCATTGGAAGACTTAGGACATTTTGGAGCAGCTTAGGGGCGCCGACCAATCTTTCGGACTATGGCATCGATGACTCACAATTGGAAGTCATGGCTGATAAAGCGATGAACAGAGGGGAGTTTGGACGATTCAAAGTCCTGAACCGTGAAGATGTCCTTGCCATTTTACGGGCTTCATTATAAAAAAGTGATATGATCCTTTCTCCCGCCTTGCCAGGTGGGAGATTACTTTATAGTCATAATTCGTTATTTACTTGATCGATTTCTTGATTATGAGAATTACATCAGATAAAGTGAAAGGGAAACTAAAGAATCCAAGGAGGAATTTGAATGGCCCATATTCGTTTCGATTATTCAAAAGCCCTGCCGTTTTTCGGGGAGCATGAGATTACCTATTTACAGGATGCTGTAAAAGTGGCACACCATTCCCTGCATGAGCAGACAGGGGCAGGCAATGAATATCTTGGCTGGCTTGATTTACCCGCCAATTATGATAAAGAAGAGTTTTCAAGGATCAAGGAAGCGGCAGCGAAAATAAAAGAAGATTCAGATGTGTTGCTGGTTATCGGTATCGGCGGATCATACCTGGGAGCACGAGCGGCAGTTGAAATGCTTCAACATAGTTTTTATAACATTTTACCGTCGGATAAAAGAAATGCACCGCAAATTTTATTTGTGGGTAATAATATAAGCTCTACATATATGCAGGACGTAATGGACCTATTGGAAAATAGGGATTTCTCGATCAATGTCATCTCTAAATCCGGTACGACCACGGAGCCTGCACTGGCATTCAGGATTTTCCGGAAACTGCTGGAGCAAAAATACGGTGTTGAAGAAGCTAAGAGCCGCATTTATGCGACCACTGATAAAGAAAAGGGCGCATTAAAAACGGTAGCAACGGAGGAAGGTTTCCAAACTTTCGTCATTCCTGATGATGTTGGCGGACGTTACTCGGTCTTAACGGCTGTAGGTCTGCTTCCGATTGCGGTCAGCGGGGCGGATATCGATCAAATCATGGAGGGAGCCGAGCGTGCTAGGACGGACTTCAGTTCTTCCGAGCTAGGTGAGAATCAGGCATACCAATATGCGGCGGTTCGGAATATCCTTTACAATAAAGGGAAAACGATTGAAATGCTGATAAACTATGAGCCTGGACTTCAATACTTCTCTGAGTGGTGGAAACAATTATTTGGAGAAAGTGAAGGAAAGGATCAAAAAGGGATATTCCCTTCATCGGCCAACTTTTCGACTGACCTGCATTCATTAGGGCAGTATGTTCAGGAAGGACGGCGTGACCTTTTTGAAACAGTCATCAAAGTGGATAAGGCCCGTCATGAAATCTTGATTGAAGAAGCGGAAAATGATTTGGATGGCCTGAATTACCTTACAGGTGAATCGGTGCAATTCGTGAATAATAAAGCATTTGAGGGTACGCTGTTAGCCCATACGGACGGTGGCGTTCCAAACCTGATCGTAACGGTTCCGCAACTCGATGCTTATACTTTTGGCTACCTTGTATATTTCTTCGAGAAAGCTTGTGCGATGAGCGGATACTTATTGGGTGTAAATCCATTTGATCAGCCTGGAGTGGAAGCCTATAAGGTGAACATGTTTGCTCTTTTAGGCAAGCCTGGATATGAAAAGAAAAAAGCTGAGCTCGAACAGCGCTTATAATAAAAAAGGCATCAAGCTGGAATTGCATCCAGATGATGCCTTTTTTTCTGTTTGAAAAGCAAAAAAGCAGTGTCAGGTGAAGAGAAGGAAACTTCACAAAAGCGTAAGGATAGCTTGGAACGCCCATTCCTTTTTCCAATTGAAGGAACAATAAGGCCAGGTTTTTTTTATGGCACTTTGGTTAAGCTAATAGAAAATTAGCGAAAGAGGTTTTATACAATGATTAAAATTTCTTCTCAATTGGAAGGGAAAACATTCGGTTTGTTCGATCTGGAGACAAAGTTAAAACCGGAAGGATATGTGATAGGCGGAGGATGGGATTATGACCACGGGTCTTTTGATTATAAGATTGATGACAGTGATGGCTACCAATTCTTACGGGTCCCTTTCAAGGCTGTTGATGGTTCACTCGATCAGGACGGGGTAATGGTCGAACTCTTACAGCCGTTTTTGTTATCTCATAAGTACGAGGACGGGATTGATGATGAAGGAAATATTGGAAACCTCTCCGCTTCCTTCAATCAGTTTGCCGAGCCTGAAAATCCGGATGCCGAATTTCCGGAAAACTATATCTCATTAGGAAAGACGCTTGTCCGGGATTTGGAAAAGCTTTTATTACATTAATCATCAATGATGAGCAGGGTGTCATCACGATGTATGATTACATCTCCGGGGGGCTTGATTAAGGTCTTGCCTCCTGAAATGATGCCGACCAATAAAATGTCTTGATCGAATAGCTTAACGTTCAGCTGTTTGAACGTCAATTCCACCCATTCATCCTGGATGGGCAGCTGTTTGAGGCTCAATCCATCCCGCTCATTTTGTTCTCTGGCTTCCGTTATGATCCCCTTCGATAAGCAATCCTGCATATATTCACTCGCGAATTTATTCGTTTCGACTATACCGTCCGCTCCAGCCCGTAAAGCATTTTCCTTTTGTTCATGCGTCAATATTTCCACAAGACAATACACATGCGGATTCAGCCCTTTGACTGCCAGTAACGTTAAAATCGAGAACATATCCGTTTGCAGCTCGTCTTGCTTAAGGTCAGCCGTAATAAGGACGCGTATGGCTTGTTTAATATTGGCTTTCTGCAAAACGGAATCCAATGTTGCTTTTCCTTGGATAAAGTGGATATTCGTTCTTGGAAGCGGGTGCTTTTGCAGTGTATCATCGATAAGGACAATGGATTGATGGTGCTTACGATCATGAATGTTTTGGATGATTCTCTTGGAACGGCCATTCCAGCCCACAATGATAATATGTCCGCCGCCGCCGAATACTTTCTTTCCTGTTAGAAATTGCTGTTCATTGGATATGGAAATTTTAGCGATGTACGCAAAATAAGAAGTAATCAGGCCGGCCCCTGACAAAATGAGGACCATCCCAATGATTTTGCCAAGATTGGTCACGGGAGTGAAATCTCCATAGCCGACCGTTGACATCGTCACGATTGCCCACCAGATGCCATCAAGTAAGGTGGGGAATCTCTTTGGCTCCACAATGTGGATCAAGACCCCGAATGAAAGTAAAAATAATGCGATGATAGAAAGCAATCTGATGAAACGCGGAAATCTGGGAACGGTGCTGATGTATGGACCGATTCGAATCATTTTTTTCACACCCTTTGAGCTGTTCCTTATAGTATGGTCAAAAAAGGCTTGGCTCATAAGGGTCCGGACAGACAAACTTTGAAAGATGAATATCGGCATCTTGCCTATCGAATTACGGTAAATGATAAAAGCCCTCCGGAAGATGTCGGAAGGCTTTTGGTGCTGAGTCACGTATCCTGAATGGACTTCATGCTCGATGATTGATAATATGCCCGTTTGAGCTTCGGTATTCCTATATCTTTTGTTAAACCCTTCTCCGTACGTTGAAGTTATCACTGATGAGCAGCCAGTTTTGGGGGAAGGCTAAGCCGAGCTTCCAATAACTCATTCCCCTTAAGTTCAATTCTTTGAGTAAATCGAATTTTGCCTGAATCGATCTGGCATCTTCAAACCACACCTCATGCTTCCTATCCTCAATATCGGTATAATTGAAGTGCGGGGCCTGTGCGGTTTCATCATACTCGATGGAAACATCATTGTCCGCCGCAATCTGGATGGCCTGCTGCGGACTCACGGCCCTGGCAGTGGATCCCTGTACAAAAGGCAGGGTCCAATCATAGCCATATAGATTTTGCCCCATCATGATCTTGTTGGAAGGAATATCGGTGACGGCATATTCGAGAACATCCCGAACAGGTCCAATTGGTGACACTGCCATTGGGGGTCCGCCGCTATATCCCCATTCATATGTCATGATGATGACAAAGTCGACGATTTCACCATGTGCTTTATAGTCATGGGCCTCATACCAACGGCCTTTTTGCTCAGCACTTGTTTTAGGGGCCAGTGCCGTGGAAATGAACCATCCTTCCTTCTTGAAGCGATCCCTGGCTTTTCGGAGAAATTGATTATAGGCTTCTCTGTCGGCTGGGCGTAAATACTCAAAGTCAAAGTGGATATCGCGGAAACCATATTTCTTTGCTGTTGTAACGATATTGTTCAGGAACTTATTCTGAACGGAAGTATTCGTTAAGATGATTCGCCCGAGCTCATCGCTGAATTGGTCATTCTCCTGATTCGTGATCACCATCATCAGGACATTTTTATTTTCTCTGGCGATGGCAGGGAATTCATTGAGCAATGGCTCTTTTAAGGAGCCGTCTCGTAGCGCCTGGAAGCTAAAAGGGGCTAAGTAGGTTAAATAGGGTGCGGCTTCCCTGGCGGCCGTTTCAAGGGCCGGTGCAACCGTCGTACCCCTCGGCTCGACATAGCCGTTGAATTCGGCGGTCCTTTTCCTCCGAGCCGGAATATAGAGCCGGTATCCAACGGATAGGATTTGATTTTCGGAAATGCCATTTATATTTGCCAATTCTTGAACAGGGACATCAACCCTTTGGGAAATGGAATAAAGACTATCACCCGGTTGAACGAAATAATAACTGCCGACGATTGGAATGACAAGGGCCTGCCCCGAAACAAGATTATTTGGGTTAGGGATCTTATTTGATTCAACGAGCCTGTCAACGGTTACGCTGTATGTCTGGGCGATGCCATATAACGTCTGGCCTGGCCTAACCACATGTATTTGCAATTCTTTTCCCTCCTACTGAAAGTTTCCTAACAGTTTATGAGCATAAAATGGAATTCATGATAAAGAGCTAAGGATTGTGAGAAACACAGATGAAAAAATACAATAAATTGGCAATAATAATTTAAGCCTAAAATGCTAATTAATATTAGTAGGAGGTGAAAACACATGGCAAACAACAATAACAGCAATCAACTAGTAGTAGCTGGTGCAGAGCAAGCTCTACAACAAATGAAGAATGAAATCGCTAGTGAATTTGGTGTAAACCTAGGTGCTGACACTACTTCTCGCGCTAACGGATCTGTTGGTGGGGAAATCACAAAACGTTTAGTGCAAATGGCTGAGCAACAATTAGGCGGATATTCTCGTTAATTAACTGAATAAAAATGGATTAGAAAGAGAAGGAGCATCGCTCCTTCTCTTTCGCATTGTTCAGCTAGTTGCCTGCCTTGCCTTTAAAATCTTGATTGCCCTTTCAGGGAAATCGGTCATGATGACGTCGACACCCAACTCTGCGAGCCTGACGATGTCGGCTTCATCATTGGCGACCCAAGGCCGGATTTTATATCCAAGCTTTTTCGCTTTTTCATTAACTGCTGGAGTCAGGCTGTTTTTATCTGGATGGAAACCCAATTCTTTTTTATCACGTAAGATTTCTTCGAAGTTTTCAGGAAGCCCCTCGAACAATAATGCACGTTCAAGGTCTGGGGCAAGCATCTTCACTTTTTCAATGGATTGATGGTTGAAGGAAGAGAGGATCACCCGATTTTCCATTCCATATTGACGAATTGAATCAATGATCTTCTGTTCAATTCCTTTGTAAGCGAGTTTATCCGTTTTGATTTCGACATTCATCAATAAAGCATTTCCCATAGCCCAGTCGAAAACGTCCATTAAAAAAGGAATCCGCTCCCCAAGGAATTCATTGGAAAATTTGCTCCCGGCATCAGCCGTTTTCAGTTTTTGTGCCGAATGATCTTTTACATAACCAGTAAGGGTGGTCGTTCGATCAAGTGTTTCGTCATGGATGATGACCAATTCCCCGTCAGAACTGAGGTGGACATCGAACTCGATCCCCTCGGCCCCGATTTCTGCCGCCTTTTGAAATGCTGCCATGGTATTTTCAGGATGCGTACCCTTGGACCCTCTATGGGCGAAAATCAATATGTTTTGCAAAATCATCACTTCCCCTTTAAACTTTATCTTGAACCCTATCATACATGTACGCTTGAATTGTTTCAGCAATGTTTAATAGACAATATTTTAAACAACGAGTAAAATACATATGATATTTCCATAAATAGGTGTTCGAATTATGAGGTGAATAAAATGAATATGTGGGAAATTTTTGTTGCAGTTATCCTTGGTCTTGTAGAAGGATTAACTGAATTTGCTCCTGTATCGTCTACAGGGCATATGATTATCGTTGATGATTTATGGCTGAATTCGAAAGAACTTTTCGGGAGTGAAGTGGCCAATGCCTTCAAGGTGGTCATCCAGCTTGGTTCGATACTCGCCGTTGTCGTGCTCTTCTGGGGACGATTCATGGACTTGCTTGGTTTAAGGAAGCTGAAAGGCACATCGGCTGTGAACGGCCAAAAGCTTAACCTATTGCAGATCATTGTCGGATTGTTGCCGGCGGGCGTTTTAGGTCTATTATTCGAAGATTATATTGATGATCATTTATTTACGATGAAGACGGTTATCGTCGGATTGTTCTTAGGCGCATTTTTGATGATTGCTGCGGATAAATTCCGTCCAAAGCTGACTGCAGAGACGGTTGACCAAATCACTTATAAACAGGCCTTTGGTGTAGGGTTAATTCAATGTTTGTCACTATGGCCGGGATTCTCACGTTCAGGCTCGACCATTTCAGGTGGAGTGCTTTTGGGTATGAGCTATCGGGCGGCTTCCGATTTCACATTCATCATGGCAGTGCCGATCATGGCTGGTGCCAGCTTGTTGAAAATCGTGAAATACTGGGAAAGCTTCACACCTGAAGTTCTGCCGTTCTTTATTGCAGGTTTCATCAGTGCATTTATCTTTGCATTATTCTGTATCCGCTTCTTCTTGATTTTAATCAATAAAGTTAAATTGACTCCTTTTGCCATTTACCGGATCGTCTTGGCGGTTGTGCTTCTATTCATTATTTGGTAATACGAAATGAAGCTTGAAAGAGGAGAGGGACCACCCCGTCGATGCGGGGTGGTTTTTTTGTGTGTCCGAAAATGGGCAGGATTCCCATGGAATTCATAACGAATGATAATTGGGTTTTTGAGTTTTTAATTCGTTATTATTGAGTTTAATATCAATAATTCCTTTTATAATAAAAAAATATTCGGTTTTTAGTGTAGTTCCAGACATAATTAGTAAAAAAAATATAAATGTAATAAAGCTCCCTGAGCGTAATGGTACCAACGTGTTTGAGTATTTTTTGTAATATTCAAATGATTACATAAACTATTTCCATATAATTTATATGATATAATTTTAGTATAAATAAAGTACATGTGTACACCTGGGGAGGACAACATGGGAAATGACCAATTGAAGAAAACGATTGGCTTTTGGGTTGGAACATCTATTGTAGTTGGAACAGTTATCGGTTCTGGTATTTTTATGAGACCTGGTGACGTGCTTGAGTTAAGCGGTAATTCAACCATGGCTTTGTTAGCTTGGCTGATAGGCGGTCTGATTACCCTTGCAAGCGGGTTGACGATTGCAGAAGTGAGTACACGGATTCCTAAAACGGGCGGCTTATATGTCTATATGGAAGAAGTGTACGGTAAAGCATGGGGATTCCTATGCGGCTGGGTTCAGACATTGGTATACGGACCTGCAGTCATGGGCGCACTCAGTTTATACTTCGGGTTATTAGTTGCAGGAATATTTAAGATCGCATCAAGCTACTCTTTGGCGATAGGGATTCTTACGATCGTATTCATAGCAGGCATGAACTTGCTGGGTACAAAATACGGCGGTATCATCCAAACCTTATCAACCGTTGCTAAATTGATCCCAATTATTTTCATAGCGGTGTTCGGTATCGCACAAGGTGATATGCCTGTATTCAATGTCGATAGCGAAAGTTCAATGAAAATCAGTATGGCCGGTGCGATTTTGGCTACGCTCTGGGCGTATGATGGCTGGATGAATGTCGGCTTTATGGCAGGGGAAATGAAAAATCCGCAGAAAACGCTGCCGCGGGCAATCATAACGGGATTGGTCGTGGTCATGGTCGCTTACTTGGGTGTGAATCTTGCCATGCTTTCTGTATTGGGGGCGGAGGGAGTCATAGCGCATGGTACGAATGCAGCGAATGTTGCGGCAACGCTTTTATTCGGTGAATTTGGCGGGAAATTGATATCGATCGGAATTGCGATTTCAATCTTCGGTTGCTTGAACGGAAAGCTTTTGACCTTTCCACGCATTACCTTGGCGATGGCGACTGATAAAATGATGCCAGGCCATAAACAAATCGGAAAAATATCGCCCAAGTTCAAAACGCCTATAAATGCGACGGTATTGCAAGTGATCATTGCAATCATCATGATGGTTGCAACAGACCCTGACAAACTTACCAATATGGCCGTATTCTCTGTCTTCTGTTTTTATGGATTAGCTTTCTTTGCGGTCTTCATCTTACGCAGGAAAGATCCGGATGCAAAAACGTATAAAGTGCCGTTTTACCCATTCATCCCCATCGTGGCGATTGCTGGCGCAATATACATTGTTTTAAGCACATTAATCCAAACACCTTTAAATGCCCTGTACTCGGTGATCATCCTCATTATAGGTATGCCAGTGTATTGGCTCCTTAATAAAAGTGAGCGGGATGGTAAACGTTCATATTAATGAAAAACCCTTCACTGCGTGCAGTGGAGGGTTTTTGTGATTAGCTGGAACATAACTTTCCCTTTGGACAAAAGTGACGAAATAGACAACTCGGGAAGTTCGTATTAACATAGGGGGAAAGTTAAATAGTGAAGGGTCTGAACAAAAGTGAATTATATCGAGCCTGCTGGTAAATCATTCAGGAAAACAATCTTGGCTTTATTTCTTGGTAGCTTTGTAACGTTTGCGGATCTGTATAGTACCCAACCGGTCATTCCAGTTTTCGCAAAGCAATTCGGAGTCTCTCCTGCAATGGCAAGCCTTACATTATCTTTCGCAACAGGAACGCTTGCACTCTGTTTATTGCTTGTTTCTTTTTTCTCAGAAAATATCGATAGGAAAAAAATAATGGGGACGGCGCTCACCTTGTCTGCATTGTTATCCATATGTGTCAGCTTCATCCAGGATGATCTATACATCCTAATTGCGATACGGGCGATTCAAGGAGCCGTGCTTGCAGGTTTCCCGGCAATTGCGATGGCCTATATCAATGAAGAATTTCATCCGAAAAGCCTTGGCTATGTGATGGGAATCTATGTGAGCGGTTCGAGTATCGGGGGATTGGCTGGCAGGCTGATTGTCGGCGTGCTGACCGACCATTTCTCGTGGAACATAGCGATTGGAAGCCTTGGGGCTTTAAGTTTGATCATCAGTCTGGCCTTTTGGTGGATGCTTCCGCCTTCACAGCATGCCGTCCGCGCAGGAGTCTCTTTGTCGAGAATCAAAACCTCCCTGATCAATAACTTAAGGAATAGCGGACTAGTACTCTTATTCGGCATGGCCTTCCTATTAATGGGCTCGTTCGTTACCGTTTATAACTTTGTGGGTATACCTTTAATGGGACCGCCATATCATTTATCACAAACATTGATTGGCTTCATTTTCATAATCTATCTTGTGGGGACATTTAGTTCAACATGGATGGGAAAGCTCGCCGATCAATATACTCGAAGGATTGTACTTCTTACCGGAATCGCTATTATGCTGATGGGCGCCCTTTTAACCCTATTGGATCCACTTTTGCTGAAAATAATGGGGCTTGCACTGTTTACATTTGGCTTTTTTGGAGCACATTCAATTGCGAGCAGCTGGGTCGGAAGCTTGGCTGATAAGAGTGAAAAGGCACAAGCATCCGCTTTATATCTCCTGTTTTACTATGCGGGATCAAGTATAGTGGGGGCATCAGGCGGTATATTCCTGATGAAGTTCGGCTGGGGTGGGGTCATCTCGGCTGTCTCGATCCTGATCATCCTGGCTGCCGCTTGTGTGGTGATGGTTGAAAAGAGAATCGTTAAATAAAATGATCTTTTCTATCATGTTTTTTCGGAATGCTGAATATAATCTAGTGAAAATGGATATTGAATAATAGATTGATAAGAGAAGAGGGTAATAGATAGAGTGAATCGAAAAGCAGTAATTCTCATTGGGTTAATAGCCGTTTTAATTATATTATTCGTTGTATACTTAACAAGTCCGGGCAGATTGGAAAAGGTGGAGATTGTTGAAAAATACTATCCTCATTTCTCCGATGGCAAGGCAGTCGGTTTTAAGACGAACGAAGTCATTGATGTTACGGAAACCGAAGAGGGATCCAATTGCGCAATGAAATTCAGCAATGGGAAAACGTTGGAAATTGATTGTGACCGTTATTTAACATACAAAATTGATGAAACAGTCTATATTACCACTGAAGGAAACCATGTGAAGGAAATCCGGAGAAAAAGGTAGTGGCTTTTCAATAGTTAATGACGGGAGAGCTGAGATTGCTTAATACAACAAACTCAGCACTTTTATTTTATCCAATGAAAAAACCCAGACCATTTTGGACTGGGTTTTTTCATTTTTTATCTTTGCTTTTACTTTTAGCCTTTTTATTACGCCGTAGTACATCCAAGATTCTGCGGCTGTTATTTTTACTGTTTATGAGTTCTACTAAATCGCTCATGTTTTCAGATTCGAAGTCTTGTTGATCTTTTTTCATGATAATCCCTCCAAGTCATATATCATAATACCCTTATAAAAAAAAGGGTAAACGTCTATTATCATATTGGTAATAGAAGGATTTTATATCCTTAACCATTAATTATTTGATAAAATGTGATAAAAGCCCTGTATGGGAGGTCTACATGGAAGAATTAAGAATGATCGGTGAAAAAATTGAAAAATTTAAATATATCTTAGTGGAGCATATCGAGTTGTTTGAAGAAGAGGAACCGCTCTATGATTTTGAAACCAGTAAAGAGGTACGGTCAAAGCTTATTCAAATTCATGCAGATGCCTTGATTCATGGAAAGGCACAGGCAATGGAAAGTATGAAAATAACGGGTATGGAAATAGGTAAGCGCATCGTGGATATGGGCATTCCTTTAGATAAGAATATTGAGGAAGCTCAAGCGATGCGTAACCTTTTCTGGAGTTTCATTGAAGAAGAAGTAAGCAATCGCTATTACTCGATTGAAATTCTGCTAAAGGCAAGCTCGATAATTGATGCAATCCTGGACCAGTTCATACACTGTGTGAGTATCAGTTACGTGAATCATTATAAAGAAATGGCGAAAATGGCAAACGATTCTTTGCAGAAGATAAAAGAAAACCAAGAAGTCATGGAAGAATTGTCCACCCCGATCGTTCAGACCGTATTAAAGGATGTGCTGCTCCTACCGTTGATCGGACGAATTGACGATTGGAGAATGGAGTCGATGCAATCGACGGTACTGCAAAAATGTGCAGATCTGCATGCGGAAGTACTGATCATGGATTTCTCCGGAATTAACTTTACGAAGGAAAGCAATATGCTCTCCCTGTTGGATCAATTAGTGGGGGCACTGGCGTTGATGGGTACGGAAACGATGTTTGTCGGCTTTAACCCTGATGCCGTGAAAGAGATCGTCAAACTTGATTTCGCAAATCAGGTAAAAGCCTTCCTATCATTCAGGCAGGCACTGGAATATCTGTTTAAACAAAGAGGGCTGGCTCTTCAGCCAGTATGATGGAGGTACCCTATTTTAGGGTATCTTTTTTCTATGTCATGTAGTTCCCAGGAAGCTTTCATACTTTATCGTCCATCGATATTTCTTCATGATATAGTTAATGGCGTAAGGGCATGTTGATTTTCATTTAAGTAAAGTGAATAATGTAAAGCGTGTAAGGAAGGTGGACGAAGAGTGTTTTTTAAGAAAAATGAAGAACCTGATCATAACGAAAAATGGTATTGTGTAGGAATCATGACGGATAAAGGGTTGGAGGACGAAGAATATGATATTTTGTCCAAACGCATCCTCGAATCGGTCCAAAATGTCTCGGTCATATCGGACTTGGTAAGGGCCGAATGGGATCGGGATAAATTGCGAGCCTTGAACGAGCGTTTTCGGGACCCCTCATTTTCCGACCCATGTTTTATCATTAATGAATTCATACCAGAGGATATAAAAAAGGAAAGAAAACTTCTCGAGAAAACTCATAAATGGAAGAGGCTACTTGGTCTTCTTTCCGTGATTGAATACATGGAAGCCGAGACGAAGGCGGCCCATGACTTTGATAAAGCTCTCTTTTATACAGACGATGCAGATAAAGTCATTGAATACATTATTGCAAATAGCTAGAATTCCCTGCCACATCGATACATTGTATCGGTGTTTTTGCATTTGATTTAATGTTTATCGGAGCAATTTCGCGGTAGAAATTCGACCTTGCCCAGGAAAAATTCGTCCTTGAACCTTTCCAGCCTTACTGAAATAAAAAGAGAGAATGTAATGATGTTGGTAGGAAAGATGGGTGGAAACGCGGAATATCTTAAATAGAAAGAAAGAGAGTTTTATGGGGAGAGAGAGGGAGATGAATCGATGGAAGTTGCCGTACCTCAGCAAAAGCCAAAACGGAAGTGGAGAAAGCGGGTGCTATGGAGTTTTGGAATCATGATGATACTTTTGCTGTCTGTCTTGATTGCTGCAAATGTATTTCTTTCAAGATCCTTGCCGGAAACGAAGGGGGAAATATCGCTTCCAGGTCTTTTGAAACCGGTTACGGTGGTGAGGGATTCAAGTGGGGTCCCGCATATCAACGCAGCGAATGAACATGATTTGTATTTAGCCCAAGGGTATATCCAAGCACAGGATCGTTTATTTCAAATGGATTTAAGCAGGCGTCAGGCTTCAGGAAGATTGAGTGAAGTGATTGGTGAGAAAACCGTCAAAAACGATAAGTATTTCCGTACACTTGGGTTGAGGCGGGCGGCTGAAGCCTCTTATGCAGCGTATTCAAGTGACGGGAAAGATGCCTTGGATGTGTTTGCCGAGGGAGTAAATCTTTATATCAATGAATTGAAGGAGAATGGGAAATGGCCGGCGGAGTTCACTCTGCTTGGATACGAACCAGAGCCGTGGACACCCGTCGATTCGCTGACCATCGGTAAATATATGGCCTTTGATTTAGGCGGGAACTGGGAGGATCAGGCGTTTAGGCAGTATTTGCTGCAAACGTTCCCCAAGGAAAAAGCATATGATTTATTCCCTAATTATCCAAAGAGCGCTCCATATATCATCAGCAAGGAAGAACTGGATATTGAAAAAAGTTTTGCCGGGGCCGTTATTCCTTATGAATTCAACGGCAGCAATAACTGGGTAGTTTCAGGCAAGAAAACGGATTCCGGTCAGCCGTTATTGGCCGATGACCCCCATCTGGGATTAGCTACACCGTCCGTTTGGTATCAAATGCACTTGGAGGCCCCGTCGGTCAATGTGAGCGGTGTTATTTTTGCCGGGATTCCGGGAATCATCCTCGGTCATAACGAAAAGGTGGCTTGGGGTGTGACCAATACCGGTCCGGATGTACAGGATCTGTATATTGAGAGGAGAAACCCGGAAAACGAGAAAGAATTCTCCTACAAAGGCAACTGGGAAAAAGCTGAAATCTTGGACGAACCCATAAAGGTGAAGGGTGGTAAAACACTCGACTATAAAGTGACGGTTACCCGCCATGGACCGGTTGTCTCCGAGTTTGCTGGGAAAAGCGGAAAAGATACCGTGCTTGCATTAAGGTGGACGGCACTTGATCCATCTGCCGAGCTTGAAGCGGTACTGAATATGAATAAAGCGGGAAGCTGGAAAGAATTCGAAAAGGCCCTCTTGCAATTCGAAACGCCGGCCCAGAATTTTGTCTTTGCCTCAGTCGACGGGACCATTGCCTATAAGGCGAATGGGAAAATCCCAATCAGGAAAAAAGGCGATAGTATGCTGCCTGTACCTGGCTGGACGGATGAATTTGAGTGGAAAGGCTATATCCCCTTTGATGAACTTCCAAAAACGGTGAATCCGGAAGAGGGATTCATTTCGACAGCGAATAATAAAGTCATCTCAGATGATTATCCTTACCACATCAGTAATAACTGGGCACAGCCGTACCGTCAGATGAGGATACAGGAGTTTTTAAAAGCCAATAAAAAGCTTACGGCCGAGGATATGCAAAGCCTGCAGATGGATACAGTGAATTTGCAAGCTAAGGAGTTTGTTCCTCAATTCGTGGAGGTATTGAAAGGTCCATCTGGGAAAAAGGAAGACCAGGCACTAACGATTCTGAAAAAATGGAATCATATTGATTCCGTTGATGAAGCGGCACCGATGATCTTTAATGTCTGGATGCGAAAAATAGGTGATGTTCTGCTTAAGGAAGAAATACCGGAGGAAACCCTCAACCTCTTTAATGGAAGGCGGTCGGCCGTCGATGAACTACTAAGGCGGGCACTGGACGGTAAGCCGGGCCCTTGGATTGATGAGGCGGGCGGACTTGAGCAGGTGCTTGCCAAGTCGCTGCAGGAGACATTAACGGAACTGGGAGAATCACAAGGTGACGATATAGCTGATTGGGAATGGGGAGACTATCATCAGGTCAGGTTTAACCACCCGCTCTCGAGTGTCGCCCCATTAAATTATGTATTTAACAGCGGCGGCGGAATGCCGGTAGGCGGCAGCAGTGTCACCGTACAGGCGGCGGCATTTTTAGATGATGGAACCGTTAATCATGGCGGGTCCTGGAGATTTGTCATCGACCTGGCCGATATGAATCAAGGATATCACCTTGTTGGCCCTGGTCAATCAGGTAACGTGAAAAGTGAGTGGTACCACGATCAGCTTGACGATTGGGCAGAAGGTACTTATCATAAAACCACTTTAGACGACCCAAAAGGTGATACGCTGACATTGAAACCATCATACTGATATTCAGAAAAAAAGTACCAAGCCCAGCATCCTTGCTCTGGACTTGGTACTTTTTCATTGTTTTTGCTTAGTAAGGAATTCTGCAAGAAACTCCTCAAAATTAGGGGCCTCGATTGCTGCGATTTTTTCATATGATTCAATGATCTTAAGTTTAATTTCTTGCTCCAGATCATTCCGGTCTTGATAGTTCGTGTTTTTTAACGATTTTTTTATTTTAGGATTCAAAGAGTCGATTAGATCCATTAATTCTTCTTTTGACAGTTTTTTATCCACAATGGCTTTTCTCCTTTCTAACATATACCTCATCCATATAGTGCTTTCGAAGTTTTTTTAGAGCTTGTTTACGGATGCTTGAGATATTCTGTGGCGACTCATGGAAATAGGCAGCAATTTCCTTGTTGGATAGGCCGTAGGAAAAGTTCATGGTCAGCACCAGGTTTTGTTTGGCTGTTAACTTCTGCAAGGCTTTTATCATCTCTTCATCACTTATGTGTGAAGCGAGTTCATTCGTTTCCCCCATCTTTTCAAGGTGAACGTCCAAAGTGCCGATTAGATCGATCAATCCGCCAGTATCCCTTGGTGTCGCATCAAGTACCATTCGATAGCGTTCCCGCTGCTTCCGTGCCCTTTTATCAAAGTCAACAGAGAAAAAGTAAATTAAGGAGCACATGTATTTGTATACTTTAGCCCGGTAATAGAAAATTTTGAAAGTCTCGTTGAGATGGCAAATGTTGTGGGGAGAAGGGGAATCAAGAGTTTCAGTGAAAATCTTTAAATGCTCTGGGTTCTGTAAAAATACTTGAATGATCGGTTGCTCAAAGAAAGATGAGTACTGTTGCTGCAGAAACTCCAATGAATGAGAAAAAAAATGAGAAGTTAATTGGTTCATTGTTATCCCTCCTTTAATTAATAAAGTGATAGACAAGGGGAATAAATCAATTATATACGAACATTCGTTCTTTTTTCCATGAATCAATAGTGCTAGATTGATTTTTTTAAACAAGTTTCACTTTAGATATCAGATACAAGAAAAGGGGTGAAGAGGATGATGATTGAGGATGCTACTATGTGGGTTTCATTAGTTAGTGAATTTGGCTATCCACTCGTCGTTTCTATGTTTTTGCTCTTCCGCTTCGGTAAACAATTAAAAGAACTGACAACGGACGTAGAGAACTTAAAAAAGTCCGCTCATAAAACGAAAAAACGATAACCTCAGGACGTATGTGCCAGGTGATAAACACCGAATTTCGGATTCTATTCTAAAAAGGGTCCGGAATTCGGGATAAAAAGAAATCGGTACTATCTGAAAATCAAGACTATATTACATCCCTCCCTAAAACTCAAATAAAAAAATGATAAACCATTATTTGGAATATAGCACAAAATAGGTAAAAAATAATCCTCAAATGGAATCATTTTACTACTATAATTCATCCGTCAATGGAATTAGATAGGAAATCCTCCCCTCGTACGATTTTAGTTTTATGGATTAAAGTGAAAATACTTTTAAAAAAACAACATTCATCAATAAACTTATAGAAGTATGCGGCATCCGAGTAAAAGGGTGCTGCTTTTCTTATTGTTTGGTAATAAACTGATAATATGGAAAAGGGGTGGGGAAAATGAAGAGTCAACAGCTAGAAGATATTCGGATCCTGCAGCATGAATGTGAACTGGAAGGTTTTACTTTAAAGCTGAACTGGGAAACGCTTCGCAGTCGAAATGGTGTGAATAAGAATGACTTTTTTCACTATGAAGGATTGAAGCTTGTTGGTTTTCTCGGTCTATACGATTTTGGAAACAAAGTGGAGATGTGCGGAATGGTGCATCCTGATTACCGTAGGCAAGGCGTTTTTACAAAGCTGATGGAAGAGGCCATAAGGAGTGCCGCGGAGCGCAACTATAAGTTGATTCTCTTGAACTCACCTGCTCAATCCCATTCAGGGACAGGATTTTTGAAGCAGCTCAATTGTGAGTTTGCTTTTTCTGAGTTTCAAATGAAATGGTCCGAAACGGAGCTTGATGATTATGATGATGCAGTCGTTCGCCCTTCGCGGAGAGGGGATGAGGAAACGGAAATTCAGCTGGATATTCAATGTTTCCAATTTACGAAACAAGAGGCGAAGGATTATTATCAGCGCATCCTCTATGAGGATACTCTGAAAACCATGATGATTGAAAAGGGTGGCCGAGCGGTCGGTAAGATCCGTGTTGATCACTCTGGCCGGGAAGCTTGGATTTATGGATTTTCCATTTTGCCAAAATACCAGGGAAAAGGACTTGGCAGAAAGGCATTGAAAAAGGTCGTAGCCGAACAATGCCAGCTGGGATATGATATTTTTCTCGAGGTAGAGGCGACTAATGAGCATGCTTTAAGACTCTATGAATCTTGTGGATTCAAAACCATTCAAAGACAGGATTATTATCAATACAAAGGCTGAAGGATACTTCGATGACATTAAGTGTGAGGGGGATGGGGTGGATGTTGATCTTATTCAATTATAATTGGCAGGTCCGAAATGAGTGGCTCAAGTGGTGCCGGTCCTTACCGAATGAGGAGCTGAAACGGCAGCGCATAGGAGGGCTGGGGAATATATTGAGGACACTCGCCCATATTATCGATGTCGAATGCAGCTGGATCAGGGCCATACAAGGGAAGCCTGATGTCGCGATCGATTTGGAAGCTTATGATACGATCGAAAAAGTCGAAGATTTATCCGCTAGTTATCATTCTGAGGTCATTGACTATTTGAACTCGCATTCCATTGAAGATGAGAATGGAATGATTCAACCAGCTTGGATGGAGGGGACATACGAAAAAGGCAGGATACTGCGCCATCTGATAGCGCACGAAATTCACCATATAGGCCAGCTGTCCATCTGGTCGAGGGAGATGGGCATCGAACCGGTATCCGCCAGTTTAATAGATCGGGATTTATAGTCTTTATGTTTTAAAACTGGTAATAAAAAAGAGGATTATGGAAGGAGGACAAGCAGGGAATCCATATTGGATATAATGGTCGCTTCACAGGAAAACTCCTTGGTCTGGATGGGACAGGTCAATTCATGATATAAGGAATTTTTCGTCTTAACGCAGTAGGTTATAACATATTAAATAAAAAGGATTAGCGTATTAGCTTAATCCTTTTTATTTATTTGTCATATATATTAATATTTACGCACTCAAACTTTTGTTAATTTTGGCTTTTGTGTCGCTGGTTTAATGTATTTAGTTAATAACCAGCGTGAGATTGGTCCAACAATCAGTAACTGTGATGGTAGCGCCACGATAAAGTTTAGACCAACTGTTTTAAGGTAAGCTATGAAGATTGAACCCTCAATCCCAATCATTAAACTAGTTAAAATAAGCCCATATACTGACATAATAAGGACCATTACAGGGACCATGCAAAAGGCAATTGCAATAATAAAGTTGGATTCTTTCGATTTATCATAAGGCAGTGATAATGCAAGTTTACGCGCCTTCGGTTCAACTATTGACTCTGCAATAAAAGCGACGATAAATGTTACCGCAAATTGAATTACTGCACCCCCTACGGTAAACGATGACAAGCCGTGTAAAGCTGTGTTGTAAACTGACATAATAAGGACCATACCAAAACACATAAAAAGTCCAAAGATTATGCCTTCCTTTTTATTACTAGGCAAATAAAAACATCCTTTCTTTTAAGCGTAAATGTAATTATATATGCCGAAAAATTTTTACATAAGTGACATTTTTATGACTTTTATTTTGAGTTACGTTAAATTACACTTTTGTTTTGATGAAACCTTGTTTATAGAGGCTTGGCAAAAAAACGAATGAGAAAAATCAATAGATGAAGAAAACGATAAAGAATAGTAACGAATTTAATTTGTTTCAATGGTTTAGATGATTTATTGGATTCTTCAGTAAGCATTTCATTAAGCAGGTTGGCTCATGTGCATGGGCCAGCCTTTATATATATTTGAAGGAAAAAAGGTCCGTGTTCACTGAATGGAAATAGGTAAAAAGTACTGTTTATTCAAAATTCGTAATATTAAGGTAAATTTTGGCGTTTATTCGACAAAATCATGATATATTATTCTAGCATTTTACAAAAATAGAAGGGTTGTGAAGTATGTCGTTCAAAATGCATGTTAATAAGATGCTCGCCCCGATTCTTGCTGTGAGTTTGATTACAGCCCCATTTGCCGTGCCGGGGGAGACATCCGCCAAAGAGTCTAATAAGAAACCGGCCAAGACTGAACCATTTACGATTTCAGCTCCTACTGTTAATTACTCAAAAGGCACCAAAGCGACTGTAACGGTCACACCGAAAAAAGGGAACAAAGGAAATGAAACCGTTGTCTTTCAATTAATGAATGGGACGAAGGTCATTTCACAGTCAGCCATTGAGGCGGATATTAAATCGGCCCAAAAGTTCTCTGCGTACTTCAACTCGTACAAATCGGGTTATTGGATCAAAGTATCGGTTGTCTCCAAGTATAACGGCAATACGAGTAACTTCGGCAACAGCCTGGCAGCCTCCGTTTCGGATGCACCTTTTGAACTAAGGATCATGGAAACGACAGATATACACACTAATCTGGTGAGCTATGATTATTATAAGGATGCCGTATCGGACTCTGTCGGCTTTTCCCGCACGGCTTCTTTAATCAAACAGGCACGAAAAGAAGTGAAAAATAGCGTTTTAGTGGATAACGGCGACCTTATTCAAGGGACGCCGCTAGGTACGTACAAAGCGAAAATAGCGCCGCTGAAAAAGGGTGAAGTCCATCCTGTCTACAAAGCGATGAACTTGCTAGACTATGATGTGGCCACATTCGGCAATCATGAATTCAATTATGGTTTAGCTTATTTGGAAGAGGCCATCAATGATGCGAACTTCCCTTATGTCAATGCCAATGTTTATAAAAAAGATAAAGACAATGATTCAAAGAATGATAAAAATAAATATACTCCTTATAAAATCGTCACAAAGAAAGTAAAGGACATCAATGGAAAAGAAAAATCAGTAAAAATAGGCTACATTGGATTTGCCCCTCCGCAAATCATGGATTGGGATAAAACGAACCTTGAAGGTAAGGTCATTACAAAAGAAATCATCACGACTGCAAAAAAATATGTACCTGAAATGAAGAAAAAGGGCGCGGATGTCATCGTGGCGCTCACGCATTCCGGATTTAATGGCGATACCAAGAATACCGAGGATGTCATCTATTCATTAAGCAAGGTATCCGGCATCGATGCCATCACTTTCTCCCACACGCATAAGGTCTTTCCGGCACAAGATGAGGCTTCTTTAGACAGCCTATTCAAAGATAGCCAAGGAAAAGTCCTTAAAGGCGTGGATAATAAAAAGGGTACCATCAATGGTGTACCAGCCGTTCAAGCAGGATATGGCGGCAGTAATCTCGGGATCATCGATCTTGATATCCAGAATATCAAGGGGAAATGGAAAGTCGTCAATTCCGATTCATCAACACGTGCAATCAACGATAAAATAACAGGAAAAAAAGCTGCTGAAGATGCATCTGTCGTCAAAGCCGTGAAGAAGGATCACGAAGGAACGATCAAGTATGTCAACACGCCAATTGGAACGACTACAGCTCCAATTCATAGTTACTTCGCCCTTGTGCAAGACGATCCTTCCGTACAGGTCGTGACGAGCGCACAGAAATGGTATGTAGAAAAATACATCCAAAGCAACCGTCCTGAATACAAGGACTTGCCGATTCTCTCTGTAGGAGCCCCTTTCAAAGCGGGTCGCAATGGAGTCGAGGAATTCACCGAAATCAAGGAAGGCGGACTGACCATTCGCAGCGCCGGTGATTTATATTTATACGATAATACCTTGAAGGCAATCAAGATCAAAGGGTCAGTTGTTAAAGAGTGGCTAGAAATGTCTGCCGGGAAATATAATACAATCGATCCTGCCAAGTCTGAGGAACAGGAGCTGCTTAATGGAAAGTTTGCCGTTTATAACTTTGATGTGATTGACGGCGTTACGTATCAAATCGATGTCACCAAAGCTCCGCGCTATGATGAAAAAGGGATAAAAGTGTCGGATTCAAGCAGGATTGCAGATTTGAAATATAATGGTGAACCAGTGGACCCGAATCAAGATTTCATCGTAGTGACGAATAATTACCGTGCTTCGGGCGGGGGGAACTTCCCGGGAGTCAAGGGCAGCGAATATGTAGTTGACTCTGCGGATGAAAATCGCCAGATCTTGATGGATTACATCACACAAGAGGGTGAGATCAATCCAACTGCTGATAATAACTGGTCGATTGCCCCGATTTCAGGTAAGGTGGACGTTACTTTCACCTCATCACCTAAAGGTGCGGAATATTTAAATGAAGACAGCCCGATTTCCTATACAGGCAAAAAGGATGATAAAGGCTTTGGCATTTACAAATATAATTTGGGAAAAGAAAACGTTAAGGTGCAACTGCTCGGGATCAATGATCTTCACGGCCAGCTTGATACCACTTCCGATTTTGGCGGTATCAAACAAGGGCGTGCCGATTATTTAGCTGCGCACTTGAAGCAGCGTAAAGCTGAAAACCCTGAAAATACACTTTTACTTTCGGCAGGGGATGCTGTAGGTGCAAGTGCACCCGTTTCTTCTTTGATCCAGGACAAACCGACGCTTCAGTTTTTGAATGATATGAAATTCGATGTCGGAACTGTCGGGAACCATGAGTTCGACAAAGGGGTAGAAACCCTGATGGCTCAAATCAATGGCGGAAAGTCGCCAACATCCGATGTGGTATTCGATAAATTGAACTTTCCATATGTAGTTGCCAATGTCGTATATAAAGACACGAAAAAACCGATTTTGGACCCTTACGTCATAAAAAAGGTCGGCGGGGTTGATATTGGGTTCATAGGTGTAGTCACGAATGCCACACCTCAAAAAGTAAGTCCGGATGGCATTAAGAATGTAGAATTCATAGAACAGGCACCTGCCGTAAATAAGGCGGTTAATGAGTTGAAAGAAAGAGGCGTAAAATCGATAGTGATCATCTCACATGACCCAGGCACTGAAAAGGAAGGGGTCATTACAGGAGAAGTGGCTGATCTTGCTAATGCTGTGGATGATGAAGTAGATGTGATCTTAGCAGGAGATAATCATGCGAAGGTCAACAACTATGTGGATAATAAATTGATTGTACAAGCTTACTCTTATGGAACGGCTTTTGAAGATGTGGATTTGGAAATCGATCCAAACACAAAGGATATTGTTAAAAAGTCAGCTGAGATTGTCACGGTTACACAAGATGGCATCACACCGGATGCCGGGACGACGAAATTCATTAACGACTATCTAGACATGTTCCCCGAGTTGAAAGCCCCGCTTGGGACAACGGATGAGAAAATTTTAAGAACCAATGCGTATACGCAGGAAACGGGCCTTGGGAATTTAATTGCCGATTCCATGAAGGCAGATTTGAATTCCGATTTTGCCTTCATGAATCCAGGCGGAATTCGTGCAGATATTCCAAAGGGGGAAGTCACTTTTTCCGATTTAGCGAAAATCCAGCCGTTCGGAAATGTATTGGTTAAGCTGGAACTGACTGGAGCGGAAGTGAAAACGCTGCTTCAACAGCAATGGATCGTTGAAGGATCTCCGAAAACCTTGCAAATTTCTGGACTGAGCTATACAGCCGACTTCAGTAAACCTGTCACGGAACGCGTCACCTTATTGGAGAAAGCGGACGGAACACCTATCAAGGATACCGAAACTTACACGGTGGCCGTCAATGATTTCATGGCAAGCGGCGGTGATAACTATACCGTCCTGAAAGGAAAAGAGCGTGTGTTTGGACACGCTGACCTGGAAGCATTCGTTAACTATGTAAAAGAAACCTTTAAAGGCGGAAAGATCACGGCAGAAATTGAAGGCAGGATTACGAATATCAATAATTAATATAGGTTTACTCGTGAAAACTGAGCATTTACTCGTGAGTTTTCAATATTTACTCGTGAAACCTAAAAGAGAGCGCTCCTTAATACAAGGGGCGCTTCCTTTTTTGTGATTAATTATTCCTGAAGATGGAAAAGTTCAATCCCAATGCAAAGGTGACCCAAGCAATATAGGGAACCATCGCTAAACCGGATGTACGGTCTATTTTATAAAACTCGAATGCCGTTAATGTAATCAAGGTCAGCAGTGCAGCCATTTCAATAAAAGCTGTTCCGCGCAAGCCCCATTTGAAGAATAAAAAAGACCATAAGAAATTCAACCCTAGTTGAGTATCATAGAGGCGTTCAGCGGACTTCGATTCTTTTTCTTTGGATGCAATGCGATATTTCGCTATTCCCATGATTGTATAAAGGCTGGTCCAAGCAACGGGGAAAGTCCAGGAAGGAGGAGCAAAAGCAGGTTTCTTGAGTTTGTCATAAATTTCTTTTGAATTCCTTGTGGCGAATATCCCCACAAGTGAGCCTCCGACCACAGGTACCAATACACTTTTAGCTAATTTTCCGTAGTTCATAAAGCGATCCTCTTCTTTCTTCATTATTTGTATGTTCTTATACCTTTACCTTCTCATCTGAAAATAAAACATCCCCTTTAATCAAGAAGTGTAACTTTCTTCCAAACTTTACGTCGGTACTATTAAGAAAAGGGGGAATACCGATGAACCGTAAAATAGTGATGTTTATGTTCAGTTTGTTCCTTTTACTTGCTGGATGCAGCAGTAATGAAAAAAATGATTCTGCTTCTGAATCACATGATGAAAAGGCGGAAAGTAAAATGGACGCTTCAATTTCCGGGAATATGGTGCAACAGGAAGAAGCAGCGGAAAAGGAAGGGGTGACGGATGAAAGAAAGGTCATCCATCAAGCCCAGCTTGAGTTGAAGGTGAAGAACCTCGAAAAGGCACAAATGAAGATTGAGAATAAGGTGGCTGAATATGGCGGATATGTTGTCGAGTCCAATGTATACAGGGAAGATGAAGAACTGGTGGAAGGAACGATCACTGTTCGGGTCCCTGAAGCCCATTTTCAGGATTTTCTAGCCGATAGCGAGGGTGAGGCTTCAGAAGTGGTCGGAAGGAATGTGACAGGACAGGATGTAACGGAGCAATATGTAGATTTAAAAGCAAGATTGAAGTCAAAGAGAGCAGTAGAGGAAAGGTTGCTTGCATTCATGAAGGATGCTGAGAAGACCGAAGATTTGTTGAAAATATCATCCGATCTTGCCGTGGTTCAAGAAGAAATAGAGCAGCTGACCGGGCAAATGAAGTATCTTGAGAACCAGACCTCATATTCGACGGTTACCATCACGTTATCACAGGACCGGATAGTTGTGCCGGGCATTGATAATAAGGAATTGAATACATGGGAAAGAACGAAGAAACAACTTGCAACAAGTGCGAATCTATTACTTAAAGCGGGTTCAGGAATCATTGTTTTTATAATAGGAAACTTGCCTATCCTCATTATTTTAGGCGGAGTTGGTGCAGCGGTCCATTGGGTGATCATAAGAAGGGGTAAAAGGTGAAGGCAGAAAGAGAGGGTGCCAATTAGATTGGCACCCTCTGACATTTATCTTTTCCGTTTATGCAAGCCGGTCACATAATACAGGGCTACCAACAGTAAGATCCAAATCGGACCAACGATTAGAGCGATTCTTGTATCTGCTGAAAAACCGAGTACTACCATTACGAATACTAAAAAGGCTAAAGTTAAGTAAGAAGTGAATGGGAAAAGAGGCATTTTGTAAGACAAGCCTTGTTTTTCTCCCTGACTCATTTTCCGTCTAGACATGATCTGTGTGACAAGTATGGTTCCCCATGTCCAGAGTGCACCGAATGTAGCGACACTTGTGACGTAAGTGAAAACTTTATCGGCTTCCATGTAGTTAAGGTAAACACCGAAAAGAAGCACGATAGCCGAAACGATAATGGCAACGCCAGGAACGCCTGACTTTGTTGTACGTTCGAAACTTTTTGGTGATTCACCTTGCTGCGCTAGGTTGAATAACATTCTTCCTGTACTGAAGATCCCGCTGTTACAAGATGAAAGGGCTGCTGTCAGTACGACAAACTGAATGATTCCTGCTGCGCCTGGAATACCGATTTTATCAAACATCATAACGAATGGACTGTTTTCCCCATTCATTTCATCCCATGGAGTGATTGATAAAATGACTGTCAGAGCTAAAACGTAAAAAAGTAAAATCCGATAAAAAACGGTATCGATGGCTCTTTTTAAAGATTTTTCAGGGTTTTTAACTTCACCTGCGGTAACACCGAGCATTTCAATTCCCAAATAGGCGAACATGACCATTTGGAACGAGAGGATGACACCAGAAATTCCATTCGGGAAAAATCCTCCATTTTCAACAAGGTTGCCGAATCCGACTGCGATTCCGCCATTCCCCAGTCCAAAGATGATCATTCCAAAGCCAAGGACGATCATAAGGATGATCGTTACGATTTTAATAAGGGCGAACCAAAACTCCAATTCACCGTAAGCTTTTACAGCAAGAAAGTTAATCGTTGTCATGATGGCTAGTGCGGCTAACGCCCAAGCCCATTGCGGAGTATCAGGGAACCAAAACTGCATATAGATTCCGACTGCAGTAATTTCAGCCATACAAGTGGCGATCCAAACGAACCAGTAATTCCATCCGGTTATATATCCGGCAAGAGGACCGACAAATTCGCTTGCGTAGCGACTGAAAGAGCCTGCGACTGGATTTTTTATCGCCATTTCACCTAGTGCACGCATGATAAGATAGATCATAAGTCCGCCAATGGCATAAGAAATGATGATGGCTGGACCAGCTAATTTAATCGCAGATGCCGAGCCGAGAAATAATCCGACTCCAATGGCTGCGCCAAGAGACATTAATGCGATATGTCTTTCTTCCAAACCTCTATGTAGTTGAGATTCTTTGGAGTTTTGCATAATTTTCCCCTTTTCTATGTTGGAGTTTAATTTTCTCTATCTAGCATTTTATCACTAGTAGAGGAGAATACATATTATTTATTGATTTTTCACATAATATTACAACTAAATAATATATTTTAATAGGAAGAATGTAAAGCAAAAAATGAAAACGCTTACTACGAAAGTGATCCTTTAATTTTTCATCGTATAATAATCTTTCGAAACTAATTATAATGCTATACAAACAAAATAAAATTATGTGATTTTTCTAAAAATTTAGACATTTAACAGTGGACAAGCTGTCCCAAAAATAAGGAACAGCTTGTTCGTTTCATCATTGCCACATGGCGGAGGCCCATTCAGGATGTTCAATGAAAGGGTTGCGATTATGCTAATATTGATTATAAGTGATCTCATTTCGGTTACGCTCGAAGGCATCTACAGGATCCTGTTCATTCCACTCCGGTAAGAAGCCATTCCATTCCATGAATCGATTGATACTTATTTCCTGAGAAGTCGATTTGATTTGTATAGTTATGGGGAAAGTATTGTCAAAAAAGAGAAAACAGCTAGTGATGCTTAGCGAAATTTAGGGGAATAGCCCGGGAAATATCGAAGGCTGTTATGAAAATGAAAATGATACGAAAAACCGTCACCATTCGACTTACTGTTTCAGTATATAGATCCTAAAGTATGAAACCGTCAGTATGCTACTGACGGTTTTTTTTACTCTGTTTTATAAGAAGACTTTGAATGAAACTCAATAACAATGATCCGATTGAAGCTCCCCAAAAAGAATTTATTACAAAGCCACTGACGGCATAGGAAGTGATTTGGAATGTGAAGGCATTGATAATGAAAGAAAACAACCCGAACGTCAGGATGGTGATCGGCAATGTGATAAGCTGGAGAATGGGCCTAACCAGCAAGTTCATGATTGATAATATAAAAACCGCCAGCAAGGCTGTTCCGTAAGATTTAATCGTGATGGAGTCGAGAAGCCAGTCAATAACGAGCAATACCAGCCCGTTGATAAGAAAACGCATAATTATGTTCATGAAAAACTCCTCCTGAAGTCACCTTAACTACAAGTCATTATACTAAAATTTCATGAATTTCAGTTATATGTTTGCAGAATTGTCACAAAAAAAGAGGAATACGATATGTATTCCCCAAGATTGGAAAAAGGTCCATTTAAGGGTCTTAGAGCAGTTTATCTTTAAAAAAAGTCCAGTTGATTGGAACGGAAGGTACGAGACTCCTGCGGAAAGCGAGTGCCGTAGAGGAAATTAACGTTCCTATTTTACAAACCCTCAAAAAGAACGTTTCAGCTAGTTTTCTTCAATCCATTGAGGATTTAATAAAATAGTAAAAAACCATTTAGTATAACTTAGTTTTGTTGTGAAACCATGGTTTGGGATAAGACCATTCCGAACCCCATTTGTCTTCTTTTTCTATTTAATTGTTGGCAATGATCTTTTCGAATTCACTTAGTTCCAATGTGTTTTTCAATTTTGGATTGGTGTTTAAGGAAAGCAGGGCACTTTCAATTAGAAAGGTTCGCGGTTCAACGTTTTGTAATAATTCCTCTTGGATAAAGTGAATCAATTTTAGGTTTTTAACCCGTTCTGCTTCATCATCTTGGCATAGCCTTAGAATCATCTTTTTTAGGTCGTTTGCAGAGTGCAGGAGTGCAGTATGAAAATCCTGCTGTGAATGGAAGCACTCTGGCAGCCATTGCTTAATGAGATCGGGTTCCAAAAGCTGTGCATTTGACTGGCTGACATCTTCGAAAATCGATTTAATCCTATCGACGCAATAACGGATAATTTCAGTAGGGTTGAAATCTGGCTCTTTAGCCAAAGCATTAAAATGAATCGTTTGATGCATCATTCCCGAGTAAAGAATGGCACAGTCCAAAATATAGGGTTTTTTATCAGCACCGAAAATGTCCAGAAACCGTTTTGATAGCCAATGGATATGCTGGAATTTAGCATGTGTGATGAAGTTCTTAAGTTCGGTATCATTTGAAATCATTACTTCTTCATATAAGAAAAAGATTTTATTGTTTTTGTTGGAGTGCATTTGTAATTCTGATTGTTTGATGAAAATCTCAATATCTGCAAGGTTTTGCCCAATAAGCAATTCATTCCGCTCTTTTTCGAATTTTTCTTGCGAAGTTAGGAAGACTGCCTTAAGCAATTCGCTTTTAGAAGAAAAATAGTTATAAAATGTTCCTTTTGAAATGCCGCTATAATCTAAAATATCCTGAATGGAAGTTGCTTGATATCCCTTTTCAATAAATAATTGGTGTGCATATTTAACTACCAATTGCTTGCGCTCATTCATATATATCACCCTTACTCTTATTGGACGGTCATTTTAACGTAATAGTATCTTATTTTCTATACGAACACAAACCAACACAAACCAGTATGTTTACAATTTCTCTAGCAAAATAAGGGGGAAGGCCATGTACTGGAAGAGGTCTGCTGAAATAAAAGTCCACAAAAGCAATGAAAATTCGGTTTCTATGCATCCTTATATTATAAAGGCAGATGAAGTGAACAAAGTCACAGGAGAACACTTAGGTTTGTTATAAGATAAATAGAAGGAGATGGGTGAAGTAGCGCAAAGTATCTATGAATATTCGGCATCATTATCGATTACTAACCCATTGGTAGGAGAAATGATAAAATCACTCGGTGTGAAGGAATATTGGTTATAAGGGTCGTATACCATTATTAGGAATGTGATTATGGCAATATGCTGACCCTTCAACGGTTTATATCACTATACTTTTCCATATGTTGGGGGTTAGTGAAGTCATAATATAAATAAAAAAACAATGGATTGATTATTATATTAAAATTATTATAAATAAGTATTGATTTTTTTCTGAGAAGCTTTATCATTATATACATAAATAATAATGAAAAGGTGGTTCAATTATGACAAATAAGAAAAACCTTACTACAAGCTGGGGAGCACCAGTTGGAGATAATCAAAACTCGATCACTGCCGGCGAACGCGGCCCGGTGCTCATTCAAGATGTACACTTATTGGAAAAACTAGCCCACTTCAACCGTGAACGTGTGCCTGAACGTGTAGTTCATGCGAAGGGTGCCGGTGCATTCGGAACTTTCGAAGTAACGAACGACCTTTCTCAGTACACGAAAGCTAAACTTTTCAATGGTGTGGGCAAGAAGACAGATCTTTTTATCCGTTTCTCCACAGTTGCAGGTGAATTGGGTTCTGCTGATACAGTCCGTGACCCGCGTGGATTTGCTGTTAAATTCTACACGGAAGAAGGAAACTACGATATCGTCGGTAATAATACGCCTGTATTCTTTATTCGCGATGCGATTAAGTTCCCCGACTTCATCCATACACAAAAAAGAGATCCTAGAACACATTTGAAAAACCCTACGGCTGTTTGGGATTTCTGGTCACATTCACCGGAATCGCTGCACCAAGTGACGATCCTGATGTCCGATCGGGGCATTCCTGCTACACTCCGTCATACACATGGTTTCGGAAGCCACACATTTAAATGGGTGAATGCTGAAGGAAAAGGCGTTTGGGTGAAATACCACTTCAAAACAGAACAGGGCATCAAAAACCTTGATGTGGATCTAGCTGCAAAACTAGCAGGTGAAAACCCTGATTACCATACGGAAGATCTTTTCAATGCCATTGAAAAAGGGGACTTCCCTGCATGGAAATTGTATGTTCAGATCATGCCTTTGGAAGATGCGGATACATACCGTTTCGATCCATTCGATGTGACGAAGGTATGGTCTCAAAAAGATTATCCGCTGATCGAGCTTGGTCGTATGGTATTGAACAGAAATCCTGAAAACTACTTTGCTGAAGTGGAGCAAGCCACGTTCTCACCAGGAACATTCGTACCGGGAATTGAAGCTTCCCCAGACAAGATGCTTCAAGGACGCCTATTCGCATATGGAGATGCACACCGTTACCGTGTGGGCTCGAATCACAACCAACTTCCGGTTAACCGTCCGAAAGTGGAAGCGAATAACTATCAGCGTGATGGCTTCATGCGTGCTGATGACAATGGCAAGGGATCTGTTTATTATGAGCCGAATAGTTTTGGAGGCCCTGCCGAATCAACAGAAAATAAAGTCACTCCTTTCGAGGTGACTGGGCAAGCTGCACAAGTCGGTCATAATAGTGATGATCACTACACCCAAGCAGGTGACTTATACCGTCTATTAAGTGCCGAAGAGAAAACCCGCCTTGTTGACACGATCGTGGGCGCAATGAAACCTGTGGAATTGGAAGAAATCAAGCTTCGTCAAATCGGCCATTTTTACAAAGCCGATCCGGAATACGGAACGCGCATAGCCGAAGGTTTAGGTTTACCTGTACCGCAAGAAGCGTAAAATATGGGACTACCAATCTAGTGAAATGCAAACAGGCATCCATTCATGAATGGATGCCTGTTTTGGTTTATGCATGGCTCCATTATATAAATGACACCCGACAAGTTCGGTAAGAATATATAGTTATAAATGGTTTGTAAAAAAGTCATGCTGTCAGATTAATTGGGGGCAAGTTACTTAAATTATCGGTAAAGGGTGGAATTTATGGCTAGTAAAAAAAATCGGGTGTTAGTAGGCAGTCCGATTTACCAGAAACCAGATATTTTACAAAAGTTCCTGCTCTCACTTAAAAGGCTGGATGTGGAGGGACTGGAGCTTGGCATTTTCTTCATTGATGACAATGAAGATGAGCGATCAAGCAAAATGCTCGAGGGTTTCAGTCAGGAGCGGAGCAATGTCAAAATACTGGCATCCAATCAAAGCGATGTATACGTGTGTAATGGCATTACCCATTACTGGAATGAAAATCTGGTATGGAAGGTCGCTGATTTCAAAAATATGATGATCGAACACGCGATTAAGGAAGACTATGATTATTTATTTCTTATCGACTCGGACCTCTTGCTATACCCTCTGACCATCAAGCAGCTTATTTCTGCCAAAAAGGATATCATCTCTAATATTTTCTGGACAAAATGGCAGCCTGATGCCGAAGAACGGCCTCAAGTATGGTTATATGATGAATACACCCAATGGGAGATATCACGCGGTCAACCGTTGGCGGATTCGGAGATCACCACACGTTATCAGTCGTACATCCGACAGATGAGAACACCTGGTGTTCATAAAGTTGGGGGATTGGGTGCCTGTACACTCATCAGCCAAAAAGCGTTGAAAGCAGGTGTGAATTTTAAAATGATCGAGAATCTATCATTTTGGGGTGAAGACCGGCATTTTTGCATTCGTGCCGCAGCTTTAGGATTTTCCATGTACGTTGATACCCACTTGCCCGCTTATCATATATACAGGGATTCGGACTTGGACGGTGCGATGGAATTTCTTGATCGGACGGATAATAAGAGGGAAGCTTCAGGGGTATCCAGTCCCAAATTAACGCTGAGCATGGTCATCAAAAATGAAAGTGACCGTTATCTAAGGAAGGTTTTAGAGGAAGTTCGTGATTATATTGATGAAGCCGTGATTATTGATGATGGCAGCACGGACGATTCCGCAGAGGTTTGTTTAGAAGTATTGAGGGGGATGCCGGTAAGCATCATCAGGAATGATGTCTCCAAGTTCTCCAATGAAATAGAACTTCGTAAACAGCAATGGTCGGAGACGGTGAAGTCGAATCCCGAGTGGATTTTAAATCTTGACGCTGACGAAATGTTTGAAAAAAGATTCAAAGAGGTAGTCAAGCAGCTGATAAGTGACCAAGAAGTCGATGTATATTGCTTCCGGTTATATGACTTTTGGAATGAAACCCATTACAGGGAGGATGATCGCTGGTGCGCACACCGGTATTACCGGCCGTTCCTTGTCAGGTATCGGGAGGGGTTTGAATGCAAATGGAACGATAGGCCGCAGCATTGTGGGAGATTTGCAGAAAATGTCTTTGAATTGCCTCACAAGTTATCCGACATTCGCTTAAAGCATTTGGGCTGGGTCAAAGAAGAAGATCGGATAGCGAAATTCAAAAGATATCAGGAATTGGACCCTGACGGTAGGTATGGAAATACTGAGCAATATCTAAGCATTCTGGATGATGCCCCCAATTTGGTTCGTTTTGAGGAGTGACTTTTCTATGGGGGGAGGGTGCGTTGCGTTGGCAATAATTAAATCAAATCAGCATACATTTGCTTAAGAGGAGGTGCAGTATGGACGTTTTTGTGCGGAAGAATGATTCCTTGTGGTATTATAGCCAATTATTCAAGGTGAATTACCAACTTATCATTGATTCCAATAGTGGGATTGATCCACTTGCACTTATGATTGGCCAACAAATCAAAATTCCTGGCTTTACGACGACCGGCTATAGTATTAAGCAAGGCGATTCGTTATGGGCAATTGCAAGATCACGTAATCTTTCATTGGATGCCCTATTTTTGGCTAACCCCAATCTCAACCCGAATGCCCTGCAAGTCGGTCAGACAATTTCTGTGCCATTAAGGATTACTTGGAGGCTTATTCAAGGAAATCGGGAATATGATTATGAGACGATGATGACCGATGTAAGACGTTTGAAAACTATCTATCCATTTATTAAAACCTCCCCCATCGGGGACTCGGTGCTTGAAAGGGATATCCCCGAAGTGTTGATTGGGAATGGTAACAAACGAGTTCACTACAATGGTTCCTTTCATGCGAATGAGTGGATAACGACGCCTGTGATCATGACCTTTTTAAATGATTATTTACTCGCAATCACGAATCAGACTGACATCCGCGGTCTATCTCTGTTTCCTTTTTATCAACAGACGATGCTGTCGATCGTCCCAATGGTGAATCCGGACGGAGTGGAGTTGGTTCTTAAAGGCCCGCCTGCAGATGAGTCATTGAGACGACGGCTCTTGGAATGGAATAACGGAAGCGAAGACTTCTCTGGCTGGAAGGCAAATATTAACGGGGTGGATCTGAATGATCAATTTCCCGCCAAATGGGAACTGGAAAAAGAACGCAATAATGTAACGGAGCCAGGTCCGGCAAATTATCCCGGGGAAGGGCCACTTACACAGCCGGAAGCCATTGCAATGTCTGAGTTGACAAGAAAACGTGACTTTGGCAAAGTCCTTGCGTTCCATACCCAAGGAGAGGTCATTTATTGGGGTTTTGAAGGGTTGGAACCGCCCGAATCGGAAACGATAGTCAATGAGTTTGCGAGGGTCAGTGGATATGAGCCTGTCAAATCTGCCAATAGTTACGCAGGGTATAAGGATTGGTTCATTCAGGATTGGCGCAGGCCGGGGTTTACCGTGGAGCTGGGCAAAGGAACGAATCCCCTCCCTATATCACAGTTCGATGAGATTTATCAGAAGTCGCTTGGGATTTTCTTGGCAGGGTTATATATGTGAATTTTGACCAAATGAAAAAGCTCAACTCCGTTACCATGGGGAAGAGCTTTTTAGTCTTATACACCATTAGACTTGAAACGATGAGGGCTGCTGCAAAAAATAAGTAAAGTTATGCTTTACTTATCGATTGCATGATTAACTCGCTTTTTAGCCTAAAATTAACGGACATTCTCCATGTCCCAGTAATATTGCAGCCCCTACCAAAAGGAATACTAATAGTTTTGCGGTAAAGAAGATTAACTTCCTTAGCGCTAGTATTGGCCCCACCTACGCCAGATACTTTGACGGCCACGCATGCCATCCAACCTAATTTCATTATAATAGAAAGCGCTTACATTTTCAAAAATAATCGTATTGCAAATTTCGACATTCGCATAAATTGTCCCTTACCAGTAGGAGGAGAATTGGCGTATTACTGATAAGGGGCCTATAAGATTCAGGTTAATCTGCAATGAACTCCTGCAACTTTTTAGTTAGTCCGCCACTGCCAAATTTAATGAACTTTGTCTTTCCGGCTGCTTGTGCAGGGGGAGCAGCAAATTCCAAAAAGGCTAAAAGGTTGATCCTTCGGTAAAGTATATGGTCAATGCCATATTGATAGAACCAATTATCGATTGCATTGTAAACCCCTCTATTTAGGGCATATTGCTGCCGGCACCATTCGAAAAATAATCTGTCGGGCAGATTGATGTACTTCATATCCTCAAAGCGGCCATTTTTCTTCTCATTCAAAATAGGGAAAATGGGCTTCACCGATTCCTTTTGCATAGTGTATTTCCTCCCTTATTGATAAAAACGAAAAGGCTCCCTATTCATGTTGAATAGGGAGCCTCCAGTGAACTGGTCAGCTTATATATTTTCATCCAGCATAAAGCTTATTATTCCTATTTGTCAAGTGTGGTTTTAGAAAAACTCAAATTAAATAATTTTTTTAATGTTTTTGGTGTAATACAAATGAAAATACGAATAAATATTTATTTTTATTCGTTTATAGTTCGTATATAATGATTTTGAGGAATTAAGGAGGAGAGACTGAATGTATAAATCAAAAAAGATTTTATTATTGGGCTCAGGTGAATTGGGGAAAGAGGTCATACTTGAAGCACAGCGGCTTGGTGTGGAGACCGTTGCTGTAGACCGCTATGAACATGCCCCTGCCATGCAAGTCGCTCATCGCAGTTATGTGATCGATATGCTGGATGCGGAACAACTAAGGGAAGTTGTAGAAAAAGAACAACCCGATTTGATTGTGCCGGAAATCGAGGCCATCGCTACATCCGAATTAGTAAAGTTGGAAGAGGAAGGCTTTCATGTCATTCCGACGGCAAGAGCGGCTAAATTGACTATGGATCGTGAAGGAATCAGGAGATTGGCTTCTGAAACTCTGGAGATTCCGACAGCAGCCTACAAATTCGCCGATACATATGAAGAATTTGTCCAAGCTGCCAAGGAAGTTGGCTTTCCAAATGTCGTTAAACCGCTGATGAGTTCTTCAGGTAAAGGGCAAAGTGTGTGCCGCACGGAAGGTGATCTGGAGGATTGCTGGAAAATCGCGATGGAAGGCGGCCGGGTTCAAAATGGCCGGGTGATCATTGAAGAATTTATCCGTTTTGATTCGGAAATCACGCTGCTTACTGTTCGGGCTGTAAATGGTACCATGTTTTGTGCTCCAATCGGCCATATTCAGCAGGGCGGGGATTATATTGAATCCTGGCAGCCGCATAATATGACAGAAGCGCAAATAATGGAAGCGAAAAAAATTGCGCATGCCATTACTGATGAACTTGGTGGGTACGGATTATTCGGGGTTGAGCTTTTCCTCTCAGGGGATAAAGTCTATTTCAGTGAAGTTTCCCCACGTCCGCATGATACGGGGCTAGTGACATTAGTGACTCAGAATTTGTCCGAGTTTGCCCTTCATATTCGGGCGATTCTAGGATTCCCCATCCCGGAAATCAAGCTGATCAGCCCAGGTGCCAGCCGTCCATTAAAAGCTCAAGAAGAGTTATCGGAATATTCTATAGTTGGTGTTGAAAAGGCTTTGGCTTTACCTAATACACAAGTGCGCCTTTTCGGAAAACCTGTTACAAAGGCAGGCAGAAGGGTGGCAGTCGCCTTGTCATCTGCCGATTCAATCGAGGTGGCGAGAGTGAATGCGGCCCGTGCTTTGGAATGTTTAGCTGTAGAGAAATAATAGTGAAAATCCTACAGTTTTTTTCTTTTTAACGCGTTTAATTTGAACTGTCTACCAAGCCTCCTCGCCTTAAGCACCTTTGGTGTCTTCTTTAATTAAGTAGAAGTTTTGTAAAACAGTAAAAAACCATGAAGTATAAACTAGTCTTAAACAGTTCGGGATGAGACCAGTCTACAGTTTTTCTTTAAAAACGATTCCAGTTGATTGGAACGGAAGGTGCGAGACTCCTGCGGGAAAAGCGAGTCCAGGGGATCCCCCACAGGCGCAAAGAGCGCCGAGGGGGATCCCCGACCGTCCGGGGAAAGCGAGTGCCCTACGTTTCAATCAACGTTCCAGGTGATTTAAGAAATTTGCTCCCTTTCCGTCCCTAAACTTAGTTTCTTCGAATTTGTCTACAGTCTGACTCTGAAGCATCCTGATTGGATGCTTTATTTTCTTTTCCCCTTAAGCATTTTTAAAATCCTAACCACCGATTTGAAGACGTGGATCGTAAAGTACCCTGTTCAAAATCATTTACCCACGTTGGTGTTAACCAAATCTTTTTCATTCCTCTAAAGCCTGTAATATGCCCCCACTACTGATGATTTTCCTGAATAACCAACAACTTCATAAAAGTGCATACAATTTCGTGACATTGCTGTCTTTACCTTGTCTTAACAATTATCCTGCTGCTTTTTTACATAGCCTTGACATTGAGTTCATTTTCTTCACCTATAGTTAAATTAAATAGAAAAGATTACTGGAGGTCATTCATTTGAATAGCACATGGAGTAAAAAGGTTTTACCGATTACACTCGTTTCGGCATTAGCATTTGGAAGTTTATCATGGTCCGCTGCGGATCATGTTTCGGCAAAGGGTAACCCAAAAAAAGAACCGGAAATCAAGAACGTGATTTTCCTGATCGGTGACGGCATGGGTGTTTCCTATACCTCCGCATACCGGTATTTAAAAGATAACCCGGGTACGAAGGCGGCAGAACGGACCGAGTTTGATAAGTACTTGGTTGGCCAGCAGATGACTTACCCAGAAGACTCTGCACAAAATATAACGGATTCAGCTTCAGCCGCAACGGCAATGTCTGCAGGGGTGAAGACTTATAACGCTGCCATTGCAGTGGATAATGATAAATCCGAAGTCAAAACGGTATTGGAAGCAGCAAAGGAAAAAGGAAAAGCGACGGGATTGGTTGCCACTTCAGAAATCACTCATGCTACACCTGCATCTTTTGGCGCCCATGATGAAAATCGGAAAAACATGAATTCAATTGCAGACGATTATTATAATGATTTAATCAGGGGCAAACATAAAATTGACGTCCTATTGGGCGGTGGTAAGTCCAATTTTGTCCGGCCTGATGTCAATTTGGCGAAAGCCTTCGAAAAAGACGGTTACAGTTATGTGACTGATAAAAATCAAATGCTTAAGGACAAAAATGAACAGGTTCTTGGTTTATTCGCTTCTGAAGGACTCCCGAAAATGATTGACCGCCCAAGTGAAACACCTTCTTTGGCAGACATGACAAGTTCGGCGATCCAGCGTTTGAATAAAGATAAAGATGGATTCTTCCTTATGGTCGAGGGAAGCCAGGTCGATTGGGCCGGACATGATAATGATATCGTAGGTGCAATGAGTGAAATGGAAGACTTTGAAAAAGCATACAAAGCAGCCATGGAATTTGCGAAGAAAGACAAACATACATTAGTGGTGGCTACTGCGGATCACTCTACAGGAGGATTCTCGATCGGAGCCAAAGGAATATATAACTGGTACGGTGAACCGATCAAGGCAGCCAAACGCACCCCTGACTTCATGGCGGATGCCATTGTCAAAGGAGCCGATGTTGAAAAGACGTTAAAGCAATATATTAACCAAAATGAAGTGAAGCTAACTGATGATGAAATCAAAACGGTAACAGAAGCTGCAAAATCAAAAAATGTGACGAACGTCGATAATGCCATCGAAGCTATATTCGATAACCGGACCAATACTGCCTGGACTACTGGGGGACATACGGGTGAAGATGTTCCGGTCTACGCATACGGCCCATATAAAGAACGTTTTGCCGGGCAGGTCGATAACACGGATCAGGCCAAAATCATTTTTGATCTATTAAAGAAGTAATTACACTTCAGGGAGGGATTCAATGAACAGACTGATGATTGGTGCCCTGTTATTAACCGCATTTGGCGCTCTTAATACACAACCAGCTTACGAAGAAGAAACTACAGCTAAAGATAAAACAGAGGAAATTGCACGACCACTGGAAAAAAAGGATGTCTATGTTCCGAATCCACAGCTTCCTGATGATATAAACTTGAACCAGATCGGTCAGAATGTTTCTGATGCCAAAGGCGAATTAACTTTGAAGGCCTATAAAAAGGTTAATGAAACGCTCAATGTTGGCCCGATCGAGGTTAAAGTTAAAGAAATGAAAGTGATGCATGCCACTCCGGATTACAGCATGATTGATTTCTTCCACGGGTATACGCATGATGAAGATTTCGATATCGTAAAAGTGAACGTGGAAATCAAAAACAATTCGGATAAAAAAATTAAGTTTTCCCCAGTTGCTTTCCTTGAAACGGACAGGGGAGAACATCTGACATGGGAAGATGAGATCTACTTGGAAGAACTTACTGGTGAAATAGAAGGAAACGGTTCAAAAAGCGGAAACATTGGTTTCATTCTAAATGATGGAGACATATTGGGCATATCCCTCATGACAAGTGATGCGGTGGATGAAGAAGGGGAAGTCCTTGCAAAAGGCAAGTCAGCTGAATTCGCTTTTTAAAGAATATGTATAAATGGCTTGGAAAAATAAAATACTAGAACAAGTGATGGGGATTACTATCACTGAACGGAATATCCAAATCCTAATGATGAGGTGACACAGAATGAGCTATAAAGATCAATTAGATCCACATTCTCAAAAGTTTCACCATAATTGGACAAGACCTAAGCGTTCAAAATCTCAAGTTAATGGCCACACGCAAGAATCACAAACAAACATTATACTAAGAAGCAATGCAAAGGCTCACAGGTGGTAAAGGATATTTCCGACAAAGAAGGAGGCTCCCAGCGAGTCTTCTTCTTTATATTTAATCCAAAATCATCTAAACCGATCAAGGCATTCATGGCTTTTCACTGATAATTATGATACCATTTACCTTTAAGATTGAAGTGATGAGCATGGCGTGAAACTGGAGTTTCGATTCCGATTGAAAGTTTCACTTTATACAAATAGAGGACGTGAATTGTAATGATTAAAATTGAAATCCCTGCAGCGGATATAAGCATCAAACAAAGAAAGCAAGTTATAGAAGGAGACGAAGCTGTCATTCCTGAAATTTACGGGTTTATCGATTTTCATTTGATTCCCCGTGATAAAGGCGGCATCATCTTGTTTTACAATGAGAATGATGAACTGATTTTTGTCGGTAAAGCCCGTAAATTAAGACCAAGGGTCAAGAAGCATTTTGAGGATAATGTTTCTCCGATTAAAGAGCATCGTAATGAAGTCAAGAAAATTGACATTCTTTTAGTCGAAGACGCTATGGAACGTGAAATCTATGAAACGTACATGATCAATAAGCTTCATGCTAAATACAACGTCGACAAAGTGTTTTATAAATAAGAAACACCTATGAAAAGCTGACTGCATATGCACTCAGCTTTTTTGTGTTTATATATGTACAGAAATAATTTCGTACATTTACAGCAGCTACATGTTAGGTTAACAATGTTGGTTTATATTTAGAGTATTCCAATACATTCTCAGGAGGAAGCTATTGAAGAAAATACTTTGTAAAAAGGTGTTAGTTATCTCGATCGGGACAGTGATTGCCTTTGGGAATTTAACGTGGTCCATGTCACAAGCTTCTAAGCTGGCGAAACAGAGAGAGATTGAAACTTTTGAACAAAAGATAGTAACATCTTCAGGGTGGGAAATGGCGGAATAAGCTCAGTAACCAATAATTTTTTTCGAATTACAACAAAGAAAAATGTATTGGATATTGGGATGTTGTTGATGAACAGCAGCTTGCAATAAGGAAGTACAATGAATGATAAAACTGCAATGGAGGTTCATTACACATGATGTTATGTGTGATTGGGCTTCCATTTGATTTTTGTTTTTAGTTTCATTAAGAATGTCAGTACCTTTCATTTATCCGTGATTGCACATGCTGCAGGTGTCGGAGCAATAGTGATTACATTTGTTTTAGAAAAAGTTTTCGGAGGCAATTTTGAAAAAAACTTGCAAATAGTAATGATTACGTTTTATTATTAGAGAGTGTTTTTATATGAGTGATGGCTTCGGTGTTTAAATCGTAATCATTTTGATTTACGAATAGAAAAGAAATCAGGTAAAGGAGTGGTATGGATGGAGATGAAGAAAATTCCGGTTACGGTATTGAGTGGATACCTTGGGGCGGGAAAGACGACGCTTTTGAATCATATTCTTGAAAATCGGAATGACCTGAAGGTTGCCGTCATCGTTAATGATATGAGTGAAATCAATATTGATGCTTCGCTGGTCAAACAGGGAGGGTTTACCCGGACCGATGAAAAACTGGTGGAAATGCAGAATGGCTGCATTTGCTGTACGCTTCGTGAGGATTTGATGATTGAAGTGGAGAAATTGGCGAAACAAGGGGACATTGATTACATCGTGATTGAATCGACCGGGATAAGCGAACCGGTACCTGTAGCCCAGACCTTCACCTATGTTGATGAAGGAATGGGAATTGATTTATCGTTATATTGCCGGCTTGATACGATGGTCACCGTTGTTGATGGGTATAACTTTTGGCAAGACTTCACTTCCGGAGAAACACTTATTGACAGGATGCAGGCAACTGATGCTGCCGATGGCAGGGAAGTGGTCGATCTACTAATAGATCAGATAGAGTTCGCCAATGTCATCCTGTTAAATAAAATCGATTTAATGGATGATGACGCTGTTGAGGAATTAAAGGCGGTTCTTCATAAAATGAATATGGATGCAAGGATCATTGAAACAAATCATTCCAAGGTGCCGCTAAAGGATGTATTGAATACACATTTATTTGATTTTGAAGAGGCAAGCCAAGGAGCGGGCTGGATAAAGGAATTGAATGAAGAGCATATCCCAGAGACCCTGGAGTATGGGATTTCATCCTTCGTTTACAGAAGGAAAATACCGTTTCATCCCGAGAGGCTGATGGAGTGGTTAGAAAATTGGCCCGTACAAGTGGTGAGGGCAAAGGGCTTCCTTTGGCTGGCATCGAGAAATGATACGGCAGGCTTGCTATCGCAGGCAGGACCGTCATTAACTTTACAAGCCGCCGGTAAATGGATCGCAGCATACCCTGAGGAAGAACAGCGCCAAATTTTAAAGGAAGCGCCTGAATTATTGGAACGGTGGAATGAAGTATACGGTGACAGGATGACGGAATTGGTGATGATTGGCATTCAAATAAATCAACAGAAAATAGAATCTGAATTAGATCAATGCTTATTGACGGAAAAAGAGTTGCTACAGGATTGGTCTTTGTATGAAGATCGATTGCCTGCATTTACGGAAAGCGTTCATTAAAAACTTTAGGAGGAAATAAAATTGAGAGTAAACATTACGTTAGCATGCACAGAATCAGGGGACCGCAATTATATCACAACGAAAAACAAGCGGAATAACCCGGACAGGATCGAATTGAAGAAGTACTGCCCGCGATTAAAGAAACACACGCTTCACCGTGAAACGAAGTAATTTTGAGGTTTAAATCGTAATGATTATGTTTTATTGAAGAGGATGGATATAAAAGGAGGGAAGTTCATGTTGGAATGGATCATAATTGGCGGAGGCATTCAAGGTATCACGATGGCTGCATTTTTACTTAAGTCAGGAAAAACCACAGTGGACCAGCTGGCGATTGTTGATAGAAATGAAGAACCATTGGCAAGATGGAAGCATTGTACGGAAGTCATTTCAATGCCATATTTACGTTCTCCTTCCGTCCACCATCTGGATGTGAATCCATTCAGCCTACAGAAGTATGAGAAAAAGGAAGACTGGAACAAATTGAAATGGGACCGATTTCGAGGAATATATCGGGAGCAAGACAGGCAGCGGAACGAATTGTGAATAGTCTATAGATTTTATAAAATCAAGATTTTTAAAAAAGGAGAATTAAAATGGCGAAAAAATCCAAGGTGATAAAAGCGGAAAAACAGCTGGTAATGGTCGAAAAGTATGCAAAACTTAGAAAGGAATTGAAGGAGAAAGGGGATTATGACGCATTGGCCAAACTCCCTCGTGACTCTTCGCCGACAAGAGTTCACAATCGTTGTGGAGTGACGGGAAGGCCCCGTGGATATATGCGCAAATTCAACATGTCACGTATCGTTTTTAGGGAACTTGCTCATAAAGGGCAACTTCCGGGTGTCAAAAAGTCAAGCTGGTGAAGCGGGGAGTTCTAAATCATTCATTAGAAAAGGAGCCCTTGTTAATCAAGGGCTCCTCAGTTTGGCGACAAAAGGGGTATGGAGTCCGAATAAAGGGCAGTGTAGTGCTTTTTCCTTGTTTATACGGATGAAACCTCATTAGATTGAAGAAATTTGCGACACTCCTGCCGAATAACTGGCTAGCCGAGACCCCACAGCCGCTTGCGGTGAGGAGGCTTGGCAGACAGTCGGCGGAAAGGGAGCGGATTTCTTAAATCAACTGGGACTTTAATTAATTTGTTTACAGTCTGAGGAGCCCTTGTTAAAAACATGGGCTCCTTCCCATTCAAAAGTGTTGCTTACTTGACTGCCTTTAATGCTTGTTCAGATATATAGAAGTCTTTTCCGTTGTAAACGGTTATGGCATTTATTTCCTTTTGTTTAGTGGATTTAGGGGTCTTGCTGATAACGATATTCTTATTTGCAGGCAACTCTACTTTTTGCTGCCCCTTTTTCGCTACGAAAACCGGGTTATTCGGGTCTGTAACATCAATACGGGTTGAATATCCTTTTTTCTCAAAGGAATCTTTAGCATTCATGTATAGTTTATTCGATAATTTTTGTAAATCAAAGCCCATGAATTCGGCCATTTTTTTAGCGAGGTCTGTATTCTCCACTAATCCAGTCGGTTTTGAAGGGCCATAAGAATACAGGAATACGTCTTCCCCTGTATGACCACCTGTTGTAAAGCCAATGTTGGCACGGTTAGCAAGCAGCTTTGTCATTTCAGTACCTATGTTTTTAGAAGAGGTAAGTTTTGCTGTTTCTTCAGAATTCAGATCATCAAGTCCATACAGTGCTGCAATTTCTTTTAGATTGGAATGATCTGGTTTTAACTTACTTAAAGCTCCTTCAACAGTCATCTTCGCTTTCTTTAATGGATCGATATAGGCTGATACGGGAGTTTCCGGGTAGGAGGAGTTCGTGTTTACGTTACCCATTGTAATTCCGCTGTTCCCATGGTCCGTTACAGCAATGACCATCGTGTTTCCGTCATTTTTTGCAAACTTAAGGGCTTCGTTCACGGCATCATCAAAAGCTAAAGTATCACTAATCATTCCAATCGTGTCGTTTCCGTGAGCAGCCCAGTCAATCTTGCTTCCTTCGACAAATAAGAAGAAGCCATCTTTATCTTTTTTCAAGGTTTTAAGGGCTTTGTTGGTCATTTCAGCCAAAGTGGGCTCACTTGGCTTTGTTGTTTCACGATCAAAATCATATGCCAGTGCACTTGGTGCAAAGCTGCCCCAAATTTTATTCGATTTAGAGTTTAACAGCTCGTCACGGGTTTCAACAAAATCATACTTGTCTTCATCAAGCACTTCCAAAAGGTTTTCTCCATCAATTCTTGCATTTTTTGTTTTACCAGGTAAAAGGGATTCCTTGCCCCCTCCCAAAACGACGTCAATCCCCTGATAAACCTGCTGTTCCGCAATATCACCATAATTGCTTCGATGTGTCACGTGAGCGGAGAAGCCTGCGGGTGTAGCATGCTGGATTTCAGATGTAGAAATGATTCCAGTAGCCTTTCCGGCTTGTTTCGCACCCTCCAAAACGTTAGCGACTGGTTTATGGGCATTTTTCGGATTAACCGGATCGAGCCCTGGAGAATTAACGACGGCTGGCAGGACACCGACAAATTTATCATTGGATTTATTTCCTGTCGCAAGCGCTGTTGCTGCAGGAGCTGAGTCTGTAATGGCCGATTCAGCAGAATATGTACGCATGCCGCCAGACAGCATTTCGTCCATGGCTAGATTACCGCCTTTATACCACCTTGAAAGGGTTGTGGCTCCTGTACTTGTCCCATCCATCACCATCATGATGACGTTTGTTGGTTCTTTTTTCTTGTCTTTGGCCTGAACATCTTCCTTCATAGTTGAAATACCCAGTGATGAAATGGCTACCGCGCCCGCTAACGTAATTCCTGCTACCTTTTTGCTCATTTTCCCCAAAATGCATACCTCCAAAAATAGTATTACTTTTAGGATAAATGCAGAATATTAAGAAATTACTTCAGTTAAGTAAAGAAAGGTTTTTTATCTGTAAATTTTGCTAAAATATTGAAGAAGCGTTAAAAAAGCAGAAGTCTCTAAGACTCTGCTTTTTTAGTATGCTTTTTACCTTTGGAAAAATTCAATCCACTCTTTTTCCGGTCCATAAACGTAGAAATAGCGATAACCATTTGGAAGGGTGACGATTTCTTCATCAATCAGCTCGGTGTTATCCAAGCTTTTGATCCGGGCATATTCACCTTCGATATCATCCACGGTAATGGCAAAATGGTGGATCGTTGCTTCGGATGGCAGTGTGTCGCTATATCCCTGAATCAATTCTATTTCTGTTTCGTCAGACTCTTCGTAACCGAGGAATGCCAGTTCGATTACCCCATTAGTATGAGTCATGCGTGCTTTTAATTTTAATTCAAGCACATCTTGATAAAAGGCGATGGATTTTTCAAGATCTTTTACAACAACGCCAACGTGATCGACCCTCTTAACAGCCAAGAAATCTTCCTCCTTCATTAAATCCAGATTCAATTTGCTAATATTAGTATATATAAGATTATTCGGAATTAAATTACATTTTTATAGCCGTTTTTAGATGATTTTTTAAATGATGTTAATAAAGGGAAAGTATTGGTGAATAATGAAAAATGATAAATAGCTTATGGGATAATAGTTTTCTTCCATAATATCTATTGATTGATTCTTTTCATGTAAGAATGAAATTTAACATTTTCCAGGGCAAAAATTTGTTTCTAAATGGATTAGTAGATATACTATGGAAACAACTCCATTATTAATGGATATGAGAGGAGAGGTAGTATGGGAAAAATTCGTGAAGGTGAAATTTTCACCCTTACTGATGACAGTGATGAAGGTCATGAAGTTGAGGTTTTAGGTTCTTTGGATGTAGAAGGAACGGAATATGTTGCAGTAGGTTTGCTTGAAGATATTGAAGAGGATACAGATGAAGATATCGATATTTTCTTTTTCAGGGTCGAAGGCGAAGGTGAACTGCTCGATATCGAATCGGATGAAGAGTTCGAAAAGGTATCATTGGCGTTTGAATCGGCATTTGAATCTAAAGAATGACAAGATAAAAGGACTGCACAATGTGTGCGGCCTCAGTTTGCAGACAAAAAGGTTGCGGAATGACACCATTCCGCAACCTTTTTGAGTTAAGCGAGGGCCAGAAGGCAAATTGTACAAACCTTTAAAAAACTGTAGATAAACTCGAATTTCATCGAGTTTGTCTACAGTCCGAGACGCACATTATGTGCCGCCTTTTTTATATGTATAAAGAAAGTATTGGCCCCGCCTTCGCCAAATACCATGATAGCCACGCGTGCTATCCAGCCTTACTTAAGTATAGGGTTGTATTATTGATAGGACGTGTATCTCGTATGAAGATTTTGTTAATAAACGGAGTATTTTTCCATCTGCGAGGCATAGGATAAAAAAAGTGGAGGTGATGGAATGGCCGTTGTAAAGCACACTGATGCCGATATAGCCTTATTGGCAAGATTGCTTAGGGCGGAAGGCGAGGGCGAAGGTGATCAGGGCATGTTGATGATCGGTAATGTAGGGGTCAATCGGATTAGATCGAATTGTTCCGATTTCAAAGGGCTGAGGACGATTCCAGACATGATCTATCAGGAGCATGCCTTTGAAGCTGTACAGAAGGGGTATTTTTATCAGCGGGCAAGGGACAGGGAAAAAAGACTTGCACGCCGGAGTGTAAATGGTGAAAGGATTTGGCCCTCGAAATTTAGCCTATGGTACTTCAGGCCACCGGGAGATTGTCCGGCAACCTGGTATAATCAGCCCCTGGTTGGACGTTTCAAGCTTCATTGCTTTTATGAACCAACAGGTACAGAATGTCCAAATATTTATAATACATTTTAAGAAAGAGGCTGAACCTTATGGGGGTTTGGCCTCTTTGTGCATCAATCCTTAACTTGGAAAAAGCATATGATAAAACTGGCAAATGATTTACTGATACTGTAAAATTGAGACTGTAAATTTCCGGATAAGAAAGGAATAAAAAAATTGATGAGTAAAAGGCTTATTAATTATGGACAAGGGCAAATGGGGGAACAGACGGAGGATAATACCGAGAGATTTAAGTCTTTCATGGAGAACAACCCGGACGCCATTTCCATTGTTGATCTGGAAGGAAAGACCCTTCAAGTGAATGCAGCTTTTGAAGTGTTTTTCGGTTGGACGAATGATGAGCTCATAGGCATGCCGTTTCCAATTATTCCGGATTTCTTGAAGGAGTCAGTCAATGAGTTGCATGACCAGATTAAGGCAGGGGTACAAAGGAAAGGCTTTGAAACGGTCAGGTTAAGGAAGGATGGCCAGTTAATCGATGTAAGCATTTCCCTGTTCAATATCCTTAATGATGAAAATGAGCCGAGTGCCCTCGTTTTCGTTTATCGGGACATCACGAATCAAAAACTTGCTGAAGCTGCCTTGAAGGAAAGTGAGCAAAGGTATCGAAGTTTAGTTGAAGTGTCACCTGAAGCGATTTTTGTACATCGCAATGGGATAATAGAGTACATGAATCCCATGGGGGCAAAAATGCTTGGGATGGATAGTGTCGAAGATATTATCGGTAAATCGGTTTTTCAGTTCGTTCACCTGGAGTCCCGGGAAAGTGTACAAAAAAGAATCGAGATCATGAGGGACGATCATCAGGCTGTTGGTTTACTGGAACAAATGTTCATCCGACTTGACGGACAAGTATTTTATGGAGAAACACTCGGTCTTCCGATTATATATAAAGGTCAACCCGCCATACAGGTATTTTGCAGGGATATTACGGAGCGTAAAAAGACCGAAGAGCTGCTCTGTAAATCCAATATGTTATCGGCGGTAGGACAGATGGCTGCGGGCATCGCACATGAAATAAGAAATCCATTAACTACGGTCAAAGGATTTTTACAATTATTAAGGGAAGATCCTGAGCAAAAGGACTATCTTGAAATGATGGTCAGTGAAGTAGAAAAAATCGAAAACCTAGCCAATGAGTTTTTAAGTTTAGCAGAGCCTGAAGCGAAGGTTTGTGAATTCATTCAGCTTAACGATATATTGGATAGTGTAATTACGTTAGCTGAGTTTCAAGCGATATTGAATGATGTCGAAATCATCAAGGAATATAATACGGATTCGGCATCTGTCTTTGGTGAACCGAATCAGTTAAAACAAGTATTCACGAATGTCGTCAATAATGCGATAGAAGCCATGCCGAATGGCGGCAAACTTCATATAGAGTTAAACCATGAAGGTGACTCTGCAATGATCCGGTTCATTGATCAAGGCTGCGGAATCTCAAATGAGCGCATGAAGCATCTAGGCCAGCCTTTTTATAGCACTTCTGAAAAAGGAACAGGGTTTGGGCTCATGGTCAGCACTAAAATCATCCATGAGCATAACGGGGAAATTCATTTCAGCAGCGAAGTGGGAGAAGGGACGATTGTAGATATCAGTCTCCCTATCAATGAAAGTTCACAATGAAAAGTGACGAGAAGCCATGCTCTCGTCACTTTTTGGATTATAGCTTAACGATCGTTCTGCCTCTTGCTTCCCCTTTTAATAGGGTAGGAAGGACGTCAGGCAATTCTTCAAGTGTAATTTCCTGTTGAATGAGCTGTTCTAAATGCTCGAGTTTAAAATCGGTGGCAAGACGATGCCAAACTTTCAATCTTGTATCCATCGGGCAATTGACCGAATCGATCCCAAGAAGATTAACCCCTCTTAGGATGAAAGGAAAGACGGTGGAAGGAAGGCTTGTACCAGCTGTCAATCCACTGACCGCCACAGCCCCGCCATACTTGATTTGGCTAAGGACCGATGCTAACGGTTCACCGCCGACGGGATCTACCGCGCCGCTCCACTTTTGCTTGCCCAGTGCCCGCAGCTTGCCATCATATACATCTTCTCGTGATACAATGGTCGCCGCACCGATTTTCTTCAAGTATCCATGTTCCGATTCTTTTCCTGTACTCGCCTCAACGGAATAGCCAAGTTTGGAAAGGATCGAGACAGCGAAACTGCCAACCCCGCCAGTTGCACCAGTGACGAGAACGCTCCCTTGCTCAGGAGTGAGGTTATTTTCCTCCAATCGCAGAACCGATAGTGCTGCAGTGAAACCGGCCGTTCCGATGATCATCGCCTCTTTCATTGTAAGGCCATCAGGTAACGGGACGATCCACTCTGCAGGAACACGAGCAAACTGACTATAGCCTCCTGATTGGGAAACGCCAATCCCATAGGAGGTCGCAATGACTTCGTCTCCTTCTTTAAAGCGGGATTCCTCAGATGAAACGACAACACCAGCCATATCAATGCCCGGAACGATCGGATAGCTGCTGACGATGTTTCCGTTCGGAATGGCTGCAAGGCTATCTTTATAGTTCACACCGGAATAATGAACGCGGATGAGCACTTCGCCTTGAGGTAGATCATCAAGTGATAGTTTCTGAATGTTAACGGTGAATTGATCATCTTGCTTGTTCACGACTAAAGCATCAAATTGCTGAATCATGGTACGTTCCCCCTTATAATAATGAATCTACCCCATTATAAAAGAAAAAATATAGGAATGTATAATGATACAATTCGAAATAAGTAGCGCTTGCTTTTCTTTCTGCTTCTAAAAGTGGTACTATAAGATTTGATTCAGTTCATATTAAAGGAGATGTTTTACATGGCTAAAAAAGGATACATACTTATGGCAAATGGGGAAAAAATCGAATTCGACCTTTTCCCGAACGAAGCACCGAACACAGTGGCTAACTTCGAAAACTTGGCAAACACAGGATTTTATAATGGTGTGGTCTTTCACCGTGTAATCCCTGGTTTCGTAAGCCAAGGCGGAGATCCAACAGGTACAGGCGCAGGCGGAAGCGGCACGCAAATCAAATGTGAAACAGAAGGAAACCCTCACAAACATGAGGCTGGAAGCCTCTCAATGGCACATGCCGGAAAAGATACAGGCTCAAGCCAATTCTTTATCGTGCACGAACCACAACCACATCTTAACGGTGTTCACACAGTATTCGGTAAAGTGACATCTGGATTAGAAACAGCCAAAGCTATGAAAAATGGCGATAAAATGGAAAAAGTCGAAGTTTTTGACGCTGAATGATGAAGCGAAAAGAGGGGGCATTATGCTCCCTCTTTTTTTTGCACCGTTCATGAAAAAACAGGGGAAATATAGACTCATTTTGGTGTGATGCTTTCAGTGAAACGATATTTGACCTCTGTCAAGGTTTCTGAAATATCCCATAATCTTTTTGAAGTTTCTTCATTATATAAGGTATCGATGATATCGTCTTTTCTAGGAAAGCCTTTTCTGCTCTTCTTTCCATCGGGTCCGATGTACTCCCCGCCTGTTAATGTAGGTTCCGTTGCGGCATAAAGGGTAGGCAATGCTCCCATACTTGCCGGCTGGGTGATGGTTTTCGAAAGAAAGTGCACGATTCTATTTATGGGTTTGCCAGATCCGCGTGACATGAGATTAGTATGGGAAAGGCCAGGATGACAGGCAACACTGATCTGACTTGCACCATGCTGGGTGAATTTGTTCTGTAATTCGCGGGCGAAGAGTAGATTGGCCAGCTTGCTTTGCCCATAGTATTTCATTGGTTTATAACCGTTTTCACCATTTAAGTTTTCGAAGTCTATATATCCATTGATGGCGGCCAAGCTGCTCAATGTGACCACACGCGATTTTGGCGTAGAAAGGATTAGCGGAAGAAGGAGACCTGTCAAAGCAAAATGACCGAGATGATTGCTGCCGAATTGCAGCTCGAAACCATCCTTCGTATTACTGTATGGCGGAATCATCACACCTGCATTATTGATGAGGACGGAGAGTGAGTCATAGTTTTCCTGAAATGAATCAGCAAAATGCCGAATGCTGCTTAAATCACTTAAATCCAGCTGCATCACGCGTACATTTGCCTTAGGGTGGACCCCTAAGATTCTATCGACCGCCTTTTCTCCCTTTGAAGCATTCCGGACAGCAAGGATGATTTCTGCCCCCTTACCCGCCAGTGCAAAAGCCGCTTCGAAGCCAAGCCCACTATTGGCACCAGTAATCACAATGGTTTGCCCTGATGCATCTGCCATTTCTTCGCCATTCCACTTTTCAATCATCCAACCACACCTTTCCACACAGTCTATACCTATCATATACCCAAATAATTCCTATATGTCACATACTGTGGCGGGAATCAGGTGCTGAATTCTATTTTTTTAAAATTAGCCGCCCATTAAGTAATCCATTATATTTTTCATGATCAGAATGACGGTTACTATGATAAATAATACTCTTACATAGGCCACTCCCTTTTTAATAGCAAATTTAGAACCGGCCAACGCTCCTGCTATCATGGAGATCCCCATCGGTATTCCATAGGAAAAATTGACGGTATCAAGGAATATGAACATGATCAGTGCTGCCAAATTACTTCCGAAGTTCAAAAATTTTGCATTTCCTGCAGAGTGCAAAAAATCAAAGCCAATCATTAAAAAGGCAAACAAAATGAAAGATCCCGTTCCAGCCCCCAAAAATCCATCATAAAAACCAATCGCAAATATAGCGAACGCAAATAGTGCAGCCTTTTGCCATGTGAGTTTATGGTAAGTCGATTTCTGGCCCCAGTCCTTTTTAAAAAAGGTATAAATGGCAATAGCTATTAATAGAACCAAGATCATTGGCTTTAATAATTCAGGCGAGACGAAATTGACAACCCAAGCTCCTAGCAGGGAACCTATGAAAATCAATGGGAAAAGTTTGGAAACCAATTTGAAATCAACCTTACCTGAGCGAATGAAGGCAATGGTACTTGTTAAAGACCCCATGGAACTTGCTAACTTATTCGTTGCGATCGCTGCTGACGGGGAAAGTCCTGAAAATAATAAAGCGGGTATCGAAATCAAGCCGCCGCCGCCGACCACAGAATCAATGAATGCTGCCAAAAATCCGAAAAACATCAGCAGCAAAAGTGTTGAAATTTGTATATCTTCCATCTAAGAAGCCTCCGTATCAATGGCATTCAGGCTGGATTGCTTGTTTTGCAGAAGCCATAAGCCGTTTTTATTAGTCACTATTTAGATAGTAACTAATAGAAACCATTCTGTAAATAAGAATATTATGAGTCATACCAATTTGAATTCGAAATAGATTTCGATAAGAGATTTGGTATGATAGGCATATAACTTACTAAAAGCACTAGGAGGTACTATGCAAGATATCATTCAAAAACTACAGTCTCTCGGGTTTAGTCAATATGAAGCAAAGGCTTATGTTTCTTTGGTTCGCCAAGGCCCAGCCAGTGCCTATCAAGTAAGCAAGGAATCAGGAATTCCGAGGGCCCGCATCTATGAGATATTAAATGGACTGCAAGAAGAAGGAATCGTCTTAAAAGAGGAAATCAATGACTCGATAAAATATTCACCGCTGCCAGTCGATGTTTTTTTGGAATCGGTTCAATCAAAATGGAACAATACCTATCAATCCATCAGCCATACACTAAAGCAATTCGAGAAAATCGAACCGATGTCCGACAATCGTGTAATGACGCTTAAGGGTGAAGGGCACATCCTATCCTTCTGCCGTACTTTGATTCACAAAGCCGAGAAAAGGGTGGTGGTTTCCTTATGGGACGAGATGTATGAAAAACTTGAACAAGAGCTAAAAGGGGTCGCCGCGCATTGCACTCTCAAGGGGATTGCATTTCAGGTTGAAAACCCATTATCAGGTATAGATATACATCGCAAAACTAGCTATGTGGAAAATATCGGAGAAAACAAATGGTTCATCTTATCCATCGATGGCAAGGAGACGATTTACGGCCCTTCGCCCGAAACGAGGGAAACGGCGTTCTACACAGATGATCCCATTCATATCAATTTTCTCGAAAATTACATTTGGCATGATATCCTCGTTAACCGGTTGGTTAAAAAGGATGAAGAAGATGCAGAGAAATGGATTTCAAGTGAAAGAGACCGTTTTTTCTCCCTATAAGATTGAAAAAAGCTGATAACCACATATGCAGGGGATATCAGCTTTTTTATTTTTGTAACGAAGTCATTCGGATAAAAGGGTTTTAGGAAACCTAATGGCCGTGGGCAAGCTGGATTTATCTCGATAAGACCTGTAAGACACAATCGGATGATTATGCGCTTGAACATCCAACTGGAGAACCTGTGAGCTTTTCATTTCCAAATAGTACGTAACGTCTTCTTTTTGTAAATGATAAAAAGAAAAAGGTATACCTAAAAGGTTTTTCCTGATTAGTTTTGTTTCAGGCTGATTGATGATGTGCTCACTCAATTCCGCTATCGTAACAGAAGTTGATCCTGTAAAGGCCGTTATTTTTTCTTTTGCATAATCGACTGCATGACTGAAGGTGACGGCAATATTCTTCAAGATTCCGTTCATGGGGGCATCTCCTTTTATTTAGGCTATGTTTTGTAGTATGGTACGCAGCTAATGCTTTATTCAAAAAAATCAGCAATGATGATATAGAATTGTCACTTTATGAACATGATTAAGATGTGTACAGCGAAATCAATAAAAGGGCTATCAAGGAAGGACAGAGAAAATGTCAATGAAGGTCAAAGCATGAAGAATAAAAAAAATATATATTGGGGTCTTTTCCTCATCGCAATCCTCGGTTTTACAGTGGTGTTCATTCAGTTGAATATGGATGTGAATTACAGAGCGGAAAAAGGGAAAGAAGCAGGTTCGGATAACCATGAGAGAATAGAAAAATTGCTGAAAAAAATGACGCTTGAAGAAAAAATCGGACAGCTTATGATGGTCGGTTTCAAGGGAACCGAAAAGAGCAGTGAAATTACGGAGCTTATCGAACAAAAACATATAGGGGGCGTCATTTATTTTGACCGCAATATGAAATCCCCTAAACAAGTGGCCAGGTTATCCAATTCGCTTCAGCAAATGGCCAATCAAAGTACCCATTCACTCCCGTTGATGGTTGCCATCGATCAGGAAGGAGGGGACATCATTCGGATGAAGGAACGGGTATCGCCCCTCCCTGCACAACAGGACCTTGGAAATAATGCATCCGTTACAGACGTGTACAAAGTGGCCAAATTGAATGGTACAGAACTGGGCTCCATGGGGATTAACATTAATTTTGCCCCTGTTCTTGATCTATCGAAAACGGATAAGCGTTCATTGGGACAAGATCCGGAAAAGGTGTATCAATACGGAAAGAAAGCCATTCAAGGCTTGAACGATGTATCGATAACTGGTGCATTGAAGCACTTTCCTGGAAACGGACGCAGCGAAATCGATCCACATGTCGAAACATCATCCGTGGAGGCAAACCAACTTGATCTGGAAAATTCTGATATTTATCCTTTCAAGCAAATCATAAGTGAACTGGATAACCAAAATTTTTTCGTGATGGTTACCCACATTAAATATCCAGCCTATGATAAAGAAAAACCAGCAAGCCTTTCTAAAATCATCATCGAAGACCTGCTTCGGGGGAAACTCAAATATGAAGGACTTGTCGTTACAGATGATTTGGAAATGGGTGCTGTGAACAAGTATTTCTCTTATGAAGAGATGGGGAAGCAGGCAATTCTTGCAGGAGCTGACTTATTACTTGTCTGTCATGAATATGCCCATGAGCTTGAGGTATATAACGGATTACTGCGAGCAGTAAAAGCAGGGGAAGTTCCAATGGATAGAATTGACGAGTCAGTGAAAAGAGTGCTGACATATAAACTTTACAATATGAAGCAAACGAAAGCAGATCCGGATGAAGCTGAAAAAGTCGTGAAAAATCCCGAAAGCCTAAAGTTTATCGAAAGCCTGAGCAAGGATAAATAAAAGCGGAATCGCTCTCCCAAGTATGCTTTTGTTTAAATCAGTCCATAGAGGGAATACTATATAGGACTAACTTGAAGGAGGAAACTAACATGCCATCAAACAAAATGCTTGGAACCGTCCTGATAGGAGCAGCTGCATTTTTAATGCGCAATAAGAAAACCCGTGAAAAAACGATGAGTCAAATAAGATCCCTAGCTACACCCGAAACCATTGATAAGGTTAAGAGCCAATTCCAATCAATAACCAAAACAAAATCAAGTAACCCATCCGTACGTTAAGGTGAAATGACCCCATTAAGTTATTCTTAATGGGGCTTTATTTATTGCGTATGATCCTTTTAAAATCCAGCAGTGAATTCATCAAGCCGGTGACAGGAAAAAGGAAAAGCACTTATACTTTCGAAAAACCTTGGACAGGTTTTAAAAAGTACAAGTGCTTTCATGAATGATCAATGATCATTCAGCTTCATCTTCACCATCATTTTCTTTATTGAACCAAAGCGGATCCTCATTATCGACTTCACCATTATAATTAATCAGGATTTCTTCTCCTGCCTTTATGTCGGTGTAAGCAAAGAAATCAAACGTATGATTCTTGAAGTTTATGTCATACGTAGCGTTGGGTGTATAAGAATGATTAAACAGCATGCCATAGCCTAAAAGCATGGCAGTATGGTTTATTCCATATTCAAACGCATAGTCAGCCAGCAATGTCTTCTCTATGAAAACATGCTCCTCGTTTGGATATGCAATGACAGGTGCCTCATGCAAAAGCTCACCTTTTTTAATATCTCGTGTTGCGAATACGCCTCTATTGAACTCACCATCACTGAGTGTGGAAGTTTTAACTTCAATCATGTTCGTCACCTACTTGTTCTATTCAATATAGTCCAGATTATCTAAGCTTGACAGTTAATAAGAAGAAAAGCAACTATTTTACGGAATTAATCATTTTTAGCAAACGACAAGATTGTTTTTATTGACGTTCTCCCCGTACCAAAGGACGGAATTCCACACAATAAGGCCGAAAGAAGGCAGCGAACTGCTGAAATGATCGGGGTAGCCCCGCATAAGAAAAAACACCTCCGCTAGAGGTGAAGCTAGGGAGGTGTTTATCATAAAGGTGAATCTCTTAATTCACACCGACAGCTGTAAAGGCATTTTTGACGGCCGTGACTTCTGCACTGCTTGAACCGTATAAATCAGAGGCCGATTGTATGACCGCCGCTCTGGCTTGCGAAAAAGTCGACGAGGAAGTTAAATATGTTGTATTTGCCCTGTAAAAGATGGTTCCTAGTTTATCGATGCCGATTCCGGATACACTCACGCCATGGTGGGTTCCGCCTGCAGAGATTAAATAAGCTGCCTTATTAATGATTCCGCTGTTCGTGTGGACTCCGCCATTATCACCCGTTCCTGTATAACGGTTCGAATAATGGTCAGGGTCACCATTCAATGTTGGATTAGCCATCGAGCGGAGTGCATCACCGGAAATGTTAGGTGTGTAAATATCTTCCCCGACCAAATAATCGGCTTTGGCACTTTGATTCTTAAATTCCACAACGGTGCCAAAAATATCAGATATCGCTTCATTCAAAGCACCGGATTCATATTGATAGGTAAGGTTCGATTCCGAGGAAGTGACGGCATGAGTCAGTTCATGCGCAACGACATCGAGCCCGCCGGACAATGGGATGAACGTCGTGCCATCTCCATCACCGTAAACCATTTGGGTGCCATCCCAGAAAGCATTATTGTATCTTGAGCCATAATGGACGGTTGATTTCAGGATGGTTCCATTACCATCATAGGAGTTCCGGCCAAATGTGGATTTGTAATAATCATAGGTTTTACCCGCATAATAATGAGCATCCACCGCAGCTTTATCGGCAGAAGCAGTAAATGCATTTGTTGTGTTTGAAAAGAGTGTACCAGGCAATCTTGAACGGTTATTGGCATTATACGTGTAGATGCCTTTACCGCGTGTATTGTCTTGTAAGTAGTATTGACCGTTGGATAAGGTAGTGTTCAGCGACACGGTATTGTTTAAGACGCCAGTGCCCGTTCCGACGGAGTTGGTCCCCGTTACTTCATCCAGTGTATTATATTTATTCAGGATTTTACCCGTTTTGACTGAAATGAAATAATTATGATTTCCTGGTTCCGGACTTAAGAATTTCAAATTGACTTTATATACATAATCGGCCTTGCCTTCATTTGCATATACATATAGGTCAGATTCAGGTGATTGTTCGTAGGCAGGTGTGAACCCTAGATCCGCTTCAGCTATTTTGATAGCTTGGGATTCACTGATGCCTTTTTTAGCCTTTTTCCCTAATTTCGTGTTTAGATTGGCTTCAACCGTACCGGACACGACGGTCAATACACCTTTAGCGTCAATCAATACTGCTTGTGTGGAATTCCATACAGGTACGCCTTTATAGGTTTGTTGCAATCTAAGGACGGTATTGCCCAGTTCATCCTTGCTTTCTTTCTCGATAGTGAAGGAGTCTTTCGCCTTTTGCTTTTCTAGCTTGTAAGACTTTTTGTTTTCATCAAAAAAGGTAAGAATGATATCTTCTGCCGTTTGCTTTGAGGGATCCGTAAGTTTCCCAGACTTGTATTCTAGCGAATCCTTATGCTTATTGTACTTTTCAACACTTAACACATTTTTTGCTGCTAAAGCTTCTTGATTGGGAATAGCAGAAAATAATAGACCGATGGATAGTGCAGTTCCTAAAAATACCTTACCTTTCATAACACTCAACTCCTTCATGAGAATACCTCATTTTTACATCGTTTCATAATTATTATCAAATGGAGAAAACTCGCAAAAAATATGACATTTAAAGGAATAAAATGGAGAAAAATGGATTTTTATAGAAATATTCTTTGAATATATTCTTTTAGTAATATTTGGAATGTATTTAAATTAAACCAAATGAATAAATGTGCAAAAAAACATGGCATAATGTGCAAAAAAACATGGCGTAAAGTGCAAAAAAATTTGTCTATTTAAGGCGATTTTTTTGATGATTTGTTGAATATTGCGTTTTATAAACTTGGCATGAAAATTGCATATATTCAGAAAAGGAATTCGAATTGTAAATTAGGTCTATTTGAAAGTCTATGAAATAGGAAAATTTATTAAATGGATTTCTCCATATATGAAAGCGCTTATATAGAAAGGGATGAAAATTTATGATACCAAAACAAGAACATGACATCTTGCATCCTCCACAGCAAGAAGGACAAGAACTAAAGCGCGGTTTAAAATCCCGCCATTTAACGATGATTTCCATTGGCGGGGCTATTGGCACCGGGCTGTTCCTCAGCAGCGGGGCAGCCATTCATACAGCTGGACCAGGCGGTGCATTACTTGCTTATGCCTTAGTTGGGGCAATGGTGTACTTTGTGATGACGAGCTTAGGGGAACTGGCAGCATTCATGCCGACAAGCGGCTCATTCAGTACCTATGGATCGAAATTCGTCGATCCGGCATTTGGGTTTGCTTTGGGATGGACTTATTGGTTCAATTGGTCGATGACGATAGCGGCAGAGTTGGCGGCCTCGACAATGATCATGAAATTCTGGTTTCCGAATAGTCCATCATTGTTGTGGAGTTCATCATTCTTGGTGCTCATTTTCCTATTGAACTATTTATCCGTTAAAGGATATGGTGAAGGGGAATACTGGTTTTCCTTCATAAAAGTCACGGCCATCGTTATTTTTATAATCGTCGGGCTGCTAATGATCGTCGGCATTATGGGCGGCGAAGCGGTAGGCTTTAAAAACTTCACCGTCGATGAGGCCCCTTTCCCGGGTGGGTTCATGGGTGTCTTCATTGTATTCATAGCGGCTGGCTTTTCTTTTCAAGGTACTGAAATTGTCGGTGTGGCTGCCGGTGAGAGTGAAGATCCAGCAAGGAATATACCGAAGGCCATTAAAAGTGTATTCTGGAGAATCCTGCTCTTTTACGTATTTGCAATCTTCGTAATAGGACTGCTTATCCCTTATACGAACCCAAGTTTACAAGGCGATAACGTCATGGTAAGTCCATTCACGCTCATTTTTGAAAAAGCTGGAGTGGCCTTTGCTGCTTCGCTTATGAATGCAGTCATTTTAACAGCGGTATTATCAGCAGGTAACTCCAGTCTATATGCATCAACGCGTATGTTATATTCAATGGCAAAAGATGGGCAAGCACCGCGTATTTTTGCAAAACTTAATAAACGCGGAGTACCGGTTGCAGGAATGATTTTGACATGTTCCATCGGCATGTTAGCCTTTTTAGCCTCCGTATTCGGTGATGGTAAAGTGTATATTTGGTTAATGAATGCCATTGGAATTACAGGATTCATCTTTTGGCTGGGCATTTCCATCAGCCATTACCGTTTCCGAAAAGCATTCATCGCTCAAGGCCATTCATTGGAGAAGCTGCCATATAAGGCATTATGGTTCCCGATAGGTCCGATCTTTGCCATATTAATTGGCATGATCGTCATCCTGTCCCAAAATATCCAAGCCTTTTTCTCAGACCAGATCGATTGGGGCAGTGTTATAGCTGCATATCTGGGAATCCCGCTTTTCCTTGGTCTATGGTTTGGCTATAAACTAATAAGAAAAACTAAATTCGTTAAACTTGATGAAGTCGAATTTGACTTTGACAAAAAATATGAATGAACAACCTTAAAGTGAAATCAGCCGGACAATGCAGTATTGAATTGTCCGGCTTTTACTTGTTAGGCTCATTATCAAAAAGCTAGGAAGCCGATTCCTAGCTTTTTATTTTTGTTAAATGGAAATTTATACATATCCGATGAGAGGTGTTATATGATAATCGTAATCTCTGCTAAATTGAATTTACAGAACGACGCGGAAAGCTTTTAATATTTTCAATGGAAAGGGAAGGTGCACGGCTGATGACCTTATTGACTCATTTAAAAGTATTGGACTTTTCAACGTTACTGCCAGGCCCATTTGCCACTTTGATGCTAGCGGATTTAGGAGCGGATGTTTTGAAGGTAGAGAGGCCGGGAGCAAAGGATTCATGGGGTGTGAACCAATATCTTAACAGATCGAAGAAGTCGATCACACTGGATTTAAAACAATCTGAGTCAATCGAATCCGTAAAAAACCTAGTGAAGGAATACGATATCGTCATTGAACAATTCCGTCCAGGTGTAATGGAACGTCTGGGACTGGGGTATGAGGCATTAAAATCGATCAATCCAAAGCTGATTTACTGTTCCATCACGGGCTTCGGCCAGACTGGTCCCTATAAAGACCGACCGGGACATGATATCAATTATATTTCGATTGCAGGCTTATCAGGCTATTCCGGTACGAAAAAGGGCGGACCGGCAAAAAACGGAACCCAAATAGCAGATCTTGCCGGAGGCTCATTGCATGCTGTTATCGGTATATTATCTGCAGTCATTCACAGGGAAAGAACGGGATTCGGCCAAGCCATCGACATCAGCATGACCGATTGCAGCTTTGCCTTGAATGCCATATCCGCACCTTTGAATTTACAAGGGGGCCTCGAGCTTGAACCAGAAAAACTGATGTTGAACGGAGGGTCCTTTTATGACTTTTACGAAACGAAAGATGGACGTCATTTTTCGGTAGGAAGCCTTGAGCCCCCTTTTCGAAAAGCATTATGTGAAGCGATCGGTGCACCCGAATTATATGAACTGAGCATGAATAGCGATGAAGAAAGCGGAATCAGGTTTAAAACGGCCATCCGACTTGCTTTCCTTGAAAGAGATTTTCAAGAATGGCAGGGAATATTCGCTGATTTCGAGGCCTGCGCAGAACCAGTGCTGACCTTCACCGAAGCGGCCGAACACCCCCAATTGAAGGAGAGAGGAATGATCGTCGAGGTACCTGACGGAAAAGGAAATGTCCAGAAGCAAATCGCCTGTCCAATCAAAACATCGGTTTTCACCCCTGAATATAAACATGCTGGCTTGAGGCCAGGACAAAACAACACAGAAATTCTTCGCACCCCCAATCGTTAAATAAAGATGTAAAGGCTATCACTTTTCCGGAACTTTTGGGAAGGAGATAGCCTGTTTTTTTTGAAGGCCGGAAAAAGCATGAGGAAGGTCGAATTAATCGGTGGAAGGCCGAATAAAGCAGGAGATAGGTCGAATAAAGCAGGAGATAGGTCGAATTAATCGGTGGAAGGCCGAATAAAGCAGGAGATAGGTCGGATTAATTGATGAAAGGTCGAATAAAGCAGGAGGAAGGTCGAATTAATGGGTAGAAGGCCGAATAAAGCAGGAGATAGGTCGGATTAATTGATGAAAGGTCGAATAGAGCAGGAGATAGGTCGAATTAATCGGTGGAAGGCCGGATTAAGCAGAAGAGGACAAATTATCCTCCTATCAGTTGTGGAAAGCAACATATTAACACTGTGAAAATTTACTAGTTATAACTAGTGTGGGCAGGGTATCAGAGTAGCATCCTGATAATGCTCTGGTAAGGAGGGTTGATTAAACATGTTTGGTCTCTCTGATATCATTAAATTTCTATTTTCCTTTTTTTTGATCATGCCGATCGTTACGCTGATACATTTGAGCGGGCATATTTTCTTTGTTACGATCTTTGGGGGATCAGAAAAGAAAATCTTGATCGGTTGTGGTAATAAACTTTTCGCCTTTCGGAACATAGAGGTGAGGAAATATTATTTTTGGAATGGGACTTGCGAGTTCAAGGGATTGAAACATGATAATCGATTGACGAATACGCTTATATATTTAGGCGGGTCTATCTTTAATTTGGTCAGCATGCTGATCATATATAGCTTAGTGTATCAGAATATCCTGGACAGCTCGGTAATCTGGTATCAATTTATCTATTTTTCTTTCTATATTATGTTTTTCTCCTTGTTTCCGATGTATTTCGCGGACGGATCGCCTAGTGACGGGAAGGCTGCGGAATTGGCCTTGAGGAACAAGCTGGAAGATAGGGTGACGGATGATATATTTGTGAAAAAAATGGATGATGATGATAGCTGCAAGTAAAAAGGGGACGTGCTGGTGGCCGTTCTTTTTTTGTGACCTTTCCTTAGTACGTAATTACTGAAAAAAGGCATCTGTATACATCCTAAAAGGTTGTATCAGATGCCTGATGATTTAATGGTTAAAATGGATATTCACGATATTGCGTTTGAAGGGAAATCCATTTCGTAACAGTGAATTCTTCGACAATCCATGGGCTTCCGAATCTGCCTAAACCACTCATTTTGTTCCCGCCGAATGGTATGTTCGTTCCATCATTAACGGTTTGATCATTGATGTGTGTCATTCCGCTGTCGATTTGCAACCCCAAGTGTTCGCCCTTTTCCAGATCAGAAGTGAAGATAGCCGAGCTTAAACCATAAATGGTGTCATTGGCGATATCAATGGCTTCTTCATCTGTTTCTGTTTGAATGATGGACACGACAGGGGAAAACATTTCTGTTTGTGCGATTTTATCCGAGTTCTGTACATCCCGGAAAATAGTTGGTGTCAGTACATTGCCAATGCGTTCTCCCTCAAGTGCTACATTGACCCCAGCAGCTTTAGTTTCCTCGATGATTTGTTGTACCTTTTCTAATTGACGCTCGTTCACAAGTGGTCCAATGATTGTTTTAGGATCTAATTGGTCACCAAATGGAAGAGCTTTTGCACGTTCAACGAATTTTGCAGTAAATTCTTCGTAAAGGTCTTTATGCACGATTATGCGGTTAATGCACATACAAATCTGTCCTTGGTGAATGTACTTCCCAAAAATTGCAGCATCAACGGCACGGTCCACATCTGCATCAGATAATACAATGAAAGGATTATTACCGCCGAGCTCCAGCGCAACTCGTTTTAGGTTTTTCCCTGCAATGGCCCCGATGTGCTGTCCTACAGGAGTAGAACCTGTGAAGCTGATTAATTTGGGGATCGGGTTTGTCAGCATGCCATCACCGATTTCTTCCAGGTCAGTTAGGATCATATTAAAGACGCCTTTTGGAAGACCGGCATATTCAAATGCTGCAGCAATGATGATTCCTCCAGCAAATCCAACTTGAACGTCCGGTTTGTGAACGACTGCATTTCCTAATGCAATGGCTGGTGCGATGGTTCTCATTGACAAGTTCATCGGAAAGTTAAACGGAGATATTGAAGAAATAACTCCTAGTGGCAGTCGATGTATATGATTGACTTTATGATCTATAGCTGACGGAACCTCATGCATTTGATATATTTCATCCACCATGTTAGTAGATTCTTCGACTATTTCCATAGTAAGCTGAAATTCAACATTTGTTTTAATAAGCGATCCACCCGTTTCACGGGAAATCATTTCAACGATTTCATTCCGGTTTTCCTGTAGGAATTCACCAACTTTAAGCAGGACCTGACGACGTTTTTCAGCTGATGTTTTTGCCCAACCTTTTTGAGCATTTTTTGCTATTTCAAATGATTCTTCGAGCTGTTTTGATGTAGCCAAGCTCACATTTGAAATCACGGCATTATTGTATGGGTTTAAAATATTATATCTGCGTTGACTTGAGCCTTCCATCCATTCCCCATTGATGAAGCTTTTGTTTAGATCCTTGAATTTCTCCATTTTGAACACCCCTTTATATTGTAAACAAATATATTTTACTGCTGTTTGTATCATATTTAAAATATCTATATAATTAAGTTTATATACGCTTTACATATATATTAGAGGTGCCAAAATGGATATTAGACAATTACGATATTTTCTTATTCTTGCAGAAGAAGGCCAGGTTTCCCGTGCAGCAAAAAAATTGAATATGTCACAGCCGCCATTAAGCCAGCAGCTCCGCCTTATGGAAGAAGAATTAGGGACTACTTTACTTGAGCGAAAAAGGAATGGTAAAAGTATGGAATTGACCGAAGCTGGGAGGGTACTTTACGAGAAGGCTAAGAATATGCTGCAATATTTCGAGGACTCCTTGCTCGAAGTGAAGGAAACGGGTGAGGGAATTAAAGGTACCCTTTCAGTAGGTTCCGTACTTGCCTATATGTCTTATTTACCTGATAAAATTAATGATTTTAAGAAAAAATATCCTTCCGTTTCCTTTAAAATATTCGCAGGAGATCCATATGAAATAAGTAATTATTTGGAGAATCAGGATATTGAACTTGCTATTGTTCATTTACCTGTCGAGATGAAGGGTCTTTCCATTTTGAACATAGGACAAGTGCCGAATGTTTTTGTTGTACCTGAGGTTTGGGACAGTTTCACTTCAAAGAGTAGGGTTCATTTAAAGGATATTGAAAATATCCCATTGCTTTTAGTGCATAGGGAAAAAGGACAAGGGATTTACGAAGAAATTATCGAGGAATTTAAAAAGCGGGAAATACAGCCAAATATTTTATGCGAATGCCATGATGTAAATGTTCTGCTCTCTCTGGTTTCAGCTGGAGTTGGGGCGAGTATTGTTCCGAAATCAGCTGTTTCACCTCATATTATAAAAGGAGTGAAAGTGTTGGATATTATCGATTCTTCAATTCAATCGAATATAGCTTTGGTTTTTAGACAAGATCGTTATCTTTCCAAAACGGCAAAACATTTTATTGAGCTGTTTTGAAGAAAAGCTAGGCCTGCCTAATGCCTAGCTTTTACGTTACATTTAAAGATGAATCATTCCCACACTTCTTTTGCTACATCAACGACGAATTTCAGCTTTTCCCATTGCTGTTCTTCGGTCAGCTTGTTGCCGTGATGGGTGGAGGCGAAGCCGCATTGAGGGCTTAAGCATAATTGTTCGAGAGCAACGAAGTTTGAAGCTTCCTTGATGCGTGCCTTAACTGCTTCCTTGTCTTCGATTTCTCCATTTTTTGAAGTGACGACACCCAGTACGACCTGTGCACCGCCATTTGGAATGTATTCCAATGGTTTGAAATCCCCTGAGCGTTGATCATCATATTCCAAGAAGAATCCATCCACTTTTTCCTTTGCCAATAAAGTTGGGGCGATACGGGCATAGCTTCCTTCAAACGCCCAAGTCGACTGATAGTTTCCGCGACATAGGTGGGTAGTGACGACAAGGTCTTCTGGTTTGCCTTCCAATGCTCCATTAATGACACGAAGTGCAAGATCAATTAACTGTTCCCTCGTATATTTTCCATCTTTGAACTGGAAATCTGGAGCTGAAAGTCTGGCAATATATACATCATCCAATTGAAGATAACGCACACCTGCTTCATAAAAGGCTTTCAAAGCATGCTGATACGCCTTGATGATATCATTTGCATAATCTTCAATATCAGGGTAGATGTCTTCATTATGAATACCTGCAGCAAATAACTGATTCGGACTGGGAATGGTTTGCTTAGCAACGGCACGACCGTTCACGATTTTGTTCAATTCAATGAAATCACTAATGAAGGGATGTTCAGGATTGAATGAAACCTTCCCGGTATTGCGAACGTTATATCTCTCTGTTTCCACACCATCGAATGTGAGACCTTTTTCAGTCACATATCCCTCGATGCCATTTAAATGTTCGAGGAAGTCAAAGTGCCACCATGTTCGTCTGAACTCGCCGTCCGTAACAGCCTCCAATCCAACTTCAATTTGTTTATCGACAATCCGTTTGATTTCTTCGGTTTCAATTTCACGAAGGCGCTCTGCTGAAAGGGTACCCTCCCTAAATTGCTTTCTGGCAATATGTAAACGTTCCGGTCTTAATAAACTTCCGACGTGATCGGCCCTGAATGGTGCTTTCGTTAATGTGATTGACATGTTGCATTCCTTCTTTCCTTTTAAAAATAAAAAACCTCTTCTTAAAAAATAAGAAGAGGTGTTGGCAACAAAGCTATATACTCTTCTTATCTTCAAGTTTTTACACTTCTGGAATTAGCACAGTACATGATCAGTCTGTTGCTGAGGCATCAAAGGGCCAGTCCCTCCACCTCTCTGGATAAGAGTTGTCTATTAAATTAATTATGACTATACAGGTAGTTTTTACAAAGGTCAAGCGCTGGAGGTTGAATATTTAGAATATACCGTTTATTACTCGGTTCCTGGCATGATCATTTTCTGTATTCGGCTTTTTATACCACTTTTTAGATAAGGTTTAGACGTGGTTTTTTAAAACAACGATTAGTAGGGAAGACTGAAAAAAATAAATAAAATAATTAAACCTACTTGATTAATGAGTATTTATGTTTTATTGTTAAATTGCATAAAGAAAAGAGAATAAAATTGGATTATCCAATTGGTCAACCAAAGGATACTGAATTGTTGTTCATTACAACATTTCTGTGTCCTTTTTTGTTCGAAAAAAATTGTGATAATACAGGCATAAGCAGTGCCTAGGAGAAGATTCATTGGAGAGTGGAAACATGAAAACAACAAATATGAAATCATGCTGTACTGTATTGAAAAGACGGAATTTTCTTTCAATTGAAACTGACCTTGATTCGATCCCGACAAACAAAAACGATTTCTATAATATGTCTTTGATACAAGCAGGTGAATTTTTACTAGGATCAAGTGATGAAGATAGTTCAAGAGAAGATGGTGAATATCCACCACGAACAGTAAAGATTGAGTCCTTTTACATGGACCGATACGCCGTAACAAATGAACAATTCTATTGTTTTATAAAGGATACCGGTTATGTAACAGATGCGGAGAAATATGGATGGTCTTTTGTTTTTAACTTGTTTGTCAACAAACGAATGGAACGGGATATGGTGGGGGCAGCCGAAAAAACACCTTGGTGGATAGCTGTTCGAAATGCTTGCTGGAAGCATCCGGAAGGGACGGATTCCTCAATCGTGAATCGCTTTCACCATCCGGTCGTCCATGTGTCATGGAATGATGCCAAAGCGTTTTGTAGATGGGCTGGAAAAAGACTTCCGACAGAAGCGGAATGGGAATATGCTGCTGCCAGTGGAGTGGTAAATCGTAAATATCCTTGGGGGGATGAGTTGCACCAAGGGGGAAAGCATCACTGTAATATTTGGCAAGGCAATTTTCCAAACGAAAATTTGGGAGAAGACGGATTTTTAGGAACGGCTCCTGTTGATACCTTTGAACCGAATGATTTTGGCCTTTATAACATGTCGGGGAATGTGTGGGAATGGTGCGAGGATACATTTTCAATTCAACATGGAAGTGAAGTCCTCGATCCCGATCCTTTTGCAAAACTGATAAAAGGCGGATCCTATCTATGCCATCGATCATATTGTAATCGTTATAGGATTTCAGCCCGTACTTATAATATGATTGACAGCTCTACAGGGCATATGGGTTTTAGATGTGTTGCCAACTTAAAAAAATAAGTGCCATAGGGGATATGAACATGAAAAATTTGAGGTCTTTATTGGTTGTTATTTCGATGTTAAACATTTTATTTATCGCTGGATGTTCCTCATCTCCTTCAGAAGATGCTGGTGCACCTAACAGTGACGTTATAAGGATGGCTATTGATACTGCAGCAGGTGGTTCACTTCAATTCAGGGCGGCAGAGATACAGGGATACTTCTCAAATTACGGCGTAGAAGCAAAGCTTACCAATTTTGCCATGGGAATTGACACGGTTAATGCTGTATTAACAGAACAAGCTGATACTGGAATAGCTGCAGATTACGCCTTGTTAAACTCGTTAGGTAAAGGGGATATGGTGATTTTAGGAACACTTACAAGAGGGAAAGAGGATTCCTCCAAGGAAACCCAGCTACTTGTTAAAGGGGATATTGAATCGGCAAGTGATTTAAAAGGGAAAAAGTTAGGAGTTTCAAAAGGAACTGTCTATGAATATGTGTGGGCTAAATACTTAGAAGCTAATAAAATCAATGAAAAAGATATCACATATGTTCCATACAGTACGCCTGACGAAGCGATTATTGGAATGAAAAAAGGCGATATTGATGCTGTTTGGGTTAGTGGTGCACTTACAGATACATTTAAGGAAATTGATGAAGTAAATCAACTTGATAATTTGGTTGGTGCAGGAGTGACGATTGATAGCTACCTTCTTGCAAAAAGATCATTTGTTGAAAAAAATCCAAAATCTCTTGAACATGCATTGAAAGCCTTATCTGAAGGAGTTGACTATGTGGATGGCCATAAAGGGGAAACTGCAAAACTGGCATTCGAACAGCTGAAAATACCAGAAGAAGATGCACTTAAGGATCTAGAAAGAACAAATTATGTTTTAGGATTTACAAAGGAAGATGCCGTTCACCTCGAGGATATGAGAGTATGGCTTGAAGAAAAAGGAATATTACAAGATTCGTATGAATTGAAAGAAAAATTAGCTCTTGAGCCATTAAAAAAAGCATTGCCTGAATCCGTCACTTACTAGAAAAATGCAGCCATATCTGTCGTTGATATTCTCGTTTATGACATGGTTCAGGATGTGCTGCATCAAAGTTTTTTCTGTCAATTAAAAGGAGTGAAGTGATATGAGTACAGTAATTGACGAAGTAATGAAGTCACCTATTGCGATTTCAATTTCCGATTTATCGAAATCCTTCAATGAAAATAGTCATTACGTCCTTGAGAATATAGATTTGACGATAAAAAGCGGTGAGTTCTTTATCTTACTTGGGCCAAGCGGATGCGGAAAGTCCACTTTATTGAGCATGATTGCTGGATTCATTGAAAAAACTTCCGGGAAACTTATCGTGGACCGAGAGGAGGTAAACAATACCGGAAGCAATCGAGGTGTTGTTTTCCAACAAGCAGATGCAGCTCTATTTCCATGGCTGACTGTTAAGGAAAATGTCGAATTCGGATTGAAAATGAAGAAAACACCTAAATCGAATCGTGAAGAGAAATCTTCTTATTTCATTGAACTTGTTGGCTTAAAGGGTCATGAAGGGAAGTTCCCTAAAGAGCTTTCTGGAGGGATGAAACAGCGCGTGCAATTAGCAAGGGTATTAGCTAATGATCCTGACATCTTATTAATGGATGAACCTTTCGGGGCACTCGATGCAATGACCCGAAGAACGATGCAAAAAGAATTGATTCGAATTTGGAAAGAAACAAATAAAACGGTCATCTTTGTAACACATGATATTCAGGAAGCATTATTACTAGGTAATCGCATTGGTGTCATGTCTGTTGGTCCATCCTCCCGAATTACGGATATATATGATATTCCCTTGCCATATCCAAGAATGTTCACCGATAAAGAATTCAATCTTTTTTATCAAAACATTCAAGCACATTTTGATTGATAGGAGATAAAAACATGAGTGTATTGGGACAGGAAATCATAAAAAAAGAGGCATCTCAACCTTGGAAAAAGAAGAAGGTTCCTGCCTTCTTTAAGAAATTAGTGAAAAGTGGAATGAGCGCCTGGGCTATCGTTCTTTTGATTTGGAGCATGGCTGCAAGCTTCTCTGACCCTCAATTTTTACCGAGTCCCCTAGCCGTTTGGCAAGGTGCCATCGATCTTAGTAAGGATGGTTCCCTGTTTTTATATATGTGGGTAAGTTTTTTAAGGGTCATTACAGGTTGGACGTTAGGTAATATCGTGGCAATCCCGATTGGGTTATTAGTAGGGCGCGTTCAGGTTATCCGAGCACTATTTGACCCCATAATCAATTTTGTTCGCTTTATCCCCCCCCTGGCATTTATTACGTTATTCATGCTTTGGTTTGGAATTGGTGAGCAATCGAAAATCTTTCTGATTATGTATGCAACTTTCTTTATTGTCGTAATCAATACAATGACTGGTGTATTGGCGATAGAAGAAGATAAACTTCGTTCAGCGAGAAGTATGGGGGCATCGGAATTACAAATCATGTTCCATGTCATTATACCTGCGTCCCTCCCATATATCTTCACTGGAGCAAAATTGGCGATGGGATCCTCATTTATGGCCATTGTTGGTGCAGAGATGGTTGCGGCAAATGAAGGAATCGGGTACATGATCTGGAATGCACGATTGTACTTTAAAACGGATTGGATTTTCGTTGGTCTAGTCATACTTGGCTTGATGGGATTCATTATGGACCGAGTGTTTACCCAATTTGGAAAAATCGTATTGAAGAGATATGACGTTGTAAAAAAATAAGGGATGAGGTATGAAAATGAGTACGTATCAAGATGAAACATTTCTAGGTAAAATAGCTAAAACAGTAGAAGAATCGACTCCATGGTGGCCTGATACTTCAAAGACCTCAGATAAGAAACCAAACGTTGTGGTCATTCTCTTGGATGATCTTGGATTTTCGCAATTAGGATGCTATGGGTCTTCTATTTCAACACCCAATATTGATCGTTTGGCTTCCGAAGGGCTTGTCTATAACAACTTTCATACAACCGCGATTTGCTCTCCGACCAGGGCGGCCTTATTAACAGGAAGGAATCCCCATTCTGCAGGTGTATCCTTTGTAGCTGAATATGATAGCGGCTTTCCGCACAGCCGTGGGAAGGTTAGAAAAGATAGTGCCTTACTAAGTGAAGTGCTTGTGGAAAACGGTTATAACACATTTGCCGTGGGGAAATGGCATCTAACTCCCGGAAAAGAGCATACGAATACGGGCCCCTTCGATAACTGGCCGCTCGGACGGGGATTCGAAAGATTTTATGGTTTTTTACCAGGAGCTACGAATCAATGGAACCCGGATTTAGTGGAAGACAACCATCGGATCCGCCAACCCAAAAAGGCAGAGGATGGATACCATATTACAGAGGATTTAACGGAGAAAGCAATCTCGTATATTAAAGATCAAACATCTGAAACTCCAAATAAACCATTCTTCACTTATTTGGCATATGGGGCACCTCATGCACCACACCATGCGCCTAAAGAATTTATCGATCATTATAAAGGTAAATTCGATGAGGGGTGGGATGCGATTCGTGAGCAATGGTTCGAACGTCAAAAAGAGTTGGGTATTGTCCCTGAAAATGCAATATTACCAGAACGGAATCACGATGTTAAAGCATGGGATGCGCTGTCTGCAGATGAGAGGAAACTGTATGCACGTCTTCAAGAAGCATTTGCCGGCTTTTTGGAACATACTGATTATCACATCGGTCGCTTCGTTTCATTTCTGAAAGAAATCAATCGCTTGGATGACACTATATTCATTTTGCTTTCCGATAATGGTGCATGTGCTATGGGTGGAGAGGAAGGTACTGTTAATTCCTGGCATGGTGCAACGGAAACGTTAGAATCCAAACTGACCCGTCTGGACGAAATCGGCGGACCGATGGCGAATAATCATTATCCGAAAGGTTGGGCTTTTGCGGGCAACACGCCTCTTAAATGGTATAAATCATATGTCCATGAAGGCGGGATAAGAGATCCTCTAATTATCAGATATCCACGGAAAATCAAACATCCCGGAACGATTCGTACACAATATCATCATGTAACGGATATCGTCCCTACCATTTTAGAGTTACTGGAAATAGATATGCCTGAACAGGTCAAAGGAGTCAAACAGCAGCCTGTTCATGGAACAAGCATGCTTTACACATTAGATAGTGAAGAAAGAACCCATAAGGAAACCCAATATTACGAAATGATAGGGAATCGTGGGATTTGGCATAATGGCTGGAAAGCCGTTGCCGCCCATACTCCTAATGGTGACTTTGAGAATGACAAGTGGGAATTATATCATTCAGACGAAGACTTCACGGAATTGAACAATTTAGCTTCGATTTATCCCCAGAAGCTTAAAGAGCTAATTGACCTATGGTGGAAAGAAGCAAAAAAATATGGTGTGCTGCCTTTAGATGGCCGCTCATTAGATAAGAAACTTGAAGGCATGATCAAGCTGAAACCTCAATCTTCTGAGCCTGCTTTCAAAGTGTTTTATCCATCAAGTGTCCCTTTTCGGGGTTCGGTTGCACCGGATTTAAGAAACAAAAACTTTGAAATCACAGCAGAAGTACTTATGGATTCAGGAACGGAAGGCGTCATTTTTGCACACGGTGAAAATAGCGGAGGGATCAGCATCTTCATTAAGGAAGGGAAACTGCATTTTTATTTTAACCATAAAAATGTTAAAAAGTATCTCGTTCGTTCTGAGGGAAGTCTGGAAGCAGGATATCAACAACTTAAGGTCGAACATGAAATATTGAAAAGCAATCAAGGAGAAATCCGCTTATATTCAAATGATATACTTATTGGAAAGGGAATTATTGGAGATATTGATTCCATTGGATTCTTTGATGGGCTACTTCATATTGGACATAATGAATCAAGCTATATTACCCCTCATTATAAAGAGCCATTTTCACTAGTTGATCGACTCAAAAAGGTGAGTATCCATACCGAAAAATATCAAAGAAACCTAAAGGAAATCATAAAAAAAGAATTAGCGATCGAATAACCTATAGGGAAAAGAGCCGGCCATTCATTTTGAGTGACTGGCTCTTTGTTTTGTTAAATTCGTCAACCTGTTATGAATAAGTATTGGCAACCTCTCCGTTTGGTAAAAATTTATTATATGATCAGGAAGATGAATGTTAACTGCATCGGGAAACCCGGCATATGCTATAACCGACGTTTTATATGCATGGCAGGAGGGGAATGCAAGGATGAGTCCATTCAAAAGTGGCATACTGATAACGGTAACTGAAGCCATGGTAGAGAGAATCATAAAAATGAAATCATCTGGTCTGGATATTAAAGTCGAGATTACGCCGAAGCATATTGTGCTTTCCGGAACGATGGAAGTGAAAAAAATGATGTTTAAGAAAAACGTAGCTTTCCGGATTACATTAAAACCGGTTCATGTGGAAAAAAGAACGATTTCATTTGAATTAGTGGAAATGGAACCAGTTGACAGGAATTTCATCAACCAAAGGATATTTAACAGACCGCCATTTTTTGAATTTGAAAAAAGAACGATCAAAATGAATGTTAATGCTTGGAATATCGTGAGAAAAATTCCGGTTGGCACAATTAAATCGTATGAACTTGTCGAAGGTGCATTGAAAATGAAACTTTCTTTATGAGTTAAGGGATATTTTACATACAACCTTATCCGCAAAGGGAGTGAAGGGTATGTTAGTGTTATGGTGAGATTGGTCATGAAAAAAATGTGATTGATAAATCAAGCTCTTTAAAATATACTAAATAACTTGAAGTTTTGAGTTTTTCTGGGAATGAGGAGGATAATGATGGATCAAAAGATTTTGCCTGCTTCAGCAAACATGAAGGATTTTGAAAGATTTCTAGAAAGTTCCTATGAAATAGGTGTGTTTCTTGATTTGCATATATCACAATTGAAAAATGTAAGTATGATGGCAAAACAACATAATAAGAAAATGATTTATCATGTCGATTTGATCCATGGCATAAGAAGTGATGAGTACGCGACAGAATTCATTTGTCAGGAATATAACCCCTATGGGCTGATTTCGACCAAATCAAGCGTTATATTGAAGGCGAAGCAAAAGGGGGTCATTGCCATCCAGCGAATCTTTTTAATAGACTCACATGCGCTTGAGAAAAGTTATAAGCTGGTGCAGAAAACCAAGCCGGATTATATCGAAGTATTGCCGGGCGCCATGCCATGGATGATAAAAGAAGTGAAGGAACGATTGCAGACACCGATTTTTGCAGGCGGCCTCATACGTACTTCGGATGAAGTCCTGAATGCCCTTGATGCCGGCGCCTCGTCAATCACCACTTCAAAAACTGAATTATGGGATATCGTCTAATAGGGAAAAATTGAAAAAAATTACAGAAAAATAGATTAATTTTTCACAAAATATTGACAGCGTTTTCATAACCTAGTATATTTTACAGTACAAGTTAATATATGTGACGGAGACTAGGAGATTCACAACAGATCTATTCATAATTTATTTATGAAGATAGTTCTGCTGTGGATCTCCTTTTATTTGTTGGCAAGGTTTAATAATTTAACAGGGGAGGGGTTTTATCATGACTCCATTTTGGGGAGAAGTGTTAGGCACGATGATATTAGTTGTATTCGGAGCAGGTATTGGGGCTGGTTCATCCTTAAAGGGTTCCTATGCAAAGGATGCCGGATGGATTGTTGTCACGATTGCGTGGGGGTTGGCCGTTACCATGGGGGTTTTTGCAGTAGGGTCCATAAGCGGGGCGCATTTAAACCCGGCTGTCACAGTAGGTTTTGCCATTATTGGAGAATTTCCTTGGAGTGATGTGCCCGGTTACATCGTTGCCCAAATGATTGGCGCAATCCTGGGCGCGACTCTAGTATTCCTGCACTATTTGCCACACTGGAAAGCTACGGATGATCCAGGAGCGAAGCTTGGTGTGTTCGCGACTTCACCTGCGATCCCGCACACATTTTCAAATCTATTAAGTGAGATGATTGGAACTTTCATCCTTGTTCTTGGATTATTATTTATAGGTGCCAATGATTTTACAGAGGGCCTAAACCCATTTGCAGTCGGGTTATTGATTGTCGTGATTGGGATGTCTCTTGGCGGAACGACAGGATACGCCATTAACCCGGCCCGCGATCTGGGGCCGCGCATCGCTCACTTTTTGCTGCCGATACCCGGTAAAGGCAATTCCAATTGGGGCTATTCATGGATTCCGGTCATTGGACCGATAGTTGGGGGTTCACTTGGTGCCGTTTGTTATAAAGCATTCTTTATGGGGGAAATAACAGCAGGATTTTGGTCTGTTTTGGGTGCAAGCCTGGTACTATTGATATTAGCCTATGCTTTTGGTAAAAAACAGTCACATGAATTGGAAAGCAGAAATATCGCCAGTTAAATTAAAAGGAGGGGCATACACAATGGAAAAATACATTTTATCATTAGATCAGGGAACAACTAGTTCGCGGGCGATTTTATTTAACGAAAAGGGGGAAATCGTCCATTCCTCCCAAAAGGAATTCACGCAGCATTTCCCTAAACCAGGCTGGGTCGAGCATAACGCCAATGAGATTTGGGGATCAATCTTGGCGGTGATTGCCGGTGTACTATCTGAATCCGGTGTAAAGCCTGAGCAAATTGCCGGTATCGGGATCACTAATCAGCGTGAAACGGCAGTCGTTTGGGATAAGGAAACAGGTACCCCTGTTTATAATGCGATTGTATGGCAGTCCAGGCAAACAAGTGAAATCTGTGATGATTTGAAGGAAAAGGGACTTAATGATCTATTCCGGGATAAAACGGGATTGTTGATAGATGCCTATTTTTCCGGAACGAAAGTGAAATGGATCCTCGATAATGTAGAAGGGGCACGACAAAAGGCGGATGAAGGAAAGCTGTTATTCGGTACCATCGATACTTGGCTGATCTGGAAGCTATCAGGAGGCAAGGCTCATGTAACGGACTATTCCAATGCATCCCGGACATTGATGTACAATATCCATGAACTGAAATGGGATGAAGAACTGCTCGAGATATTGACTGTTCCAAAGTCGATGCTGCCGGAAGTGAGGCCTTCCTCTGAGGAATATGCACGTACGATCGAATATCATTTCTTCGGCCAATCGATTCCGATTGCAGGGGCAGCCGGTGATCAGCAGGCAGCATTATTCGGCCAAGCCTGCTTTAATGAAGGAATGGCTAAAAATACGTATGGAACAGGCTGTTTCATGCTCATGAATACAGGAGCCAAGGCTGTCAGCTCCGAACACGGACTATTGACGACCCTTGCTTGGGGATTGAATGGGAAGGTCGAATATGCACTGGAAGGCAGTATATTCGTAGCTGGCTCCGCTATCCAATGGCTGCGCGATGGACTGCGGATGCTGCATGATGCCAAGGACAGCGAAGCCTATGCAAAACGGGTGGAAAGTACGGATGGAGTATATGTGGTACCGGCTTTTGTAGGACTTGGAACTCCATATTGGGACAGCGAAGTGCGGGGAGCCGTTTTTGGTTTGACGCGCGGCACATCCAAAGAGCATTTCATTCGTGCCACACTTGAATCACTTGCGTATCAAACGAAGGATGTCCTTGATGCAATGGAGGCGGATTCAGGAATCGAGCTGCAGACATTAAGAGTGGATGGCGGGGCAGTCAAGAATGACTTCTTGATGCAATTCCAAAGCGACTTATTACGTGTGCCCGTCGAGAGGCCTACCATAAACGAAACTACAGCATTAGGTGCTGCATACTTAGCTGGCCTTGCTGTCGGGTATTGGAAGGATCAAGAAGAAATCTCCCGGCAATGGGCGGTAGATAAAACCTTTAAACCATCCATGGAAGAGCAAGATAGTGAAAAATTATATGAAGGCTGGAAAAAAGCTGTACATGCCGCTATGGCGTTTAAATAAAAAACAAGATGTATTCTTTCTCAAATGAGCTGGAGTATGCTATAATGAAATCAAGTTAATAACACGGCCGGAGAACAGGAGAGACCATGAATGCGTTATCGTTAATTCGATAATGTGCATTTATGGTCTCTTTTTTTGTTTTTAATGGCAGATTAGGGATATTAATATCTATATAAACTATGCGAACAAATGAACCAATTGAATATAAGTACCAAAATTTACGAATTCACGAGTAAACCGCACGAATTCACCAGTAAACGCAGAATTCATACAAAAAACAATAGAATGCAATGCTTAAAGGAGGAGCCAGGGATGAGGTTTTCAAATGTATATCGGAAAGAAACGATCGAACTTTTGAAAAAAGAGAAATATGATGTGGTTGTCATTGGTGGGGGAATTACCGGTGCAGGGATTGCCCTGGATGCAGCGACCCGTGGAATGAAAGTGGCTTTGGTTGAAATGCAGGACTTTGCAGCAGGTACTTCAAGCCGCTCGACAAAACTTGTTCATGGCGGATTGCGGTATTTGAAGCAATTTGAAATAAAAATGGTTGCCGAGGTTGGTAAAGAGCGAGAAATCGTTTATGAAAATGGACCGCATGTGACCACACCGGAATGGATGCTGTTACCGATGCACAAAGGTGGCACCTTCGGGAAATTCAGTACCTCCATTGGACTTCGGGTATATGATTTCCTTGCTGGGGTTAAAAAAGCTGAACGCAGGAAAATGCTTTCTGCGGATGAAACACTAAAAAGGGAGCCACTCGTCAAGAAAGCGGGACTGAAGGGCGGAGGCTACTATGTTGAATATCGGACAGATGATGCACGTCTTACGATTGAAGTCATGAAGGCGGCTGTCGATAAAGGAGCAACACCGATAAATTATACAAAAGTAGAAAAATTGTTATATGAAAATGGTAAGGTGAACGGCGTCCAAGTTGCCGATTTACTTTCAGGTGATGCTTATGAAATATACGCAGACAAAGTCATTAATGCAGCGGGACCGTGGGTGGATTCCATTCGTGAGAAGGACCAATCGAAACAAGGGAAAACGCTGAAGTTATCCAAGGGTGTTCATGTGGTCATCGACCAATCGAAGTTCCCGTTGAAGCAGGCGCTTTATTTTGATACGCCTGATGGCCGGATGATTTTTGCCATCCCGAGAGCCGGTAAAGCTTATGTAGGAACTACGGACACTTTTTATGATGGTGATCCTGCTGTGCCGACTGTTACTTCCGAAGACCGTGCCTATCTATTAAAGTCCATACATTATATGTTTCCGGAAGTGAACATTACGGATGATGATATCGAATCTAGCTGGGCTGGGGTAAGGCCGTTGATTCTTGAAGAAGGAAAAGATCCTTCTGAGATATCAAGGAAAGATGAAATATGGGAGTCCGATTCTGGCCTTATCACGATTGCGGGAGGGAAATTGACCGGTTATCGTAAAATGGCAAAAACGACGGTCGACCTTTTGGCAGGGAAGCTTGCCGAGCAATCCAATAAAACTTACCCAGCCAGCAGCACTAAAGGCATGCCGATTTCCGGAGGGGATGTCGGGGGATCAAGCAACTTCTCCGATTATATCAAGCAACATATTCAAATGGGAGTAGACTCAGGACTCGCTGTAAAGGATTCCGAAGCGATATTGGCCATGTACGGGTCCAACGCACCTGTGTTATTCGATATCGCAACAAGCGAAGGAGACGGAGTAGCCATCAGCGGCCTTCCAAAGAAATTATTCGTACAGCTGAAATACGCACTAGATCATGAAATGGCCGCAACTCCAGTGGATTTCTTTTTCCGCAGGACGGGGACACTGTTATTCGATATCGATTTAGTCCAAACGCATAAACATGCAGTGATCGATTATATGGCTGGTTATTTTGGATGGACGGAATCAACAAAAATGGAAAGAACCAATCAATTGGAACAGGAAATATTGGGTGCGATTAAAGTATCTTGACCAATATGCAAAAAAACATGACGCCGGCGGAATCGCTGGCGTTTTTTTCATTAGCCCTTTTCTTCTTTCTCTCATCATCTTGGCGGCACACCGAATAGTGGAAGAACCATTGAAACTCTGGGTCTTAGCAAACTATCAAAAGAGGAAATCATGGATTTCGTTCGTACTGGGCCGCCTAAAGTTTCCGTATAAGGTGAGTCCAGAAAAATCGTACTAACCCTTTAGAAAGACGATAGGTGAAACATGTATAAGGAGAGAAGAATACGGCAGACCTAGCCGCGTTTCTTCTCTCCTTAGCTTATTTAATCTCCCGGACCCAAAAATTGGCGATGCTCTTTAAAATCTCTGCTTTATAAGCTGTAAATCGATGTATAGCTGCATTCTCGAATGAAAGTCATCAAAATCGATGGAGGTGAGATCGGTTATTTGATTCAATCTATATTTCAATGTGTTGGTATGAATATATAGCTGTTCAGCTGTCGGTTTGATCCGGCAATTGTTCAACAGATATATTTCCAGTGTTTGAAGGAGTTTGGTCTGGCTTTCCTGGTCCTTCTTTTGAAGAAGCTCTAAATCCGTATTGATATAATTCGTTTTAGTATGATGGTTGGAGATCATTTCGAGGTAACGGAAAATCCCAAGCTTGCTATATTGGAAGGGAAGCTGTTCAGGTTCACCGATGAACTTGGCTGCGTTGATAACTTCCAGGGCTTCGAGATAGGATTTTCTTAATTGAAGAATCGAAGAATACTCATTTCCGATTCCCGGGAAGACCTTTTTGTCATTAAATTGGGAAAGAACGGTGTTGGTTAAATCATTGGCGCTATCGGTAAGCAGGTCTTTCCCTTTTCCGTTGCTGCCAATCAAAACGATGATCTTCAATTGGTTTGTGAATACATGGGTAAAATGATTTAATGCATTGGCGAATAGACTTACAGTATCAGCTAATTCATCGAAATGTTCCGCATCGGATTGAGCGATTGTAAAGACATTGACAAGGAAAGTTTCCGGAATGAGAAGACTCATATTGGCGGCTTCCCATTTTATTTGATTTTCCGTTTGATAGACTTCGTCTATGACCTTTTGATAAAATTCATTTTTTTCTTCATCTTTTTTCATGTTTATCTGTTTTTTCTGATAAAGGAGCTTGCCGATATGATGGGAAACTTCATGTAAAAATTCTAAATCGGATTCAGTCATCATTTCCGTTTCTTGGACCCAAATGAATCCGAAGACCTGTCCTTTGTGAACGGCGCTTACAACGACTCTTTGATTTAAACCGATTTCCTCCATTTGTTTCACCCTAAATGGATGCTCCACGGTTTTAAGCTGTTCGACAATGCCCTCATCCATGAATTTTTCCAGAATTGGAATCGGCCAATGCTTTGTGAAGATGGTTTGCCGATTGGCTTGGTCGAAGTGTTCGATATAATATGAACTATATGCCAGCAATAAAAATTGGTCATTTTCGATGACGACTGGTTTTTTTAAATAAGTGCTGACCATATCCGTTATATCGTTGATGTTTGTGATAGTCAGAATTTTTTCTAATGACATATATGGCCCCCTGTTATTTTTTGAAGTATATGACAACTTAGTTTAATAATACTTTTAAACGGATGATGTGTATAGGGGGAAGAAAAAAGAAGGAACGGTATATGAAAAATACCGTTCCTTTTAGGGGTTTTATTTTTGTTTTAAAGTTTTTTCAAATTCTTCGAATTTCTCTTCTACTTCTTTTGATGGTTTCGCTGTTAGAAGACTGACCACGATGATGGCAATCAAGCTTGCTCCAAAACCAGGAATCATTTCATACATAATATCGGATAATCCTGCCATCGACCAGAAAATTACAGTAGCGGCACCAACGATCATCCCGGCTAAAGCGCCCCATCTTGTCATTCGCTTCCAGCAGAGGCTCAGTATGACCAATGGACCGAATGAAGATCCGAATCCAGCCCATGCATACCCGACAAGTCCAAGGATCGTGTCATTCTGTTCCCAAGAGAGAATGAGCGCTATGACGGATATGGTCAGTACGGAAAGCCTGCCCAGGAAAACAAGCTCTTTATCTGAAGCGGAACGACGGAAGAAAGTTTTGTACATATCCTCCGTTAAAGAGCTGGCCGTAACCAAAAGCTGCGAAGAAATCGTGCTCATGATAGCTGCCAGTATCGCTGAAATCAAGAAACCAGTGATAAGAGGGTGGAATAGTATTTCCCCTAACTCTATGAAAATCGTTTCAGGATCAGCTAACTTCAGGTTGTTCTGATGGAAATACGTGATACCGATGAATCCAGTCAGCATGGCACCGATACTGGAGAAAATCATCCAGCCCATTCCGATAGTACGGGCTTTCTTGATTTCTTTAATAGAACTGATCGCCATAAAGCGGACAATGATATGCGGCTGTCCGAAGTAACCCAGTCCCCAAGCAAATAATGAGATGATGCCTAAAAAGCTTGTCCCCGTGAAAATATTCAATAGAGCTGGATCAATGGAACGTGGCGTATCTATGGAAGGACCGAAACCGCCAACATGGAAAAGGGTGACGATCGGTACAAGAACCAAGGCGACAACCATGATGATCCCTTGAACAAAGTCTGTCCAGCTTACTGCCAGGAATCCACCGAATAAAGTATAGGCAACGGTGACGCCTGTTAAGATCCATAGACCTGTATGGTAATCAAGGCCGAATGTACTTTGGAATAAGACTCCGCCGGATACCATTCCGGAAGAAACGTAAAAGGTAAAGAATACGAGGATAACTAAAGCCGAAATGAGCCTTAAGATCTGTGAGCCCTCGCCAAAACGATTTTCCAGGAAAGCGGGGATCGTAATCGAGTTATTGGCGACTTCCGTATAGGTTCTCAATCTAGGTGCAACATACAGCCAGTTCATATAGGCTCCTAATGTGAGACCGATTACAATCCAGATTGAACTTAGTCCTGTTGCGAACATGGCACCAGGCATACCCATTAAAAGCCAACCGCTCATATCAGCGGCACCGGCGCTTAATGCAGTGACGGCAGGTCCAAGACCCCGGTCGCCCAGCATATAATCATTTAAATTGGAAGTCCTTTTGTAAGCGAAGTAACCGATGAGAAGCATGCCAGCCATGTAAATGCTGATCGAAATTATTAATGCGTAATCCATAAAAGACTCCCTTCGTGATGAAATATATAATTTTTTGTTTTAAAAGAGGAAGCAACCTATTTGTCACTTCCTCCATTTAACTTCATTTTGGTTTCCGTATCAAGAATGAAAGATACGAAAACCATAGGGGTTTCAAATCATCTTCAAATAGCTCAATGGAACATTATCAGAATGTTTCGGATGTTGTTTTTGCTTGCATATGAAGCTGCAAGTAGTCCGGTCCGCCAGCCTTGGAATCAGTTCCTGACATGTTGAACCCGCCGAATGGCTGATAACCTACGATTGCACCAGTACAGCCGCGGTTGAAATACAAGTTCCCGACATGGAACTCTTCGCGTGCTTTTTCCATGTTAAGGCGATTTGTCGTAATGACAGCCCCAGTCAAACCATATTCAGTGTTATTGGCAATCTCAAGAGCTTCGTTAAAGTCCTTCGCTTTTGTGAAGGCAACGACTGGTCCGAAGATTTCTTCTTGCATCAAGCGGGCTTGCGGATCGACATCAGCAACGATTGTCGGTTGAACGAAGTAGCCTGTAGAGCTATCTCCTTCTCCTCCAGTCAGAATGCGTCCTTCTTGGTTCCCGATTTCAATATAGCTCATGATTTTGTCAAAAGCAGCTTGATCGATAACTGGACCCATGAAATGGTTTTCTACAGGATTACCAACTGTAAGTTGTTTTGTTAATTCAACAGCGCGATCTAATACTTGATTGTATACATCTTCTACGATGACAGCACGTGAACAAGCAGAACATTTTTGTCCAGAGAAGCCAAATGCAGATTTCACGATCGATTGAGCGGCCAATTCAAGATCTGCCTCTTTGTCGACAACGATAGTATCTTTTCCGCCCATTTCAGCAATGACACGCTTCAGCCAAATTTGGCCTTCGTTCACTTCTGAAGCACGTTTGTAAATACGCAGACCTACATCACGTGAACCTGTAAAGGAAATGAAACGTGTTTTTGGATGATCAACCAGGTAGTCGCCCACTTCGGCTCCGCTTCCTGGAACGAAATTCAACACACCTGCCGGAAGGCCTGCTTCAAGCATCACTTCAACGAATTTAGCTGCAACGATAGGAGTAGTCGAAGCTGGTTTCAACAGGATTGTGTTACCAGTGACGATAGCGGCAACAGCTGTACCTGCCATGATAGCGAATGGGAAGTTCCAAGGAGAAATGATGATGCCTACCCCTAATGGAATATAATCATAGCGGTTAAATTCTCCCGGACGGCTTTGAACAGGCACACCATCTTTAAGAGTCAGCATTTGACGGGCATAGAATTCTAGGAAATCGATTGCTTCCGCTGTATCCGCATCAGCCTCATTCCAAGGTTTTCCCGCTTCTTTTGTCAATAACGCAGAGAATTCATGCTTGCGTCTGCGAATGATGGCAGCCGCTTTGAACAAAACGTCAGCGCGGATTTCAGGTTTCACTTTTTTCCAGCTTTCAAAAGCGGTAACAGCTTCCTGCATGGCTTTTTCAGCAAGATCCCTATTCGCTTTCGATACTCGGCCGATGACCTCTTGCTTATCTGCAGGGTTATATGAAACGATTTTCTCATCAGTCGTCACTTTCTCTGCCCCGATATAAAGAGGGTAGTCTTGCCCTAAGTAGCCCTCAACGGTTTGAAGTGCTTCCTGATAAGCTTTTTTGTTTTCCTCGTTTGTAAAATCGACAAATGGTTCGTGTTTATATGAAATCATTGATAATCACACCTTTTAATAGATTTTTTGTAGCAATTAATAATGTTGAATGTATATTTAGCTTCTGACCATCCCTTTGAAGGCAAAGGCAATATTGGATGGCCTTTCTGCAAGCCTTCTCATGAAGTATCCATACCAATCCAGACCATATGGTACATAGACGCGCATTTTGTAACCTTGCTTGACCAATTCATATTGAGTTTTGTTTCTCATGCCATAAAGCATTTGGAATTCGAATTGTGTATTTGGAATGTTGTGCCTCTTAGCCAACTCTTTTGTATACTCGATGATTTTGTCATCATGTGAGGCGATGGCCGTATAATTACCGTTAAGAAGACTTTGCTTGATCAACTTTTTATAGTTTTCATCTACATCATCCTTTTCGGGAAAAGCAACCTCGGGAGATTCCTTGTAGGCACCCTTTACGAGACGCAGGAATGGCTTATATTGGGCAAGGTCCTCCAAATCTTTCTCTGTGCGGAATAAATATGCTTGCAGAACAGTACTTATGCAGCTGTATTTTTCCTTGAACTGCCTGAATATATCGATTGTCGCCTGACAGCGAACTTCATCTTCCATATCGATCGTGACCATGACTTTATGTTTTTCGGCTGTATCAAGAATTTTCGTCATATTCTCAATCACGAGTTTATGATCGATATCAAGTCCCAAGGAAGTCATCTTCAGAGAAACCTGTGAATCAAGTTTTTCCCTGCTGATCATTTCGATGGTTTCGATGCATTCTGCCGTACGTTCCAGGGTCACTTCCTTGGAATCAACGAATTCCCCAAGATGGTCGACTGTAACCGACAAGCCGCTATTATTAAGTTGTTTAATGAATTTAATGGAACTTTGGAAATCAGTTCCTCCAATGATCTTTCCAGCAGCAAAATTTCCTCCGCTTTTTTTAGCAATATTATTAAGCAGATTATTTTTAGATAAAAATAAGAAAAAGTCCCTTGTAATGGCTTCCATATAAAGCGCACCCCCTAAGAAGATGTATTTCAATAAATTAAGCTTACGGTTTTTCGACAATATTCTCAATGTTCTTAAAAAACAATAATTCTGTCATTTGTTTGTCGGTTTTGGACAAATGAAAAGGTTTACAATTTTTCTTGAATGTTCGAATGATACGAAGGTTTATTTTTAAACCTTTATAGAAACGCTAGAAATAAAGCCTTTATCAGGAAGCGATGATGTGAAAGACATCAATGAATGCGTGTAAAAGTGGCAGCTCGACCATAATCATCCAATGCGTTATAATGAACCTTATTTAACAGAATCGGTCAATGCTCGAAGAAAAAACGATAAATGAAGCTTTCAGAAGTAAAATGGATGTAAAACCGTAAAATTAAGTCGCTTCGGCAAGCCGGGGAGGATAAGGAATGGATGCTGTACTTGAAGAACTTAGAGAAACATCAGGATTGATAATAGGATTAATAATAGCCCTGATAATTATGGGGCTGATCGGTTATGCCCTTACGAATGTACATGAATCCATTGTGTCACCTGTGGTTCAGTTCATAAAGAAAATGGTTAGTCGAAAATAGCACAAGCGCAATACATATTTGTCGCTTTTAAACAATCCCTGCAGGGTTTGTCTAAAAGCGACAAAAGAGCCGCAAGCTAAAAGCATATTATCCGAGAATGATGAAAATCCCCCGCTTCTAATGGAAGTGGGGGATTTTCATGTGTTCAAGAACAAGAAAAAAACCTTGCAGTATAGGGTTTACACGTATAGAGCATAGGGGGGGCAAACAATTGGACTTCAGGCTGCCAGAGATGGGTTAGATTAAATCGATGGATCAGTTTCTATTCCGACTTGAAATCCGGATCATCATAATGGTGGGCAACCCAGCCGGAAGCATCAATAAACAATCGAACGGCCACTACTTGACGGTTTTCCAATAAAGTAAAGAAGTGGGGGATGTTAACGGGAACAGAAATCACATCTCCAGCAGATAATTCTACGTCGAAATAACCAGAATCACCCTTGATAGTAAAGATGCCATTTCCTGCAGTGATGGCACGAACTTCATCTTCGGTATGAACATGTACTTGTTCAAATTTCTTTAGAAGCTCGTCTAAATTAGGAGTGGCATCGGATAATGCAACAATATCCCATTCTTTATAGCCACGTCGATTTGCAAGGGATTTAATTTCCGCATCAAAGACGTTAAGAATTTCTTCTTTTTTCTCGTCGGAAAGTATAAATTCATCACAAAGATGCTTGGGTAATTTTTTCATATCCCAATGTTCGTAAAGGACTCCTTGTTCATCCAAAAATCTTTTAACCTCTTGTTCTTCTGTTAATCTTTTATTGGTAGTACGCATGCGAATTGTTGCCATCGTAAAATTCTCCTTTTTGAAAATTTTAAAAAGTTTGGTTGAATTTTTTCAGAAAAAACATTTTAATTTGATATTCAAATAGAAATTCAAATGCCTCTAAATGACGCTTAGCAGTAAATTCACTATCTCCCCATACATAGATTCCATGGTTGCGGATTAATACACCTGGTACCCCGGGTTGGATAACTCCGCCGATTTCTTCTGCTAATTTAGGAATGGAAGCATAGTTTTCTACAATTGGAACTGTTATGGAAGCATCTTCTTTCCAAATATCAAATGCTTTAATGATTTCATGTTTTGTGAAGGTAACTTTTCCTTGATCGCCATAAAGATCTGAAATGAGATTATTGTAAATAGTGTGGACATGGAAAACAGCTTCACAATTAGGGATTAATTGATAAATAGCAGTATGAATCAAGGTCTCGGCAGAAGGTTTTAAGTTGGTAGGAAACACAAGATTCCCATGCGAATCAATTAAAATAAAATCTTCTGGAGTATCAATCGATTTGTCTTTCCCGCTAGATGTTATTGCTATAATAGGTTGATCAAGCTCTAACGAAGAGTTTTTTACACGAATGGACAGGTTCCCGCTGGTTGCCGGAAACCACCCTCTTTCCGATAGGCTTCCTTTAATTGTTTGTAATGTTTTAAAGGCCTTTTCGATTGATTCGAGGGTGATTTTTTCAAAATCCTTTTTAGCTATGGGTCTTCACCACACTTATTGGTAATTTGGTTTAAATTTTAATCACATCAAAAAATGATTCAAATTCTTTACAAGGAAGAGACTGCTCTTTGCATTTTTGTAAAAGAAAATCTCGTGCAATAACAAGTTCCAGCCAATTTGGCAATCGCCAAATCTGTGATACTATCTCCAATTACAACTTTCATATAATCGGTAGTTGAAAGCGAACGAAATATAGTAGGTTTACAAATTCCACAGTCTTTGTTGCAGTTTGAATCACAAGAAAAGGGCCATATGATTTTGATTTGTTTGTCATTAAAATCACTGGCATTGCAATAGATATCATATTTGGGGATAGGGTAACGATAAAATAGGGAGAACGAAATATCAATTCCGCTTGTTGCCTCCTGAATTCGTTCCTCTTCGGCAAGAAACACTATTCGACCATATGCCTCTCCATGCTTACAAAATCCAATTCCCGGACCCAGGGCAACTTTTACATTTTTTCAATATCGTATCAGCAAATTTCTTATTGGCAGCCAGGCGAAGTAGGATCCTTTAGGAGCTGGAGCATGCCGATTGAATTTTTTAGCTCTTCAAAAAGGCATTATCGTAATTCGTAAGTATCCACAAGCTCTTGAACGCCTTCTTGTGAGAAGGTCAGGGATGCCTTGTCCAAAATTAATAACAACATACCCCGCATTAATAAGCCCTTACACTTTTCCGAATAATAGAGAAAAATTGATTTGGCAGGCGATTCTTTAGGTTGGTTGCTTTGATTATAAAATTGTTATTTTGAATATTAATCACCCCTCTCTTAAAAACAACATATGATGACATAACCCTTTTAGTGAGTAAATACAAAAAAAACAATTGTTTAACTTACTTATACTAGTGTTGTTGCACACACCTAGTTGAATTTACTCAGGAAAAGAGCTCTTAGAAAGGGGAGAGGGGATTAATGACAAATTTAAATTATCATATACTTAGTGAGCTAGAAACAATGCAATATATTAAAAAGATTCCGGGTTTATTTTCGGAGAATGCTCAACTAATTTGCAAGGAAATGGGGGATGGGAATCTAAATTTAGTATTTCGTATAGCGGAACAAGATTCGTCGGAAAAAAGTGTAATTATAAAACAAGCACTTCCTTATGCGCGCGTAGTTGGGGAGTCTTGGCCATTAACATTAGTCAGGTCACGTATTGAGAGTGAAGCATTGATGATGCAAAATGGAATTTGTCCTGGTTCAGTTCCAAAAGTTTATCATTATGATAAAGTATTGGCGTTAACTGTCATGGAGGATTTATCTACACATATCATAATGCGTAAAGGCCTAATTGCCCGTAATCGTTATCCTTATTTTGCAAAACACATTGGTGCTTTTCTAGCTAGAACTCTGTTTTTAACTTCCGATTTAGCGTTAGATCCTGAATGTAAAAAGCAAAAAGTAATTCAGTTTATAAATCCTGAAATGTGCAAAATTACAGAAGATCTTGTGTTTACTGATCCATATTACGATGCAAAAACGAATCAATTCAACCCGCTAATTAAGGCAGTCGTAGAAGAAATTTGGAGTCATGACCGGCTTAAACTTGAAATCATGAAGTTAAAGGAAGGATTTCTCACTCGTACTCAAGCACTTATCCATGGAGATTTTCATACAGGCAGCATTATGATCACGGAAAAGGACACGAAAGTGATTGATCCAGAGTTCGCCTTTTATGGACCGATGGGTTTTGATGTTGGAGCTGTGATTGCTAATCTATTACTCAACTATTGCTCTCATGAAGGACATACTCTCATTCAAAAGGAACGGATTGAATACCAAGAGTATTTATTAAATACAGTAGAGGAAATTTGGACAACCTTTGAAGAAGAATTTAGAACTTTGTGGAAGGAAAAAGCAAGCGGTTCTTACGTGTCCATACAGGGATATGAAGATGATTATTTGCTGCGTTTGCTTCAGGATTCTTTTGGATACGCGGGGTGTGAAATGATGCGTCGAGTGGTTGGTTTAGCTCATGTTCCTGATTTGGAAAGTATAAATGATCCCAAATTAAGAGCAAAAGGAGAAAGATTAGCCCTCGCCATTGGGCAACAGCTGGTATTGGAACGGGAAACAGCCGGGAAAATTTGCGACCTAACATCCTTAATCAAAAAAGTTAGAAATCGGGAGGTGGATCAGGATTAATAAGTTTATTCAATCCATTCAATGAAAAATGATCAATGTTTTATCCTGATAAAGCAGGTCAATATATGTGTAAACAAAAATTAAAATGAAGGTTGTTTTTTACAATTAGGATGGCGATTTACTGGTAGATACAGTAGATCATTTTTTTTAATAAGCTTACTCGCATGGAAATTCAAGTGTTTAAATCTTTGATTATGTTTTCCGATGAGAGGCCAATAACAACAGACGAAGTAATGCCTATCACGTTCATCGAACGAGAGGGTACACAGCCCCGGATTAAATTAACGAAGACTGGCGATGTTGGCTGGGTACCTTCCAAAGCAGTACGCAAGATAAGCGGGGAATAAGACAAAGCCCTGACCCTTGATGTTTGGGCTTTATATTCGTTCATAAATCAAAATAATCATCTGCCTTTGCGTCAGCCTCTATACTTCGAACCGCCTTCATGATTTTCTTTAAAACTCCGGCTGACGGCACATACTTAGGGTCACTGCAAACTCTGCTTATCGTATTGCGTGAGATACCGGACGCACTTACAAACTCCTCTTGTGTATATCCGTGCTTATCTATTAATTTACCGACCTTGCTCCGCGGCTTACTCTTCCCGAATCTAAACATTTTGATAACCTCCTAGAATTATTTACTAGCAGTCTCGTCCAACTTTCACAAAAATATACGCATAGTTTCGCAAATATTTGGTATACAAACGGTTGGTCGGAGCAAACGAGATTTAAAAAGTGGTTCCTGTTGTCTTTCTAAAAAGTTATATAGGATGTATGATGTTCTTTGAATTTATTTCCATTTAAAATATAATGATAAATGGGTTATTGTAAGCGAACACTGACTGAATAATTTAAGGATACGGTTAATTCTTGTGTGAATTAGGAGGAAATCATGGGAAGAATAGTTCATTTCGAAATTCATGTGAATGACATGGAACGGGCAAAGAAGTTTTATGGAGAGGTATTCGGATGGTCATTTCAAGACTGGAGTGAATATGCAGGAGTGCCTTACTTTGGAGCAGTAACTGGCAATGAGAATGAACATGGGATCGATGGTGCTTTGATGCAGCGTCATAGTGCTCCGCCGGAAACACACCAAACGTTAAATGCATTTGCCTGTACCATGGGAGTGGAAAATTACGATTTAACGGAAGCTAAAATTATTGAGAATGGCGGCAAGGTCGCATTGCCCAAATTTGCCCTGCCCGGAATGGCATGGCAAGGATACTATATTGATACCGAAGGCAATACTTTTGGAATTCACCAACCCGATGTGAATGCAAAATAGAGTTGATAATAGGTGAATTAAAACATGAAATCACAAGAAACGGCAGCCATGCTTGAAAATGTACGCAATATCTGTCTTGCGCTGCCCGAAGCTGTTGAACATATTGACGGATTCGGTCACAACACTTTTAAAATCAATGGGAAATCCTTCGTGATTTCAGGTGAAAGCGAGAAAGGATTCAGCTTGTCGTTCAAGTCAGATAGAGAAACTCAAGAATTATTGCTACAGAAAGAGAATTTTTTCAAAACTCCATATATAGGACATCACGGTTGGGTCTCTATTCAAAGTCCGGATGGGGAAGACTGGGATGAATTGACCTATCTAATTCAAGAAGCCTATTTACGTGCGGCACCGAAGCGATTGGTTAAGAAATGCCATGAGTTGCATAAAAAGTGAAGAAAGGCGGACGATCTGCCTTTCTTTATTTTTTCGTTCTTTAACCAGCTTTACAGATACTGATGACAAAAATCACGACCTCATCCATACACACATAATTTATGATTGCATTGGAGTGACCAAGAAAGTTTTTGTAAAAGGGACTCCAGAATTTGCAAAGAGTGATTATTTTATCTCATTAGAGAAATTTTAAAATTAATTTAGAGTGTTTCTACAATAGATTTATGCTTATATAAAATAAGGGAGCTATCTTCAAAAATCACGAGTATCAATTAAGATTTCATTGACGGAAAGGTGTATGGTTGAAGTGAATGTTGAATCATTTTTTTCTGAAAACATTAAAGCGGCACTTAAGAATGATCCGCCCGGTGCATGGATGCCAAATCTGCCGGATGGCTGTATTCGCTTGAGTTCAGGCTATCCTGATCCTGCACTCGTTCCTGCTGGGGAGCTCAAGGCAGCTGTAGCAAAACTTCTTGATGAGGAGCAGGATTTGCCGCTCCATTATCTTGGAAGTCCACGAATTGCAAAACTGAAGCAGCAAATCCAGAAAAGATTGGCAGAGCGTGGAATTTTGATTTTAGAAGAACAGCTTTTGATTACATCAGGAGCTTGCCAGGGGATTGATCTCATTGCCCGCATTCTCCTTGATGATAAAGCGGTTGTAGCGGTAGAGTCTCCCACTTATATGGAGGCTTTAGAAATTTTTCAAAACTATACGAAGCATATTATCAGTATACCTATAGATGAACAGGGGATCCAAACATACCGATTAAAAGAAATACTGGATCAAAGGAAGCGTACAGGTCTAACCCTCCCGCGTTTTCTTTATACTATCCCAAGCTTTCAAAATCCAACTGGCACGACTATGACAATTGAGCGCCGAAAGCATTTATTGGAGCTTTCCATCGAGTTTGATTTTCTCATTCTAGAGGATGATGCGTACGGAGAATTATCCTTCGATAAAAATCCGGTGCCAATAAAATCCATTGATGAACGCGGGCGGGTCCTCCACGTTGGGTCCTTATCCAAGGTTGTTGCGCCAGGAATGCGGATTGGATGGATAGCGGGAGAAAGTGAATTCATTAAGGTTTTAGAGTGGTTTAAAAAAGATTTAGACCATCCATTTGCTCAAAGTACAATGGCTGTATACTTAGAAAACGCCGATTTTGATAAACGGCTCGACCTACTAAAAGATGTGTATCGTTCTAAATGTAATGCGTTAATCCGTTCGATGGAACAATTTCTTCCAGAATCCGTTTCATGGTATGTACCAGATGGTGGTTACTTTGTATGGGTGAGAATTCCAGGTGTGGATACGTCGCATTTGTTATCACAGGCTCTTGCTGAGGGTATTTCATATGTTCCAGGGAAATACTTTTTCTTGGATCAAAACGATGGAACCGAGTTTCTCCGGCTTTCGTTCAGTTATCCCAATGAGAAAGAAATAATCGAGGGAGTTCGAAGACTAGGACAGCTTATCGCATCTTTTTTGAATAGATTGTCCTGAAGGAATGTTAGTTGATTAATCTATAAGTTATTTCGATGCTTTTTTGAAAATGGATTTGAATGAGCCTACTTCCTTAAAGGAGGTAGGCACTTTGTTAATGAGAGGATTCTTTAACTCCTTCGCGATGATTTTATCTTAAATTGTTTAAGCACCGTAGATAAAGCCCACTGCTGAAGCACACAACCTAAAATGTGTATATGTAGATTGTGATTATTCATATGGTCACAATGAAGTATTTTTTTTAAGCCAAAGAAAAAAACCCTTGCTACGCAAGGGTTTTCGGATATGGAGCATAGCGGGATCGAACCGCTGACCTCTACGCTGCCAGCGTAGCGCTCTCCCAGCTGAGCTAATGCCCCGAGTTGAGGTACAATAACTATTTTATCGGATTTTAGCGAAAAGTCAATATAAAATATGAGATTTTTGCAAAAATGATAAAAAAACCGTTTGAGGGTAATCAAACGGTTTTTTAATTATGCATTTTCGATTTCTACTCTTTCAATCTCCTTAAGGTTGGAAACAGTGTAATACACTTCCGATGTTCTGACTTTATGATCGACCAGCACTTTAAGTGTCAAAAGGTGATTGTCATTTGCGACATCTTTGATTCTAAGGTTTTTGATGAATATTTTTTCGTCTTTGATTTTTTTCAATACGACGGCAATGTCATCTTTATTTTGTACGACCAGCTGCAGAAAGATTTCTTTTTGCCGTAACTTCATCGGTCCTAGCCAGGTGACGATTGCGGGCACCAATTCGACACTTATGATCAATAGGATGACGCCTGCAATGGCCTCGAGGAAAAATCCAGCTCCAACGGCGATTCCGATTCCTGCAGCTCCCCAGATGATGGCGGCTGTCGTTAAACCGGATATGCTGTTGTTGTCCCGCCGGAGAATGACGCCAGCACCGATAAAGCCTACGCCAGAAACGATTTGGGCAGCTAGACGCAAGGGATCCATTGTGATATTTACGTCATCGCTCCCTGGGAACTTATAAGCGGATTCCATGGAAACGATCGTTAATAAACAGCTCACGATTGAAATGACCAGGCTTGTTTTTAATCCTACGGGTTTTCGCTTCATTTCTCGCTCGAGTCCGATAATTAGTCCAAGTAGAGCTGAAATTCCCAATTTGATAAGGATTTGCAGTTCCGATTGAGGGTCGAATGTCCATTCCATTTTTTTCACCACTTCCGAATTATTATCGAAGAATAAGATCGTCTGTTGCCATATACCCGTTTTTCAAAAAAAACTACCCTAATGATTTTAACATAGTAAAATAGAGTTCAATGAAATGTAATTCCATTTGAAAGGAGGAATTTGAGTGCAAATGCCAAAAGTGAATCCTTATGTAGCGTTGGCAATCGGTGTGGCATCCGTATCGTTTTCGGCCATCCTTGTTAAATTGGCCACCGCTCCATCGGGTGTTATCGCTTTTTACCGTTTATTATTTACCGTCTTACTTATGTTGCCGTTTTTCTTGATGAAATACCGTCATGAACTTAAATTCATTGAAAAAAAGGATTGGCTATATTCGATTGCGGCAGGAGTGTTTTTGGCTTTTCATTTTATTTTATGGTTTGAATCGCTTAATTACACGTCGGTCGCGAGTTCAACTGTGCTTGTCACCCTCCAGCCTTTATTCGCTTTTGCCGGAGCTTACCTGTTTTTTAAAGAAAGATTTTCAATGAAGGCGATATTGAGCGGCATCATTGCAATAGCAGGTAGCCTCGTCATTAGCTGGGGCGATTTGAGAATTAGTGGTATGGCGCTTTGGGGAGATATTCTTTCGCTTATCGCATGTGCGCTGGTAACCGGTTATTTACTGTTTGGTCAAAATGTTCGAAAACGTATCTCTTCTATAACATATACATTTGTCGTGTATGCAATCAGTGCTGTTGCATTGTTTTTCTATGTGATCTTCAAGGGAGAGGCATTGGCGCCTTACCCTGCTTCCGATTGGGTTTATTTCGTTTTGCTTGCGATTTTCCCGACTTTATTAGGTCATTCTTTATTCAATTGGTCACTAAAGTGGTTAAGCACTTCGACGCTTTCGATGGGAATCTTACTTGAACCGGTGGGGGCTACAATTCTGGCTTACTTCATATTAGATGAACCGATACTCTGGACTCAGGTCCTGGGAGGCACCATCATATTGGGTGGTTTGATGATGTTCTTAAAAGATGAAAAGAAAAGCAAGGTACATGAAGAAGCGCAAGTTTCCGTATAAAAGCAGTAAGTCTCCCGACTTACTGCTTTTATTTAATAGGGGTGAAACAAATAGGTGATCCGTGTGAAAACCAAAGCGAAAGTAAAACTGAATAAAAACGTCGTACCATTCACCTTGCCTTTTTCTCTGCTGAACTTGATGGCTTCATAATAAGCGGTACTGAATAAGTAAAGGGTCATACTGTAGGAAATGAGTAATCCGATTAATGGCAGATTCATTGCTTCACCTCATGGAAAAAGATATCTATATATGACTATTTGTGTTTCTTTGGAAATATGCTTCGTTTATTCATAAACCATTGAGCTTGGTCCAGAAAGCAGGGATAAGGGTGTGTTGGTGTAAAGGATATATAGAAGAAAATAGGTAAAACGTTTTTTTTTGAAAAAGTTTTAAAAAACGTATTGCAAACATTTTTTGTACATGGTATATTATTTCTTGTCGCTAAGACAGCAACTTAAACAGCTAACAAGCTGTGAAAAACATTTTAAAAAAAGTTGTTGACGAAACGTGACGGAATGTGTTACATTATAGAGGTCGCTTCTAAGAGAAACGACAACAAATTGCTCTTTGAAAACTGAACAAAACAAAGCGCCAACGTTAAATTTTAAGTGAGCACACACTATCAAAAAAGCAAATGAGCAAGTCAAACATTTCTTCGGAGAGTTTGATCCTGGCTCAGGACGAACGCTGGCGGCGTGCCTAATACATGCAAGTCGAGC